>DATEZY010000100.1:0-103480 GCA_035255085.1 Azospira sp. | reverse complement strand
CGCTCCTGGCGGGCCTCCAGCTTCATCTGGGACTGCTCAAGACGGGATTCGGCCACCAGTTCCTGTTCGCGCCAGCGCACATCCTCGGCATCCAGGCGCTCGGTCTGTTCGCGCCAATGCTCCCGCTCCCCTTCCAGCTGGGTCAGGCGAGCCTGGAGTTGAATGCGGGATTCGCGCTGGTGGCGGATTTCAGCCTCCAGCCGGGCCACGTCGGCATTGACCGTAAACAGGTCACCCTGGGCCTGGTGCAGACCGTCGCTGGCGGCGAAATGGGCCTCCCGGGATTCTTCCAGCAGCGCCTCGGTTTCCCGCAGGGCGGCCATCTGGGCTTCCAGATCGTTGGTGCTGCGGTCGATTTCCCGGGCCACCCGTTCCTGCTCGGCCCGGGCATCGTTGCGCCGGATCAGCCACAGCAGTTGCTGCTTGCGCGTCAGGTCATCGTTCAGCTGGTGGTACTGGCGGGCCACGGCGGCCTGGGCTTCCAGGCGCTCCATCTGGGAAGCCAGCTCCAGGCGGATGTCTTCCACCCGGGTCAGGTTCTCCCGGGTATCGGCCAGGCGACCTTCGGTCTCCTTGCGCCGCTCCTTGTACCGGGTCACCCCGGCAGCCTCTTCAAGGAATACCCGCAATTCGTCGGGCTTGGCCTCGATGATGCGGGAAATCATGCCCTGGCCGATGATGGCGTATGCACGGGGTCCCAGGCCGGTGCCGAGGAACAGATCGGTAATGTCCTTACGCCGGACCTTGAGGTTGTTGATCAGGTAGTCGGACTGGCCGGCCCGGGTCAGCACCCGCTTCACCGACAGCTCGGCGTACTGGCTCCACTGGCCCAGGGCCCGGCCCAGGGAGTTGTCGAAAATCAGTTCCACCGACGCCCGGGAAACCGGTTTGCGGTTGGAAGAGCCGTTGAAGATGACGTCCTGCATGGATTCGCCACGCAGTTCGGAAGCCTTGGATTCGCCCAGCACCCAGCGCACGGCATCCATGATATTGGATTTGCCGCAGCCATTGGGCCCCACCACGCCCACCAGTTGCCCGGGCAGGGCTACCGAGGTGGGGTCGACAAAGGACTTGAAACCGGCGAGTTTGAGCTTGGTCAGACGCATCGTGATATCAGGCGGCAATCGGGGCGCGGCAGCTGGGGGCGCTCGAACGCCCTTCTCTTACCCGTCTCTTTCTCTCTCCGTTTAAGCGAAGGGGGCGCATGAACGCCCCCGGAACGGTACTGCAGGGCGCGTATAATAGCATTTTGAACCTAGCCGACGAAAACCAACGCCATGAGCACCAAACCTTCCAAATCCCTGGAAACTTTCCCCAACCCCGCGCCCGACCGGGATTTCCACATTCATATGCAGATTCCGGAGTTCACCTGCCTGTGCCCGAAGACCGGCCAGCCGGACTTCGCCACCCTGTATCTGGACTACGTGCCGGACAAGACCTGCGTCGAATTGAAAAGCTTGAAGCTCTACATCTGGGGCTTCCGGGATGAAGGTTGCTTCCACGAAGCCGTCACCAACCGCATCCTGGATGACCTGGTAAAGGCCACCAAGCCCCGCTACATGCGCCTGACCGCCAAGTTCTTCGTGCGCGGCGGCATTTTCACCAATGTGGTGGCCGACTATCGGAAAAAGGGCTGGAAACCCGAACCCCGGGTCGACCTGACCGCTTTCGATACCGATTCCAACACCCGAGGATAAGCATGAACACTGCCGCAACCCCTGCCACCCCCCTGGCAGACGCCGACCTGGACCGTCTCGAAGCCCTGCTCGACGATCCGGCCCTGGAGCTGACCATGGACCTGGACGAACTCCAGGGTTACCTCTGCGCAGCCCTGGCCGGCCCGGTGCCGACGCCCGAAGAACAGTGGCTGGTGGAAATCCTCGGTTCCGAGGAAGCCGTCGCCAGCGAGGCCGGCCAGGAAGCCGCCGCCCTGCTGCGCCGCTTTGCTGCCAAGCAGGCCGAACTGCTGGCCTCCAACGAACCCCTCTTGCTGCTGCTCTACGGCAAGGAAGAAGGTGACGACGCCCCCAGCGATTTCAAGCCCTGGTGTATCGGCTTCCTCCACGGCGTGGACGGTTCCCCCGAAGACTGGTTTGATGCCATCGACGACGAGGAAGAGTTGAACTGGATCGACGAACGCCTGTTCCCTCTCATGGTCCTCACTGGCGAGGCCGAAGCCGCTGCCAAGGAACATGGCGAAGAATGGGTCGAAGGCCAGGAGCTGGAAGACCTGGAGCGCCAGTGTGAAGACGACCTGCCGGTGGCCGTGGCCGACATGTACCGGTTCTGGCTGGCCAAGCGTAGCGGTGGCACCGTACGCCGGGAAGGTGGCAAGGTCGGCCGTAACGACCCCTGCCCCTGCGGCAGCGGCAAGAAGTACAAGGCCTGCTGCGGCGCTACCGAGTAAAAAAGCCTGAAGTAGGCCGGTAGTTTCGGCTAGGCGCCGGCCTCAGGCCGGCGCTCCCTCCCCCACCCGGGCGGAGAACAGACTGGCGGCGGCGATCATGCCGCCCCCCAACCACTCCCGGGCCCCCATCATCTCCCCGGCCAATATCCAGGACGCCAGGGCCGCGAACACCAGTTCCGAGAGCAGGATGACGATGGCCCGGTTGGCCGGCGAATGCCCCAGGCCAAACTGCACCACCATGTTGATCACCAGCAACACCACGCCCACGCCCAGCAGCAGCCCCCAGTTTGCCCCGACGCTGCCGGCGGCCCAGGGCTCGATTCCCAGCACCAGCAGCAACCCGCCCAAAACCACAGCACCGGCAAAGATGGCGGTGGATTTCTGCGCGATGGAAATGTTTTCCGCCTTGCGCGACAGCACATTGGCGCAGGCGAACAGCATGCCGGCCCCCAGGCCCAGCCACTCGGCCCCATTCTTCGGCCAGGGCAATCCCAGCTCCGGATGCCAGAGCATGGTGGCGGCCCCGACCACCGAAAGGGCTACCACTCCTGCCCCCACCCGGTTTAGCCGTTCCCCGAGCCAGAGGCGGGCCAGCAACACCGTCCACAGTGGCGCCAGGTAAAACAGCAACAGCACCCGCATCACTTCGCCGTGCAGGGTAGCCAGGACGTAGCCCAGGTTGCAGGCGGCCCCGCTCAGGCCGATGGCCAACAGTAAGCCCGAGGGGCGCACCGGCCCCAGCTGCCGATGCCAGATGAGCAGGGCCAGGGCCAGAGCCACGGCATAGGTCAGCACCGAGGCCAGCACCCCGCCGACCCCCTGGCTGGCCAGCACCCGGTAGGGATACCACAACACCCCCCAGGTCAACGCTCCGGCCAGGAGGGCCCAGACTGCCAGCCTACCGTTCTGTCCTTGTTCCGCCACGCACTCCCCCTTCGCCCTTTATAATGTGCCGTTTCCGTCCAAGACTGACCCGACCGTGAATCCCCACCTCGCCAAGCTCCAGCCGTATCCTTTCGAGAAACTCCGCCAACTGTTCCAGGGTGTCACCCCCAACCCGGCGCTGCGGGAGATCAAACTCTCCATCGGCGAACCCCAGCATGCGACGCCGGCTTTCATCAAGGAAGCCCTGAGCGCCGGCCTGGCGGGGCTGGCGAATTATCCCACAACCCAGGGCATCCCCGCCCTGCGCCAGGCTATCGCCGCCTGGCTGGAGCGCCGCTACGGCCTGGCCGGCATCAATCCGGATACGGAAGTCCTGCCGGTGAATGGTTCCCGGGAGGCCCTGTTCTCCTTCGCCCAGACGGTGATCGATCCGTCCAAGGGCTATACCCCCCTGGTGGTCAGCCCCAACCCCTTCTATCAAATCTACGAAGGCGCGGCCTACCTGGCCGGTGCCGAGCCCCGCTTCCTCAACACCCTGCCCGAGAACAACTTTGCCCTGGACCTGGATTCCCTCTCCGCCGAGGAATGGAGCCGGGTGCAACTGTTCTACGTCTGCTCCCCGGGCAACCCGACCGGCAAGGTATTGAACCTGGAAGACTGGAAGCAGCTCTTCGCCCTGTCGGACAAATACGGCTTCATCATTGCCTCGGACGAGTGTTATTCGGAAATTTTCTTCGACGAGGCCAACCCGCCCCTGGGCGGCCTGCAGGCGGCCAAGCTCCTGGGCCGTGGTTTCGAGCGACTGGTGATGTTCTCTTCCCTGTCCAAGCGCTCCAACGTGCCAGGCCTGCGCTCCGGTTTTGTCGCCGGCGATGCGGCCGCCCTGAAGCAATTCCTGCTCTACCGTACCTACCACGGCGGCGCCATGAACCCGGCGGTGCAGGCTGCCTCCGTGGCCGCCTGGAACGACGAGGAGCACGTGCGGGAAAACCGCCGCCAGTACAAGGAAAAATTCGATGCGGTAACCCCCATCGTCGCCTCCGTGCTGCAAACCGGCCTGCCCGATGCCAGCTTCTACCTGTGGGCCAAGACTCCCATCGCCGATAGCGAATTCGCCCGCCGTCTGCTCGCCGACTATAATGTGGTCGTCCTGCCGGGCAGCTACCTGGCACGCGAGGCACGGGGCGTGAACCCCGGCAAGAATTTTATCCGCATTGCCCTGGTGGCGCCCCTGGTCGATTGCCTGGAAGCAGCCGAGCGCCTGCGCAAATTCGTACAGCAACTCTAACCCCACAACGGAAACGACAACATGCAAGAACTGCAGAAGATCATCGAAGACGCCTGGGAGAACCGTACCTCCCTGCAACCCGGCACCGCCCCTGCCAAGATCGGCGAAGCCGTGGCCCACGTGCTGGAGCAGCTGGACCAGGGTTCCCTGCGGGTGGCTGAAAAAATCAACGGTGACTGGGTCACCCACCAGTGGATCAAGAAGGCCGTGCTGCTCTCCTTCCGCCTGGAAGACAACGTGCTGCAGCAATCCGGCGACCTGCGCTTCTTCGACAAGGTGCAAACCAAGTTCGCCAGCTACGACGAACACAAGTTCCGCCAGGGCGGTTTCCGCGTTGTGCCGCCGGCCGTGGCCCGCCGCGGCGCCTTCATCGCCAAGGGCGCCGTGCTGATGCCCTCCTACGTGAACATCGGCGCCTACGTTGATGAAAACACCATGGTCGATACCTGGGTCACCGTCGGCTCCTGCGCCCAGATCGGCAAGAACGTGCACCTCTCCGGTGGCGTTGGTATCGGCGGCGTGCTGGAACCCCTCCAGGCCAACCCCACTATCATCGAGGACAACTGCTTCATCGGCGCCCGCTCCGAAGTGGTGGAAGGCGTCATCGTCGGCGAAGGCTCGGTGATTTCCATGGGCGTCTATATCAGCCAATCCACCAAGATCTACGACCGGGAAACCGGCGAGATCACCTACGGCCGCATCCCCCCCGGCTCCGTGGTCGTTTCCGGCAACCTGCCGGCCAAGGATGGCAGCCACAGCCTGTACTGTGCCGTGATCGTGAAGAAGGTGGATGCCCAGACCCGGGCCAAGACCAGCATCAACGAACTGCTGCGCGACTAAGCTAGCACCCTTACGTCCCCTGGCATCCCTCATCGGCGCCAGGGGCGTTTTATTTCCAGGTACCACCCCGCAAACCCACCATACAACCACCATCACTGGCGGAAAAACGCATGATTCTCGACAAGCTGTTTCAGCTCATGGCCGAAAAACAGGCCTCGGACATCTTTATTTCCGCCGGCACCCCGATCCATATCAAGATCCAGGGCAACACCATCCCGGTCAACCAGCAAGTCATGGATCCGGCGACGATCGAAAAGATCACCCAGGAACTGCTCAAGCCGGAACAGCTGGCTGCTTTCGAGCGGGACATGGAAATGAACCTGTCCATCGGCCAGGCCGGGGTCGGCAATTTCCGGATCAACCTGTTCCGCCAGCGGGGCTCCGTTTCCATCGTCGTCCGCTACATTCTGGGGAATATCCCCCCTCTGGACAGCCTGGGGCTCCCCCCCGCCCTGGGGGAATTGATCATGGAAAAGCGGGGCCTGATCCTGATCGTCGGCTCCACCGGCTCGGGCAAGTCCACCACCATCGCCTCCATGCTGGACCACCGTAACATCAACCGGTCCGGCCATATTTTGACGGTGGAAGACCCCATCGAATTCCTGTTCAAGCACAAGAAATCCATTGTCAACCAGCGCGAAGTGGGCATGGACACGCTGGACTGGGACAACGCCCTGAAGAACGCCATGCGCCAGGCCCCGGACTGCATTCTGATCGGCGAGATCCGCGACAAGCAGACCATGTCGGCAGCCCTGGCCTACGCCCAGACCGGCCACCTGTGCCTGGCCACCCTGCACGCCAACAACAGCTATCACGCACTAAACCGCATCATCAACTTCTTCCCCCTGGAAAACCGCTCCGCCCTCTACCTGGACCTCTCGGTCAGCATGAAGGCCATCATTTCCCAGCGCCTGGTGAAGAAGCCGGATGGCAAGCGTGTTCCCACGGCGGAAATCATGCTCAACACCCGCCACATCCAGGAACTGATCGAGCGGGGAGAAATCAACGGCATCAAGGAAGCCATGGAACAAAGCCTGGCTCCTGGCTCCCAGACCTTCGAGCAGGATCTGTTCCGCCTCTACCGCGCCGGGACTATCACCCTGGACGAGGCCCTAGGCTCCTCGGATTCCCCCACCAACCTCTCCTGGCTGATCAACAACTCGGAAGAGAACAAACCCCAGGCAGAGACAGGGGAACAGAACCGCGAAGCCGCTAGCGACACCCAGGCGGCCAACGCCGGAGCTACCTCGTTTAAAGAATTCAACCTCACCCTGCCCGAATAAGAAAAACCCCACCAATGCACAACGACCCCACGCTCGCCCTGGCCGAGCAACTGATCGCCGTAGCCTCGGTCACCCCCGAGGATGGCGGCTGCATGGACATCATTGCCCAGCGCCTCAAGGCGGCAGGCTTTTCCCTGGAGGCCATCAACCGGGGCGGCGTCACCAATCTCTGGGCTCGCCGCGGCAACACCGCCCCCCTGGTCTGTCTGGCCGGCCACACCGATGTGGTGCCCACCGGCCCCCGTGAGCAATGGCAATCCGACCCCTTCACCCCGACCTACCGGGACGGCTTCCTCTACGGCCGCGGTGCCGCCGACATGAAGGGCTCCCTGGCGGCCTTCGTTAGCGCCGTCGAGGCATTTGTCGCCCAGCACCCGGCGCATCGTGGCTCCATCGCCTTTCTCCTGACCTCCGACGAGGAAGGGGATGCGATCGACGGCACCACTGCCGTGGTGGAAACCCTGCGGGCCCGGGGCGAGACCATGGATTTTTGTATCGTCGGCGAACCCACATCGGTCGCAACCCTCGGCGACATGGTCAAGAATGGCCGCCGCGGCTCCCTCTCCGGCAAGCTGACGGTCAAGGGCATTCAAGGCCATATCGCCTACCCCCACCTGGCCAAGAACCCGATTCACCTGGCGGCCCCGGCCATCGCCGAATTGGCGGGTACCGAATGGGACCAGGGCAATGAATTCTTTCCACCCACCACCTGGCAGATTTCCAACATCAGGGGTGGTACCGGCGCCACCAATGTCATTCCCGGCACGGTGGAAATTCTTTTCAATTTCCGCTTCTCCACCGCCAGCACCCCGGAAGGCCTGAAGGACCGCCTCGAGGCCATCCTGGCCAAACATGGCATCGACTACACCCTGGCCTGGACCCTGGGCGCCAAGCCCTTCCTCACCGGCAAGGGCCCCCTGGTGGAAGCAGCAACCGCTGCCATCCGGGAAGAACTGGGTCTGGAAGCTGAGTTATCCACCACCGGCGGCACTTCCGACGGCCGCTTCATCGCTGAAATCTGCCCCCAGGTCATCGAACTGGGGCCGGTGAACGCCACCATCCACAAAATCAACGAATGCGTCGAGGCTGCAGCCCTGCCCCGCCTGGCCGCTACCTATCGCCGCATTCTGGAAAAACTCCTGGCCTAAATACCATGCTAGAACAAGCCCGCAACGAACTTTTCACCGTCCGCGACCTGCTGCGCTACGCCGTCAGCCGCTTCAACGAAACCCAGCTGTTTTTTGGCCACGGCAGCGACAATGCCTATGATGAGGCGGTCTATCTCATCCTGCACACCCTGCACCTGCCTCTGGACCGCCTGGAGCCCTTCCTCGATGCCCGCCTGACCCAGTCCGAACGCCAGGAAGTACTGCAAATCATCGACCGCCGGGTCACCACCCGGGTGCCCGCTGCCTACCTGACCCACGAAGCCTGGCTAGGCGAACACCGCTTCTACGTGGATGAGCGGGTGATCGTGCCCCGCTCCTTCATCGCCGAACTCCTGGCTGAGCAGTTTGCCCCCTGGATCGAAGATCCCTGGGCAGTCACCCGGGTCGCCGACATCTGCACCGGTTCCGGTTGCCTGGCCATCCTGGCTGCCCTGACCTTCCCCGAAGCCAAAGTCGATGCAGTGGACATCTCCCCCGATGCCCTGGACGTGGCCCGCCGTAACGTCGCCGACTACGGCCTGGAAGAGGAGGTGCG
The DNA here is from genome assembly GCA_035255085.1 of Azospira sp. GTDB lineage: Bacteria > Pseudomonadota > Gammaproteobacteria > Burkholderiales > Rhodocyclaceae > Azospira. The sequence goes on along the minus strand of DATEZY010000100.1, from coordinate 95,073 downwards.
GCTGGTCCAGTCCAACCTCTTCGCTGGCCTGGCCCGTCAGAAATACGACCTGATCATTTCCAACCCGCCCTATGTCAATGCCGAATCCATGGCGACCCTGCCCCAGGAGTATCGCCACGAGCCGGAACTGGCCCTGGCCGGCGGCGAGGATGGCCTGGACCTGGTGCGCACCCTGCTGCGTGAAGCCAAGGACCACCTCAACCCGGGCGGCCTGCTGGTGGTCGAGATCGGCCATAACCGGGACGACTTGGAAGCGGCCTACCCCCAGACCCCGTTCACCTGGCTCGACACCAGCGGCGGCGACCAATTCGTCTTTCTGCTGCGCCGGGAAGAACTGCCGGACTAAGCTGATCTGGATCATCAACGAAAACGCCCAGGCCAAGGCCTGGGCGTTTTTATTTTTAGGAAGCCTCGGCGCCTTAGCGCAGGCCCCACTGGCTGCGTGTATCGCGAATGATACGGGCCAGGATGCTTTCCATTTCCATCGTCTCTGTTCCTTATATTATCAGGGCACCCGCCCCTTTATGTGTAGCAATATTAACCAGGAAAAATTACACCAGGATTACACTGACGTCATTGCAAACGGAGAAACCATCCCATGGAATTGCTCACCCTAATCGTCATCATCGCCCTGGTCCTGGGCATTCTCGGCATTCTCGGCATTCGCATCATCAACCAGCAGACCGCCGCCGTCGTTGAAACCCTGGGCCGCTACGCCCGGGTACTGGAGCCTGGACTGAACTGGATCTTCTTCCCCTTCCAGCGCGTCGTCGGCACCCTCTCCCTGCGCATTGACGAGGTTCAGAGCACGGTCGAGGTCAAGACCTCGGACAACATGTTCGTCTCCCTGCCGGTCAGCTTGATGATCCGAGTGGAACCCCAGCGGGCCATGGATGCCTGGTACAAGCTGCAAAACGCTTCCGGCCAGATATCCACCTGGGTCCTCAACACCATTCGCGCTATCGCCGCCTCCATGACCCTGGAAGACCTATTCAAGGACCGGGATCACCTGGTCACCCAGGTAGAAAAAGCGCTGTCAGAAAAACTGGCGGAATTCGGCTATGTTCTAGAGGCCGTATTGGTGGACCAGCCCTCAGTCTCCAGCGATGTCCAGTCTTCCTTCAATCGCGTCGTCGCCGCCAAGCGGGAACGGGAAGCAGCTGAGCAGGAGGCCGAAGCCATGCGCATCAAAACAGTAAGACAGGCCGAGGCTGAAGCAGAAGCCCAGCGCGCCCGGGCAAAAGGCCTAGCCGACTCCCGCAAGCTCCTGGCAGAAGGCCTGCGGGACTCCCTGGCCGAGTTCGAGAAATACAACGTCAGCTCCCCGGAAGCCCTCACCGTGCTGCTGGAGACCAACCGCATCGATGCCATGCGGGATATTGGTAAACACGGCAATCTGGTGCTGCTGGACGTGGGCAAGGACAACAGCACCCTGCCAACGCTGGGAATCATGGCAAAAAGCATGAAACCGCCAACAAAAGCGGAATCTTGAACTTTTAGGGGAGAAAAAAGAAAACCCGGCATAAAGCCGGGTTTTCTAGTACTTGGGGCGACATACCGGGATCGAACCGGTGACACCTGGAATCACAATCCAGTGCTCTACCAACTGAGCTAATGCCGCCACTGAAACTTTTTTGGCGCGCCCGGCGAGGCTCGAACTCACAACCTACGGCTTAGAAGGCCGTTGCTCTATCCTGTTGAGCTACGGGCGCTAATTCTCGCTCGCCTTGGGTGCAACCTGAATCTGCTGGTCGGGGCGGTGGGATTCGAACTCACGACCCTCTGCTCCCAAAGCAGATGCGCTACCAGGCTGCGCTACGCCCCGAAGAAGTGCGCATTCTACACACCACCTCCCTACTGGTCAATTACATTTTTGCAATTTTTTTCATGCAAAAGAGAAATCTTGCAGGTAAGATGCTTTTCTGATATTTAATCGCCTTTTCGCAAAACGGATAGGTCACCGACCATGGCTGAAGAATTGCTCCATAAACATTTCACGCCCTACGTCCCCAAAAAGGGCGAGGAATACATGAACAGCAAGCAGCTGGCCCACTTCCGTACCATCCTGGAGACGCTAAAACAGGAACTGGTAGCGGATATCGAGCGCACGGTACACACCATGCAGGATGAGGCCACTGTCTTTGCCGACCCCAACGACCGGGCCAGCCAGGAAACCGATATTGCCCTGGAGCTGCGGAACCGGGACCGGGAACGTAAGCTGATCAAGAAAATCGATGAAACCCTGGGTCGCATCGATGGCGACGATTACGGTTTTTGTGACAAGTGCGGCGTCGAAATCGGCATCAAGCGCCTGGAAGCTCGCCCCACTGCCACCCTGTGCATTGACTGCAAGACCCTGGAAGAGCTGCGGGAAAAGCAGGTCGCCAAGTAAACAGAAGTCACAGGCAATAAAAAAAGCGCAGCTTCGGCTGCGCTTTTTTTATTGCCTGAAGGAAACGGGTATCGATACCTACCCCAAAAAAAGAGGGCGCCTTAGCGCCCTCTTTCACCCCTAAGGGAGCCCTTCCTTATTGCTGGGGCTGCGCCTCGGTGGCAGCGCCTTCCTCAGCTGCGATCGCCTTCATGGAGAGGCGGATACGCCCCTTCTCGTCGGCTTCCAGGACCTTCACGCGTACCAGCTGACCTTCCTTGAGGTAGTCAGCCACGGCATTGACGCGCTCGTTGGCGATCTGGGAGATGTGCAGCAGACCATCCTTGCCCGGCAGCACGCTAACGATAGCACCGAAGTCCAGCAGCTTGAGCACGGTACCTTCGTAGATCTTGCCGATTTCCACTTCAGCGGTGATGGCTTCAATACGCTTCTGGGCAGCCTGGGCGGCTTCGCCATTAATAGAAGCGATGGTGATGGTGCCGTCATCCTGAATATCGATGGTGGTGCCGGTCTCTTCGGTAATGGCACGAATCACTGCACCGCCCTTGCCGATCACGTCACGAATCTTTTCCGGATTGATCTTCATGGTGTAGAGGCGAGGAGCGTAGGCAGACATCTCGGTCCGGTGACCTCCCATAGCTTCCTGCATCAGACCTAGGATGTGCAGACGACCCGCCTTGGCCTGATCCAGGGCCACGGCCATGATTTCCTTGGTGATGCCCTGGATCTTGATATCCATCTGCAGGGCGGTCACGCCAGAGTCGGTACCAGCCACCTTGAAGTCCATGTCACCCAGGTGATCTTCGTCGCCCAGGATGTCAGTCAGCACGGCAAAGCGGTTGCCTTCCTTGATCAGACCCATGGCAATACCGGCCACGTGAGCCTTGAGGGGCACACCTGCGTCCATCAGGGCGAGGGAGCCGCCACAGACGGAAGCCATGGAGGAGGAACCATTGGACTCGGTGATCTCGGAAACCACGCGCATGGAGTAGGAGAACTCATCAGCCGGGGGCAGCACGGCCAGCAGGGCGCGCTTGGCCAGACGACCATGACCGATCTCACGCCGCTTGGGGGAACCGACGCGGCCGGTTTCGCCGGTGGCGTAGGGAGGCATGTTGTAGTGCAGCATGAAGCGGTCTTTGTACTCGCCGGCCAGGGCATCGATGATCTGCTCATCGCGACCGGTACCCAGGGTAGCTACTACCAGGGCCTGGGTTTCGCCACGGGTGAACAGGGCGGAACCGTGGGTGCGGGGCAGCACGCCGTTACGCACGCTGATGGGGCGGACGGTGCGGGTGTCGCGACCATCAATGCGGGGCTGGCCGGACAGGATGCGACCGCGGACGATGCCGGCTTCCAGGTTGAAGAACAGATCGCCAATGGTGTTCTCGTCCGGAGCGCCTTCGCCTTGACAGAGGGCGGCCACGGCCTCGGCGCGAATTTCCTTGACGCGCTGGCTGCGGGTTTGCTTGACGGTGATGTTGTAAGCCTCTTCCAGCTTGGCCTTGACCAGGCTTTCCAGCTTGCCAGCCAGGACTTCGTCCTTGGCCGGAGCCTGCCAATCCCACTCGGGCTTGCCGGCCTCTTCCACCAGGGCGTTGATGGCGTTGATGGCGGCCTGCATCTGCTCGTGGCCAAACACCACGGCACCCAGCATCACTTCTTCGGACAATTCCTTGGCTTCGGATTCCACCATCAGCACGGCGGACTGGGTACCGGCAACCACCAGATCCAGCTGGGTTTCCTTGAGCTGGGTAGCGGTGGGGTTGAGCACGTACTCGCCGTTGATGTAGCCGACGCGGGCAGCACCGATGGGGCCGGCGAAAGGAATGCCGGACAGGGCCAGGGCAGCAGAAGCGCCGATCAGGGCGGGGATGTCGGAATCCACTTCGGGATTTAGGGACATCACGGTGGCCACGACCTGCACTTCGTTATAGAAGCCTTCGGGGAACAGAGGGCGGATCGGACGGTCGATCAGGCGGGAAGTCAGAGTTTCCTTCTCGGAAGGACGGCCCTCGCGCTTGAAGAAGCCACCAGGAATCTTGCCGGCAGCGTAAGTCTTTTCAACGTAATCGACGGTCAGGGGGAAGAAATCCTGGCCGGGCTTGGCCTGCTTGGCGGCAACAACGCTCACCAGCACCACGGTTTCATCCATGGAAACGATAACGGCGCCGGAGGCCTGACGGGCGATTTCGCCGGTCTCGATAGTGACCTGATGGGCGCCGTAGGCAAAAGTCTTCTTGGCAATGTTAAACATGCTTTCCTTTCTCTCTTTATGTGTCTTCGCTAATGCGTGCGCGATTTTACCGCGTTGCTAACCCGCCGCCTACGCCGGTTGCAAAACAAAAAGAGCGGCGCGGCCCAAAGGCCGCCCGCTCTTTTGTCCTTGCTCCCGACCGCATGGGCGGGCGGTGGGCATAGGGGGAATTACTTACGCAGACCCAGACGCTCGATGGTGGAACGATACTTATCCACATCGGTACGCTTCAGGTAGTCCAGCAGCTTGCGACGGCGGCTAACCATGCGCAGCAGGCCACGACGGGAGTGATGATCCTTGGCGTGCTCTTTGAAGTGACCGGTCAGGTCGTTGATGCGAGCGGTCAGCAGAGCGATTTGCACTTCGGGGGAACCGGTGTCGCCCTGGGCGCGCTGGAAATCGCCAACGATCTGGGCTTTTTGAGTGGTGCTAACAGACATGTCAAACTCTCTTTCAATGAAACGACGCTGCCCCAGTTTGATAGAGCCAAAGCGCCTCGGTTAAAAAATCACTTTGCGATTGCAAAAATGAAGGGGCGAATTATACGGACTACCGCCCCTCGGAGCAAGGCAAGAATGGCCTAGGCCTCTTGCCGGAGTAAACGCTTGGGGCGCAGCTCATCGCCGGTCGCATCGCCCAAGCCAAGCAAGCGCCCTGCCGCATACACCCGGGTCTTGCCTGAAGCCCCACCGACGACGGCCACCGGATTGCCGTGGCAGAAGCGGGCCGCTGCCGTTGCATCCAGATCAATCACCGGCAAGCTTTGCAGCAAGGAATCCAGGGGTTGCAAACACGCCCCCCTCTCCTCTTCTGCCATTCCCTGCAAAACTTCCAGGGAGACCGCCTGCTCTAGGCGAAGATCGCCAACCCGGGTACGACGCAAGCCGGTGAGATGGGCGCCACAACCCAAGGTGGAGCCGATATCCTCCGCCAAGCTACGGATGTAGGTGCCCTTGCTGCAATCCACGGCCAGATGCAGAACCGCACCCGCGAAATGCTCGACCACCAGGGAATGAATGACAACGTCCCGAGCCTCCCGCTCCACCTCAATGCCCTGACGGGCCAACTCATAGAGCGGACGGCCGTCCCGCTTGAGGGCGGAATACATGGGCGGCACCTGACGAATCGGACCGCGAAAACGCGCCAGCACCGCCTCCAGCTGGTCCGTGTCGATCTCTGGCACCGGACGGCTTTCCAACACATCCCCCTCTGCATCGCCGGTAGTGGTGGTCACTCCCAGCAATAACTCGGCGTGGTACGCCTTGTCTGCGTCGAGAAGATCAGCGGCAAACTTGGTAGCCTCGCCGAAACACAGGGGCAATAAGCCGGAGGCCAGGGGATCCAGGGTGCCGGTATGCCCGGCCTTGGCCGCTGAAAATAGGCGACGCGCCTTTTGCAGCGCGTCGTTGGAGGTCATGCCGGAAGATTTATCGAGGAGCAAAACCCCATCCACCTGTTTCCAGGTGCGCTTTTGCGTCATTGCAGGCTTGCCCTTCAGTCTTCCGGAGTGTGGCTACTGGCTTCCGTTGCCTCATCGATAAGCTTGGACAAACTCGTGCCATGCTCGATTGAGGCATCGTAGACGAAGTGCAGTTGCGGCGTAGTATGAATGCGCACCCGCCGGCCCAGCTCCCGACGCAGGAAGCCGGAGGCCTTGGCCAGCCCGACCTGGATTTGCGCCAATTGCTCCGCATCCGCCAAGGTGCTGAAAAACACCTTGGCGTGTGCGTAGTCCGGCGTCACTTCCACGTCAGTCAGACTGATCATGCCGACCCGGGGGTCTTTCAGCTCCGTGCGGATCAGTTCAGCCAACTCGCGACGAATCTGCTCGTTGACCCGATCTTTACGGGAATATCCCTTATTCGCAGCCACTTAGAGCGTCCGGGCAACTTCCTGAATTTCATAGATTTCGAGGTGATCATGCTCCTCGATTTCATTGAAATTCTTGAGCGACAGGCCGCACTCGAGACCGGCCTTCACTTCCTTGGCGTCATCCTTGTAACGCTTCAGGGAGTCCAGCTCGCCATCCCAAACCACCACGTTGTTGCGCAGCAGACGGACGCGGGAATTGCGCTTGACCACGCCTTCCAGCACCAAGCAACCGGCAATGGAGCCAACCTTGGAAACGCGGAACACCTGGCGGATCTCCACCATACCGGTGATCTGCTCGCGCTTTTCCGGGGAAAGCATGCCGGACAGCGCTGCCTTCACTTCATCCACGGCATCGTAAATGATGTTGTAGTAGCGGATATCCACGCCGAAGTTCTCGGCCAACTTGCGGGCACCGGCATCGGCCCGGGTGTTGAAGCCAATGATCACCGCCTTGGAAGCCGATGCCAGGTTGACGTCGGTCTCGGAAATGGCGCCCACGGCGGCATGGATCACATTGACCCGCACCTCGTCGGTGGACAGCTTGTTCAGGGACTGCACCAGAGCCTCCTGGGAGCCTTGCACGTCGGCTTTGACGATCAGCGGCAGGAACTTGGCAGCGCCCTCGCCCATGTTTTCGAACATGGATTCGAGCTTGGCAGCCTGCTGCTTGGCCAACTTCACTTCGCGGAACTTGCCTTGGCGGAACAGGGCGATTTCCCGGGCCTTACGCTCGTCGGTCAGCACCATGGCCTCTTCGCCAGCTGCTGGAACGTCGGACAGGCCTTGGATTTCCACCGGAATGGAGGGACCGGCTTCGTCGATGGGCTTGCCGTTCTCGTCCAGCATGGCGCGGACCTTACCGAACACCTGGCCCACCAGCACGATGTCACCGCGCTTCAGGGTACCGGACTGGACCAGCAGCGTGGCCACCGGGCCCTTGCCCTTGTCCAGGCGGGCTTCAATGATGATGCCTTTGGCTGGCGCGTCCTTGGGTGCCTTGAGTTCCAGCACCTCGGCCTGCAGCAGCACATGCTCTAGCAGCTCGTCGATACCGGTTCCCTTCTTGGCGGAAACCGGCACGAAGGGGGAATCGCCGCCGTATTCTTCCGGCACCACGCCTTCGGCAATCAGTTCCTGCTTGACCCGATCCGGATTGGCTTCGGGCTTGTCGATCTTGTTCACTGCCACCACCAGGGGCACATTGGCCGCCTTGGCGTGGTGGATCGCTTCCTTGGTCTGAGGCATGACGCCGTCGTCAGCCGCAACCACCAGAATCACCAGGTCGGTAGCCTTGGCACCGCGAGCACGCATGGCCGTAAAGGCCTCGTGACCCGGGGTATCGAGGAAGGTCACCATACCGCGGGGAGTTTCCACGTGGTAGGCACCAATATGCTGGGTAATACCACCGGCTTCGCCAGAAGCCACACGGGTACGACGGATGTAGTCCAACAAGGAGGTCTTACCGTGGTCCACGTGGCCCATGACGGTCACCACCGGGGCACGGGGTTCCTGCTGAACATCCACATGTTCAACAGCGTCGTCCAGGAAGGCATCCGGGTCATCCAGCTTGGCCGCCAGAGCCTTGTGGCCCATTTCTTCCACCACGATCATGGCGGTTTCCTGGTCCAGCACCTGGTTGATGGTGACCATGGAGCCCATCTTCATCAGGGTCTTGATCACCTCGGTGGCCTTGACCGCCATCTTGTGGGCCAGATCGGCAACGGAGACGGTTTCCGGCACGTGCACTTCACGCACGATGGGCTCGGAAGGGGCCTGGAAAGAATGCTGCTCGTCGCTACGACCGCCATGACGCTTGCCGTGCTTGTCACGCCAGCCACCAGTGCCACCATCACCACGGGTCTTGATGCCGCCTCGACGCTTGGCGCCATCATCCTTCCAAGGCGTCGGAGCACCCTTCTTGGCTGCACCCTTGGCTGCATCGCCCGGCTTGGCCGCCGGCTTGTGCAAAGTCTTGTCGGCGAGCCTATTGTCCGCCGGCTGGGCCGCGGTCTGAGCAGCTGCAGCCTGCTTGGCGGCCTCGGCCACCTTGAGGGCAGCCGCCTTCTGTTCAGCCTCCTGACGCAGACGCACCAACTCGGCTTCCCGGGCCTGTTTTTCCTTGATTTCCCGGGTCTGTCGCAGAATCAGTTCCTGATGCCGACGCTCTTCCTCTTCCCGAGCCCGCTGATGGGCCGTCATCGGTTTTGGCGCCGCCACCGGAGCAGGGGCTGCCACAACCGGCTCAGCGACCACTTCAACCACTGGCTCTACCACAGGCTCAGGCTCTGGTTCCACCACGGGTTCGGGCTCGACCACAGGTTCCGGCTCAACCGGAGCGGCAACTTCCACCACCGGTTCGACCACCGGCTCAATAACGGGCTCCACCACCGGCTCGGCGGCCATCACTTCTGCCTCGCCTTGGGCCTCGGCGGCAGCTTCCGCAGCCAATTCAGCCGGGTCGCGCTTAACCAGAACACGCTTCTTGCGCACTTCTACCTGGACGGTCCGAGTCTTGCCGGTGGAATCCTGAGCGCGAATCTCGGTAGTTTCCTTGCGCGTCAGGGTAATCTTGGTCTTGGACTCCGCGTCGCCATGGGCACGCCGCAAATAGTCGAGAAGCTTGGTCTTGTCCTGCTCGGACAGTTGGTCTTCGGAGGCGTTCTTTTCTACCCCGGCCTTTTTCAACTGTTCGAGGAGCACGGTTGCCGGCATTTTCAGCTCGGCAGCAAATTGGGAAACGCTACTTTGCGCCATAGTTACTCCACTCCATTCCCGCTCACTCGAACCAGTGCGAACGTGCGTTAGTAATCAATTGCTTGGCCCGTTCGGCATCCATACCGGTGATTTCAATCAGTTCGTCCACAGCCAGATCGGCCAGGTCATCGCGGGTCTTGACGTTGTTGGCGGCCAACTTGGCTGCCAGAGTTTTATCCATGCCGTCCAGAGCCAGCAGGGCTTCTTCAACGCCCTCCAGTTGCTCTTCGGTGACAATGGCTTCAGTCAGGAGAACGTTACGTGCGCGGTTGCGCAGTTCGTTGACCGTATCTTCGTCAAAGGCATCGATTTCCAGCATTTCAGCCAGAGGAACATAAGCAATTTCCTCCAGGGAGGAGAAGCCCTCCTCGATCAGGATGTTGGCGACTTCCTCGTCCACATCCAGCTTTTCCATGAACAGCACGCGAATGGCGGCAGTTTCGGCCTCGGACTTCTTCTCGGACTCTTCCTGGGTCATCAGATTGATGTTCCAGCCGGTAAGTTCGGAAGCCAGGCGCACGTTCTGACCGCCACGGCCAATGGCGATCGCCAGATTGGCTTCATCCACCACCACGTCCATGGAGTGTTTTTCCTCGTCAACGACGATGGAGTGCACTTCTGCCGGTGCCAGGGCACCAATGACGAACTGGGCCGGATCCTGGGACCAGAGGACGATATCGACCCGCTCACCGGCCAACTCGTTGGTCACGGCGGTGACGCGGCTGCCGCGCATACCGACACAGGTACCAATAGGATCGACACGGGGGTCGTTGGACTTGACGGAGATCTTGGCGCGGATGCCGGCATCCCGGGCCGCTGCCTTGATTTCCATGAGACCGTCTTCGATTTCCGGCACTTCCAGCTCGAACAGCTTCATGATGAATTCGGGCGCCGTACGGGACAGGATCAGCTGGGGACCACGGGCATTGCGGTCGATACGCAACAGATAGGCACGAACCCGATCGCCGACGCGCAGGTTTTCCTTGGGGATCATCTGATCCCGCGGCAGCAGCGCTTCGATCTTGCCGGATTCAACAATGGCGTTGCCCCGCTCCATACGCTTGATGGTGCCGGTAACCAGATGTTCCTTGCGTTCCAGGAAGTCGGCCAGGATCTGTTCCCGCTCGGCATCACGAATCTTTTGCAGAATCACCTGCTTGGCAGCCTGGGCGCCGATACGGCCAAAATCGATGGGTTCCAGAGGCTCTTCGAGGTAATCGCCGAGTTCCACCTCAGCATCCCGCTGCTTGGCTTCGGAAAGAGGCAATTCCAGATATTCGTTCACGTAGGCTTCATCGGCCACCACCAACCAGCGGCGGAAAGACTCGTAATCACCGGTATTGCGATCGATGGAGACCCGCACCTCGGCTTCGTCGTGAATACGCTTTTTCGTCGCGGATGCCAGCGCGGACTCCAGGGATGCGAACACCACATCCTTGGCAACATTTTTCTCGCGCGCCAGCGCATCAACCAGCAGCAAAATTTCGCGGCTCATTCTTATTACCTCCTCATTCCCGCCATCTAGTCGAACTTCGGCACCAGCCGGGCTTTATCGATATTGCCCGGATCGAGGACAGCCTCGCCCTCGTCCTTCCCGCTGTTCTTATCGAATAACTGCACGCACACCTTGCCGTCACGCACCCCCTGGAGAATGCCATTGAAGTTGCGGCGGTTATTCATCGCCACGCGCAACCGGATATGGACTTCCTGACCGGCAAAACGCTCAAAATCCGCCAGCTTCTTCACCGGGCGGTCGAGTCCCGGGGAGGAGACCTCGAGCCGATCGTAAGCAATGTTCTCGACCATGAGCAGCCGCGTCAGCTGATTGCTGACGGTGGCGCAGTCTTCCACATCGATGCCGCCAACCTTGGTCGGCTGATCAATAAAAAGGCGAATGATGCGCGCTCGCGGCGACAGCTCCAGGTCCACCAGCTCGTACCCAAGGCCGGTGACGGTTGTTTCTAGAAGTTCGTGCAGATCCATAGCTACAAATAAAAAATGGGCGAAACGCCCACCCAAAAAATGGCCCACCCAAAATGGGTAGGTAGATGATAACTTTTGAATTATAGAGGAAAAACAGGCCAACGTAAATCGCAGCGGGTGCCTGGAGCCACCTCCCGACACCCGTTTCTGGCGATTACCAGAGCCCTGCAGGACCCCGATTACTTCTTGGTGCGACGCCGCGGCGCAACCGGATTGATTTCCGGTGCAGCCAGATCGAACTGGGTCATCAGGGCCGCCACATCCACTTCCGGCAACTCATAGACACTACCGCGCTTGAGACGGGACGGCAGAGTGAAGGGGCCATAGCGCAGACGGATCAGGCGACTCACCGTTGCACCGACCGCCTCGAACATGCGCCGCACCTCCCGGTTGCGCCCCTCATACAGGGTCACCCGGTACCAGTGGTTAGCCCCCTGCCCCCCCCCATCGATGAAGGTCGCGAAACGGGCAGGACCATCCTCCAGCTCAACGCCTTTCATCAGCGCCGTCTTGGCATCTTCATCCAATTCCCCAAGCACCCGGGCTGCATACTCCCGTTCCAGGTTATAGCGGGGGTGCATGAGGCGGTTGGCCAACTCGCCAGAGGTGGTGAAAAGCAGCAGGCCGCTGGTGTTGTAATCCAGCCGCCCCACGGCCACCCAACGGCCACCACGCATGCGCGGCAGCGCATCGAACACCGACTCCCGGCCTTCCGGATCATCGCGGGAGACGATCTGGCCTTCGGGCTTGTGGTAAAGAATCACCCGAGGCAGACGCAGGGCACCGAATTTGAGCTGCACCAGGCGGCCATTGACTTTGACCTTATCCTCCGGCCCCACCAGCTGCCCCACCTGGGCGGGCTCGCCGTTGACGCTGACCCGACCGGCGGCGATCCAATCTTCCATTTCTCGCCGGGAACCGACGCCGCTCTGGGCCAAGGCCTTGTGCAGGCGCTCCGGCTTGATGTCCGGGGGAGCATTGCGACCACCCCGCCCCTGGGTCCGCGCCCCACTCCGACCACCGCTGCGGGCCGGAGCAGCACGCCCGACGGGACGTTCTTCGGCTTCCAGTTGAACCCTGGCGGCACGAGGTGGCCGAGCGCGCTCGACCCACTCTTCACCATCATCTTCCTGGGGACGAACGCGGCCGCCAGGACGACCGGAGCGGGCCGGCTTTGCGGCAAAATCATCCTGGGGCGGTCTTACGTTAGGCCTCGGCCCCGATTTGGCCCCCCGGGCAGGATTACCCCGCCCACCGCGGCCGCCACCGGCAGCGGGCACCTTGCCAGCACGAGGGGCACGATCCGGTGCAGCGCCTTGTGGCGCACGGGCTGGCCGCTCAGTCTCCGCCCCTGTGCCTTTCGCCCTTCTAGCGCCTGCATCCCCGGAAGCTGCGGTGCGGGTAGCAGGTTTACGGTCCGGCCGGGCCGCACCGGCGGCACGGGGCGCGGCCGGCTTGGGGCTGGCGGTTTTTTTGGCGGGTTTATTGGGCATTAGCAAAATCCAGGGTTTGGTTGATTTGTTCCAGGGGTGGCAATTCAGTCAGGCTACGCAACCCCAGATCATCGAGAAATTTCTTGGTGGTGGCAAACAGGGCCGGTCGCCCCGGCGTATCCCGGTGACCGACCACATCTACCCAGCCCCGCTCTTCCAGGGCCTTGATCACTTGGGTGGCAACGGTAACGCCGCGGATGTCTTCGATATCGCCCCGGGTCACGGGTTGACGATAGGCGATGATGGCCAGGGTTTCCAGAACGGCGCGGGAATACTTGGGAGGCTTTTCCGGATTGAGTGCTTCCAGGTAGGGCATGTACTCTGCCCGGGTACGGAAGCGCCAGCCGCTGGCAACCTGTACCAACTCCACCGGACGGGTGCTCCACTCCTCCCGCAATTCATCCAGAAGCTTGCGCAGTACTTCGCCGGCCAACTCCTCGTCGAACATTTTCTTCAGTTCAGCTGCCGTAAGCGGCTGCTGGGCCGCCAACAAGGCGGCCTCAAGCACCCGCTTGATTTCCTGAGGGTTAGACGGTAGCCGGGCCATCGCTCTCTCCTCTATCTACATCCAGAACATCGCTTTCATCCGCCGCTTCGGGAACGGGGACTGCATCCTCACCTTCCCGAGCCAGGCGCACGTAGATGGGCGCAAAGGCCTCTGTCTGGGTGAAGCGGATGAGCTTTTCCCGGCCCAGTTCAAGCATGGCTAGGAAGTGCACCACTACGCTGGGCGCCCCCACCGTGGGATCGAACATCTGCCCGAATTCGACGAAGCCCTCGGCATCCCTTAGCTGGCGCAGAATCAGGCCCATATGCTCGCGTACCGACAACTCTTCCCGATGCACCTTATGAGAAGTATGCAGCTTGGCTTGGCGCAGAATGGCATGCCAAGCATTCTGCAGGTCGCCCAGACTCACCTCGGGCTGACGCTGGATGAGGGATTTTTCCACCCATACCTCGACCCAGGCGAAATCCCGCTCGGCCTGGGGCTGCTCATTCAGCCGCATGCCGGCAACTTTCATCTGCTCGTATTCGATCAGGCGCCGCACCAGTTCGGCCCGAGGATCTTCCTCCCCACCCTCTTCCTCCGCCTTGGGACGGGGGAGAAGCAAGCGGGACTTGATCTCGATCAGCATGGCAGCCATCACCAGATAGTCGGCCGCCAGTTCCAGATTGTGGGAGCGCATGGCCTCCACATATTCCAGATACTGGGCCGTTAGCGGCGCCATGGGGATATCGAGGACGTTAACGTTGGCCTTGCGGATCAGGTAGAGCAAAAGGTCCAGCGGCCCTTCAAAGGCGTCCAGCATCACCGCCATGGCATCCGGCGGGATGTAGAGATCCAGAGGCATCTGCTCCAGGGGCTCGCCGTAGATGCGGGCAAGGGGCTCCTGGGTACCGACAGCGGCCTGGATGGGCGCCTCCGGGGCGTCGAGGACTTCCGCTTCGCTCATGTCAGGTGTAATTCAGGCCCATGGCCTCGCGCACGTCACGCATGGTTTCCTGAGCCAGCTTGCGGGCCTTCTCGCAGCCGTCGGCGACGATGTTGCGCACCAGGGTCGGATCGTCCAGGTAAACCTGGGCCCGCTCCCGCATGGGCGCCTGTTCCTTGAGGATGCCGTCAATGACCGGCTGCTTGCATTCGATGCAACCGATACCGGCGGAACGGCAACCCTGCTGCACCCACTCCTTGGTGCCACCGTCGGAATAGACCTGATGCAACTGCCACACCGGGCACTTCTCCGGATCCCCGGCATCGGTGCGGCGCACCCGGGCAGGGTCGGTAGGCATGCGCTTGACCTTGTGGGTTACCGATGCCTCGTCTTCCCGCAGGGTGATGGTATTGCCGTAGGACTTGGACATTTTCTGCCCATCCAGGCCAGGCATACGGGAGGCTTCGGTAAGCAGGGCCTCGGGCTCCACCAGAATCATCTTGCCGGTGCCTTCCAGGTAGCCGAAAAGGCGCTCCCGATCAGCCAGGGAGAGGTTCTGCACCTCGTCGAGCAGGGCATGGGCCCGCTCCACGGCGGTGCTGTCGCCTTCCTGCTGGAAGCGGGTACGCAGCTGCTCATACAGTCGGGCCTTCTTGCTGCCCAGCTTCTTCACCGCCTCCTGGGCCTTTTCCTCGAAGCCGGGCTCCCGGCCATAGAGGTGATTGAAACGGCGGGCAATTTCCCGGGAAAACTCCAGGTGGGGAATCTGATCCTCGCCCACCGGCACCCGGTTGGCCCGGTATACCAGGATGTCGGCAGACATCAGCAGGGGGTAGCCGAGGAAACCGTAGGTGGTCAGGTCCTTGTGGGAGAGCTTCTCGATCTGGTCCTTGTAGGTCGGCACCCGCTCCAGCCAGCCCAAGGGGGTCATCATGGACATGAGCAGGTGCAACTCGGCGTGCTCGGGCACCCGGGACTGGATGAAGATGGTGGCCTGATTCGGATCCACCCCGGCGGCAAGCCAGTCGATCACCATGTCCCAGGCAGCCTTCTCGATAATGTCCGGCTGGTCGTAGCTGGTGGTCAGGGCATGCCAGTCGGCTACGAAGAACAGGCAGGGGTATTCATGCTGGAGCTTGACCCAGTTTTTGAGAACACCGTGGTAGTGACCCAGGTGCAGGCTGCCCGTGGGGCGCATGCCGGAGAGGACTCGTTCCGCGTACATAGTTATTTTTCAGGCTTGGAAATTAAAAACGACGGCAAACAGGTAGCGCATGGCTCCCATCAGCGGATAAAGGATGCTGCTCAAAATGCCGGAAAAAAGCAGCAGCAGGAGAATCGGAAAGCCCCAGCGCTCAAGCTGGGCAAAGGCCACGGCCTGGCGATAGGGCAACAGACTCACGGCGATGCGCCCGCCGTCCAGGGGCGGCAAAGGCAGCAGGTTGAGCAGCATCAGGCCGATATTCACATCCATGCCGATATCGGCCATCTTGAGCATGGGCAGGGTGTAGATATTGGCAGGCAGACTGGCGGCGACCTTGAACAGAATGGCCCAGCCGATGGCCATGACCAGATTGCTGAGGGGACCGGCTGCAGCCACCCAGAGCATGTCCTGCTTGGGCCGGCGCAGGCGGGAAAAATCCACCGGCACCGGCTTGGCCCAGCCGAACAGGATGCTGGCGCCAGAGAGCAGCAGGATCATCACCGGCACCAGGATGGTCCCTATCGGGTCTACATGACGCAGGGGATTCAGGCTGATGCGCCCGGCAGCATAGGCCGTAGGATCGCCGAAATACCGTGCCACGTAGCCGTGGGCGGCTTCGTGCAGGGTAATGGCGAAAATGACCGGCAGCGCCGCGATGGCGAGAGTCTGGATCAGGGAGTCCATGCAGGAGCGGAGGCAGGGCGGAACAAGCCCGCCGGAATGTAAAGCGCCGATTCTACCAGAGGGGACTCAGTCCAGACCGAACGGCGCCAGACTACCTCGCCCGGCCCGAATCAGTTCGGGAGTGCCGGAGGTGAGATCGATCACCGTGGAGGGCTCGGTGCCGCAGTAGCCGCCATCCAGAATCAGCTCCACATGATCGTCCAGCCGATCCTGGATTTCCCAACCTTCAGTGAGGGGGGCCTCGTCCCCGGGCAACTGCAAGGTGGCGGTAAGCAGGGGCTCCCCCAACTCTTCCAGCAGGGCAAGGGCGCCGGCATGGTCCGGAATGCGCAGGCCCAGGGTCTTGCGCTTGGGGTGCAGCACCCGCCGCGGCAGCTCCTTGGTGCCTTCCAGGATGAACACATAACTACCCGGAGTCACTGCCTTGAGCAGCCGGTACTGGGCATTATCGACCTTGGCAAAGTGGGCGATCTCGGAAAGGTCACGGCACATCAGGGTCATGGGGTGCCGCTCGTCGATACCCCGGATGGTGCGGATGCGCTCCAGGGCATCCTTATCCCCCAGATGACAGCCGAGGGCATAGCAGGAGTCGGTAGGGAAGGCGATCACGCCGCCCTCCCGGATGATTTCCGCCGCCTTGACCAGCATGCGGGGCTGGGGATTATCTGGGTGCAGAGTGAAATATTGGGCCATGGAAATACTCAGGAATAAACCGAGCGGGCGATCAGAAACGGGACCACACCGGCGTCAGGTCTTCCGGCAGGGCAGGCAGACAGCCCAGGTCGGTATAGCTCTCCTCCGGGCCATGGAAGTCGGAGCCCCGGGAAGCAAGAAAGCCGTAATGGCGGGCGATCCGGGCAAAGTTGAGCACCTGGTCCGGACCGTGGCTGCCGGACACCACCTCCACCCCCTCCCCACCCGCGTCCTTGAACTGACCGAGAAAGCGCCGCAGGGCACCGTTGGAAATGCGGTAACGCCCCGGATGAGCCACGACCGCCACGCCGCCAGCGCCGGTGATCCAGCCCACCGCATCTTCCATGGTGGCCCAGCGATGGTCCACGTAGCCCGGTTTTCCCGGGGTGAGGTAGGAATCAAACACGCTGTGCATGTCCTTGCACAGCCCCTGCTCAACCATGAAGCGGGCGAAATGGGCACGGGAAATCAGGCTGGGGTTTTCCGCATAACGCATGGCACCCTCGAAGGCGCCGCGGATGGCTACTGCCTCCAGGGCCGCGGCCATGCGCTTGGCCCGCTCGATGCGCCCGGCCCGGATGCTTTCCAGACCTGCATTGAGAGCCTTGTCGTTGGCATCGAATCCCAGGCCAACGACGTGAATGGAGATATTTTCCCATTCGATGGAAACCTCCACCCCATTGACGAAGGCCATGCCGAGTTCCTGGGCAACCTCCCGGGCCGGAGCCAGGCCTGCCAGGTCGTCGTGATCGGTCAATGCCAGCAACTGCACCCCGTTGGTCGCCGCGCGACGCGCCACCTCCGCCGCTGGCAGCAAGCCGTCGGAAGCGGTGGAGTGGCAATGGAGATCGCAATTGGGAACCGTCACGGCAATATCAGTCCGGAAAAGCCGAAAATAATAGCATAGGGTAGGCCCGCCTCCCTTCTGGCCAAAGCTGCAATCAGGCGCAAAGGAAGGCTTCCAGCAGGGCGGCCACACACTCGGGCTGATCGTGGTGCAGCATGTGCCCGGCATTGGGAACAATAACCTCCCGCCCTTGGGTGAAGGTGGCCAGGCGGGCGGCATAATCCGCCTCTCCCATGTTGCAGTGGCGCAGGAACTCGGTTTCCCCGCCCCGCACCCAGAGCGTCGGCGCCGTCACTTGGCGCCAGCAAGCCATGGCCTCCTCCAGCCGGTAGACCTGGGGATTAACCACTTTGTGCCAGGCATCCCCAGCCCAAGTAACCCGAGCGTCTCCGGATTCCCCTGGGCCAGCGCATGGCCACGCCAGATGCTCGGCCAGGAAGCCGGCACGTGCTGGCGTCAGACGGGGATTGAGGCGCTTCAGGCGCTCGGCCAGCGCAGCGACATTGGTGTAGGTCGCCATGGAAGGCGGCGGCTGCCTCAGTTGCTCCAGCCAACGGCGGTAGCGCTCCGGCGCCGCTTCGGCCTGGCCGGCTGCAATACCGAAGCCCTCCAGGGAAACCAGGCGCCGTACCCGCTCCGGCCGAATGCCGGCGTACAGGCAAGCCACATTGCCCCCCATGCTGTGGCCGACCAGATTGACCGGTTCTTCAGGGGAAAAACAATCCAAGAGACCGTCAACATCGGCCAGATAGTCGGGAAACCAATAGGGGTTGCCGTCGTTGCCCGGACTTAAGCCAAACCCACGCCAATCGGGGGCGATAACATGCCACGCTGCCGCCAGGGCATCCACTACGAACTGGAAGGAGGCCGACACATCCATCCAGCCGTGCAGCATGAATACCCGGGGGGCGGCAGGGTCGCCCCACCTGCGCACCGCCAGAGGCCTGCCGCGCACTTCCAGGGTTTGAACCTGGCTGGATCGCATCAATTCCGCCCCCACACCGGCGATTGACGTGCTCCACTGGCGTCACTGGCTGACGGCAAGAAAAGGAAGCGTGCCCTCATTCGCCAATCTGGGACTGAAGATAGTTCTGGATACCCACCTGGCCGATCAAATCGAGTTGAGTTTCCAACCAGTCGATATGCTCCTCTTCGTCCTGGAGAATATCGGCCAGCAACTCCCGGGTCACGAAATCTCCTACGCTCTCGCAGTAGACGATGCTCTCCTTGAGCAGAGGCAACCCCATCAGCTCGAGCTTGAGATCACACTCCAGCATTTCCTTGGGATTTTCGCCGATCAGGAGTTTGTTCAACTGCTGCAGGTTGGGCAGACCTTCGAGAAACAAAACGCGTTCAATGAGCTTGTCGGCGTGCTTCATTTCCCCGATGGACTCCTTGTAGGCGTGCTCATCGAGCTCCTTCAGCCCCCAGTTCTTGTACATCCGGGCATGGAGAAAATACTGGTTGATGGCGGTCAGTTCGTTGGCCAGAACCTTGTTCAGAAACTGAATGACTTTCTTATCACCCTTCATGGCGCCACCTCCTCAGAGTTTGGTCATTGAAGGTTAGCACACGAGAATGAAACGGAAAGCCATCCCTAAGGCCAGCTGCAGCTGCACCAGAGCCGGCGCATGCTCAAGCCCCCTTGCCGCAACTCCCGGTGTGGCCGCCGGCACAGGAGGACACCTCATCGCGGAGTTGCTGACGCACTGCACGGGCGCATTTACCGCAGCAGGTCGCAACACCCAACTGCTGCTTCAGTGACTGGAAGCTGTTGGCACCATGGGCGACGGAAGCAGAAATTTCCCTTTCGGTAACCGCATTGCAGACACAGACGTACATGACAGACTCCGACAATTAATACTTCCGCTAATGAGAATTATTATCACAAAAAGCACCAAATGCAAGTCATTCTCATCTTCGAGCAATCGCGGCTTGCCCTGCATTCAAAAATCAACCCGGGAGGCCTGCTGCATAACCTTCCGCCCCTGGTTTGAAGGAACCGGAACGACCTTGTCACCCTCTTGCAGGCACGCTATAGTCCGCGACGCAAACGGGAGAGAGCTTTCCTCAGTGGAATGGGGAGCCGCCGAAGGCGCAATCCACCGCCGCTCAACCCGCAATCGCTCAGGCAAAAGGATCGTTTGCAGACACAAAAACTCTGGAGAGCGATGGGCAGGCCCATCCACCGAAGGGGGCAACGGTAGGCCGGATTTCACTGCCTGCCTAAACACTCTCAGGTTTCAGGACAGAGGGGTGAGCCGGAAATGACGCCATGAGACGTCTGACCGGCTCACCCCTTTTTCATTTACAGAATCAGCTTCAACAGCCATCGACAAGGATCTGAAATGACGAAAAAAACTGTCCTAAATTCTGCCCACCGCAACATGGGTGCCAAGATGGTGGATTTTGGTGGCTGGGACATGCCGGTGAACTACGGTTCCCAGATCGAGGAACACCATACCGTACGCAACGACTGCGGCATGTTCGACGTCTCCCACATGTGCGCCCTGGACGTTACCGGCCCCGATGCCAAGGTTTTCCTTCAGCGGCTTATCGCCAATAACGTGGAACGCCTGAAGCAGACCGGCAAGGCCCTCTACAGCGCCATGCTCAACGAGGCCGGCGGCGTGGTGGACGACCTGATCGTTTATTACCTCAGCGACACCCACTACCGGGTGGTGATCAATGCCGGTACCGCCGACAAGGACCTGGCCTGGATGGACCAACTGCTGGGCCAATGGCAGTTCGACGTTTCCATCGTTCCCCTGCGCGAGGGCCCCAAGGCCGTGGCCATGATTGCAGTCCAGGGACCCAACGCACGAGCCAAGGTATGGGAAGTGCTGCCGTCCACCAAGGTCGCCACGGAAAATCTGCCCCCCTTCTTCGGCGTACAGATCGGTCAGCTGTTCATCGCCACTACCGGCTATACCGGTGAGGATGGTTTCGAGATCACCCTGCCCGCCGGCAAGGCGGAGGAACTGTGGAACGCCCTGGCCACCGCCGGGGTCAAGCCCTGCGGACTGGGCGCCCGGGACACCCTGCGCCTGGAGGCCGGCATGAATCTTTACGGCCAGGATATGGATGAAACCGCCTCCCCCCTGGACGCCGGCCTGGCCTGGACCGTGGATCTCAAGTCCGAGCGGGACTTCGTTGGCAAGGCCGCCCTCCTCGCCAACGGCCAGAAGGCCCAGTTCCTTGGCCTCAAGCTGCTGGACAAGGGCGTGCTGCGGGCCCACCAGAAGGTGGTGACGGCCCAGGGCGAGGGTGAAATCACCAGCGGCACCTTCTCCCCCACCCTGGAACAGTCCATCGCCCTGGCCCGCCTGCCCCTGGGCGTCGCCCTCGGCGACACCGTGCAGGTGGACATCCGCGGCAAGCTGCTCAACGCCCAGGTAGTCAAACCCGTTTTCGCCCGTCACGGCAAGGCCGTGGCCTGATCCAACCCCCATTCAGAATTCACATTCAACTTAAGGAGAGTTCCATGTCCAACGTTCCCGCCGACCTGAAGTACACCAAGAGCCACGAATGGGTCCGCCTCGAAGCCGACGGCAGCGTCACCGTGGGCATCACCGACCACGCCCAGGAAGCCCTGGGTGATCTGGTCTTCATCGAACTGCCGGAAGTGGGCAAGACCCTGGCCGCCGGCCAGGAAGCCGCCGTGGTGGAATCCGTGAAGGCCGCCGCCGACGTGTACGCCCCCATCGCCGGCAGCGTTACCGCCGTCAATGAGGCCGTGGTGGATGCCCCCGAGACCCTCAACCAGGATGCCTACGCCGCCTGGCTGTTCAAGCTGCAGCCGGCCAACGCCGGCGACTTGGGCGCCCTGCTCGACGCCGCCGCCTACGGCGCGGTGGCCGACAGCGAATAATCCAGCAGACAAGGGAAGGGCTCAGCCCCTTCCCTTTTTTCTTTCAGCCTCCCGAGATTGCCCATGTCCGACGCCCTGCCCCTCTCCGCTCTGGAACAGAAGGACGAGTTCATCGCCCGCCACATCGGCCCCTGCGCCAGCGAAATGAGCCAGATGCTGGCCGCCATCGGCGCCGCCAGCCTGGATGAGCTGGTGGACCAGACCGTGCCCGCCGCCATCCGCTTCCCCGCCGACCTGCCCCTGCCCGCCCCTCGGCGCGAGCATGAGGCCCTGGCCGACCTGAAGGCCCTGGCCGGCCGCAATGTGGTGAAGAAGTCCCTCATCGGACAGGGCTATCACGAGACCCTGACGCCCAAGGTGATCCTGCGCAACGTGCTGGAAAACCCGGGCTGGTACACCGCCTATACCCCCTACCAGGCCGAGATCGCCCAGGGCCGTCTGGAAGCCCTGCTCAACTACCAACAGGTGATCATCGACCTCACCGGCCTGGAACTGGCCAACGCCTCCCTGCTGGACGAGGCCACCGCCGCCGCCGAGGCCATGACCATGGCCCGCCGCGTTTCCAAGTCCGGTTCCAATCGCTTTTTCGTGGATGCAGCCTGCTTCCCCCAGACCATCGACGTGGTCAAGACCCGGGCCGCCTACTTCGGCTTCGAGCTGATCTTCGGGCCAGTGGAAGAAGCCGCCACGGTGGAGGTCTTCGGCGCCCTGCTGCAGTACCCCAACGACAAGGGGGAGGTGCAGGACCTCACCGCCACCATCGCCGCCCTCAAGGCCAAGGGCGCCGTCACCGCCGTGGCCTGCGACCTCATGGCCCTGGTGCTGCTCAAGTCCCCCGGCGCCATGGGGGCCGACATGGCCCTGGGTTCCTCCCAGCGCTTCGGCATTCCCATGGGCTTCGGCGGCCCCCACGCCGCCTTCTTCGCTTGCAAGGACGAACACAAGCGCTCCGTGGCCGGCCGCATCATCGGCGTCTCCGTTGATGCCCGGGGCAACAAGGCCCTGCGCATGGCCCTGCAGACCCGGGAACAGCACATCCGCCGGGAGAAGGCCAACTCCAACATCTGTACTTCCCAGGTGCTGCTGGCCAACATGGCCGGCATGTATGCCGTCTATCACGGCCCCGAGGGTCTCAAGACCATCGCCCGCCGCATCCACCGCCTGGCCGCTATCCTGGCCATGGGCCTGGCCAAGGCCGGCATCAAGCAACTCAACGCCTGCTACTTCGACACCCTGCTGCTGGACCTGGGGGCAAAAGCACTCACCGTGTACCAGGCCGCCCAGAACGCCGGCTACAACCTGCGTCTTATTGAAGGCAGCCGCCTCGGCATCGCCCTCAACGAGAAGACCACCCGGGAAGACGTGGCCGCCCTGCTGCAGCTCATCGCCGGCGTGAAGGTGGATATCGAAGCCCTGGATGCCCACGTTGCCGCCGCCGACCCGGCCCTGCCCGCCGCTCTGCTGCGTTCCGACGCCATCCTCAGCCACCCCGTGTTCAACACCCACCACACCGAACACGAGATGCTGCGCTACCTGAAGAAGCTGCAGAACAAGGACCTGGCCCTGGATCACTCCATGATCTCCCTGGGTTCCTGCACCATGAAGCTCAACGCCACCAGCGAGATGATCCCCGTCACCTGGCCCGAGTTCGGCGACATCCACCCCTTCGCCCCCCTGGATCAGGCTCAGGGCTACCTGGAGATGATCGAGCAGCTGGCCGAGTGGCTGCAGACAGTCACTGGCTTCGACGCCGTCTGCATGCAACCCAACTCGGGCGCCCAGGGCGAATACGCCGGCCTGGTGGCCATCCGCCGCTACCAGGAGGCCAACGGCCAGGGCCAGCGCGACATTTGCCTGATTCCCAAGTCCGCCCACGGCACCAACCCGGCCACTGCCCAGATGGCCGGCCTTCAGGTGGTGGTGGTGGATTGCGACGACAACGGCAACGTGGACGTGGCCGACCTCAAGGCCAAGGCCGAGCAGCACGCCGCCAAACTCTCCTGCCTGATGCTCACCTACCCTTCCACCCACGGGGTGTTCGAGGAAGCGGTGAAGGATATCTGCGACATCGTGCACGCCAACGGCGGCCAGGTGTACATGGATGGCGCCAACCTCAACGCCCAGGTGGGCCTCACCGCCCCCGGCTTCATCGGCGCCGACGTCTCCCACATGAACCTGCACAAGACTTTCGCCATCCCCCACGGCGGCGGCGGCCCGGGCATGGGTCCCATCGGCCTCAAGGCCCATCTAGCCCCCTTCATGGCCGACCACGCGGTGCAGGCCACCGGCCCTGCCGAGCGCAAGCACAAGGGCCAGGGCGCCGTTTCCGCGGCTCCCTTCGGCTCCGCCTCCATCCTGCCCATTTCCTGGATGTACATCGCCATGCTGGGCGGCAAGGGCGTCAAGACCGCCACCCAGGTGGCCATCCTCAACGCCAACTACGTGGCCGCCCGCCTGCAGGAGCACTACCCGGTGCTGTACCGGGGCAAGAACGGCCGCGTCGCCCACGAGTGCATCCTAGACATCCGCCCCATCAAGGCGGCCACCGGCATCGCCGAGATCGACATCGCCAAGCGCCTCATGGATTACGGCTTCCACGCCCCCACGGTGAGCTTCCCGGTGGCCGGCACCATCATGGTGGAGCCCACCGAGTCCGAATCCAAGGCCGAGCTGGACCGTTTTATCGACGCCCTGATCGCCATCCGCAACGAAATCCGCAAGGTGGAAGCAGGCCAGTGGCCGGCGGACAACAACCCGCTCAAGCACGCCCCCCACACCCAGAAGGATCTGGCCGACGAGGTCTGGAGCCGCCCCTACAGCCGTCAGGAAGCCTGCTATCCCCTGGCCTGGGTGGCCGAGAACAAGTTCTGGCCCAGCGTGAACCGCATCGACGACGTGTACGGCGACCGTAACCTCTTCTGCGCTTGCGCCCCCCTGGAGGACTACCAAAATGGCTGACCAAATCCTGGTGCTCACCGTCATCGGTGATGACCGCCCCGGCCTGGTGGAACAGCTATCCACCGCGATCTCCGCCCATCAGGGCAACTGGTTGGAATCCTCCATGTCCCGCCTGGCGGGCAAGTTCGCCGGCATCCTCAAGGTCAGCGTGCCCACGGCCCAGGCCGAGGCCCTGAAGCAGGAACTGGCCGGCCTCTCCCTGCTCAAGGTAACGGTGGAAACCTCTCCCGAGAGCGTGGAAGCGCCCAAGGGCCGCCGCCTTCGCCTTTCCCTGGTGGGCCACGACCGCATCGGCATCGTGCGCGAGGTCTCCCAGGTACTGGCCCGCCACGGCGTCAATGTGGAGGAGCTGGCCACCCACACCTCCAGCGCCCCCATGTCCGCCGAAATCCTCTTCAACGCCCAGGTCAGCCTGCTGGCTGGGCCGGAGCTGGATGTGCGCAGCCTCACCGACGAGCTGGAACGGCTCTCCAACGACCTGATGGTGGACATCTCCCTGGACGAAAAGCTCAGCGCCTGAGCTTCCAGCCTCTGCCTGCCCGGTTCCCGCCCCGCTCCCGGGGCGGGTGCCAGGCCCCCGCTTTTTTCCCCACATTTCATTTCGGTCAAAGGACGATACCCGGGGACGGGGCACAATTCCTTCTCCTTACCCTCGCCCCTCCACCATGTCAGCTCCCATCGAAGTGCGCATGCCCAAATACCCAGAATGCTGGGAGAGCTGCGGCAACTGTGCCCAGGGCGATGTCTTCGTGCTGGAACTCCTGGCCAACCCCGGTGACACATTGGAACGGGACGACAACATCCTCACCCTGGAAACCGGCAAGGTAGCCCTGGACATTCCCTGCCCCTACGCCGGCACGGTGGTCGAAGTCTTCGTCACCGAGGGCGACATCTTGGCCGAGGGCGCCCTGCTTCTCACCCTGACCCCGGCCTGAAGGCCACCCCAATCGAGGAAGGCTCCATGACGCCACAGCCCGAACAGATATACCTGATCGAACTGTGCAGTGGCGAGCGGCGCCACTGGCGCTACCGGGGCAGCGATGCCCGGGGGGCCCATTGGTGGCGGGATATGGAAAGCGGCCAGGAATTCAACGAAGCGAGCCTGATGTACGCCTGGCAAATCATCCAGCTGGAAACAGAGGCAGAAGCAATGACCACCCCCTTGGCAGCGGGTGCCACAATCAGCCCCCCCTCTTCACCCCTGGGTCCCGAGATATACCGTCTGGTGGCGGAACAGATGGCCGACGCCCTGATCCTGGCTGACGCCCAGGGCGTCATCCGGGTATGGAATTCCGCCGCCGCCACCCTTTTCGGTTTTTCCTCCCAGGAGGCTCTGGGCACCAGCCTGGACCTGATCATTCCCGAACACCTGCGCGCCGCTCACTGGGCTGCTTTCCACCGGGCCATGGCCCATGGGGCCACCCTGCATGGCGCCAAGGCCCGCTTGACCCGGGCCCTGCATGCCGACGGACGACGCCTGTACGTGTCGATGAGTTTCGCGGTGATTGACGATGGCGCAGGCAAGGTGCTGGCATCCGTGGCCATAGCCCGGGAAGCAGAAAAACCCTCCGCCGCCTGACAGCCCCGGGGATCAGAGCCCCTCTACTCAGGGAATAACCCATGCCCCCAAACCCCATTCAACGCCTCACCCTTGCCGCCATCACCCGTGCCCTGGGGCTGGGTTGGCGCCATTTCCGGGGCAATCGGCTCACCAGCATCGCCTACGCCCTTCCTTTTGCCGGCATCGGCCTGCTGCTCTGGCTCATCATCGGCCAACTCCAGGCCACCCCCATGGCCCTGGCCGCTTCCGGCGGTTTCATGCTGGTCGGCCCCATTCTCTTGGGGGGCTACTTCGAACTGGCTGACCGCATGATCCGCAATGAACCGGTCCGCCTCAGCCATGCCTTGGTCGCCTATCGCCAGGCACCACCGGGACTCTGGGCCATCGGTGCCGTCTGCGCCCTGTTCTACCTGATCTGGATCACCGATGCGGCCACTCTCTACGGCTTCATGGTTGGAGGTTCCCCAGGCGGAGTGGCAACTTTCCTCGCCCCCGGCAGCAATGTACGCTCCTTCGCTTTCTGGAGTTCCCTCATGGGGGCTGCCCTGGCCTTTATCATCTTTGCCGTCACCACCTTCTCGGTCCCCCTCCTGCACTACCGCCGGACACAGCTCATCGAAGCCGTGATGATCAGCGTCAAAACCGTTTTCACCAATTTCCCGGCAGCCATGGCCTGGGGGATTTTAGTGGCGGCGACCATGATCGCCAGCGTCCTGCTCCTGCCCCTGTTTCTGGTGACCTTCCCGATCCTGGCCTATGCCAGCCATGCGCTTTACCTGGAGTTGTTCGGCACGGACTAAGCCCGGCCCCAGGCGAAATCATTGGCCATTGGGGGGAACCCCGCGGCCCGTTAGCACCCAGCGCTAGGTGGGTAGCCGGTATTCCCAGTTGCCGTCGGGGTGTTCCTGGAAACCCATCTTTCCCCAGAATTCCCGGGCGGTGAAGCGCACCCGGTCGGCAACGATGACGCGAAAGCGGCTCTTCAACATGTCGATGGTGGCTTTGGCATAGCCATTGCGCTGGAATTCGGGATAGATCTGGATCGAATAAACAATCACCTTTTCATCCATGAAGCGGCAGC
Organism: Azospira sp.; assembly: GCA_035255085.1. Classification (GTDB taxonomy): domain Bacteria; phylum Pseudomonadota; class Gammaproteobacteria; order Burkholderiales; family Rhodocyclaceae; genus Azospira. Next base: position 67,990 of record DATEZY010000100.1, on the reverse strand, counting down.
GGACGTTGCCCACCCGCGCCTCAGGCAGGTCGATATCGATGCGGTCGTAACCGTCCAGGCTATCCCGGGGGGTAATGGTCAATTCCGGCATTTTTTTCATATTTTTCTCACTCGAAGCCACGGCAGAAGGCCAGGACGTTCCGGCCCAGGTGAGGCACGTAATAGCCCCCCTCCAACACGGCGAAGCGCCGCTGGTGCCCAAGACGGATGGCATAGCCTTGCAGCAAGCGACCGATGGTGAAGTAATCCTCGGTGGAAAGCTTGCGGCCGAGATCATGAATATAGGAATCAAAGCCGGCGGAAACCGCCAGGATATCCACCTGGGGCGCCTGCCTCAGGCGCTCCTCCAGGATGTACAGGTATTCGGCCGCGTTGTTGCCGTAGGCATTGAACACCTGGGCCTCGGGCCAACCGCGCAACACATCCAGCGTGCCATCCCCGGTGTGCTGGTCGAAATCAACGACGAAAGCGGAGCGGATCCGCCCCGCCTGGCGCAAGCGCAGCAGGGACAAAGCCACGTTGCTGAAGGTGCAATGCCCCCAGGCAGAATTGCGGCTGGCGTGATGCCCCGGGGGCCGTACGCAGGCGAAGGTCGGCTCCCCCTGCAGGGCCAGATCGGCGGCCAGCAGGGCGCCCCCAGCGGCCAGGGAGGCCATTTCGTAGAGCCGCGGCTTGCCCTCCACGGCCGCCACATGGGCCTCGCTGTGCCCGAGCAATAGATCGGCCCGGGTGGCCGGCGCCGGAACCTCCACCGCGTAGCCCCCCTCTTCCCGCAAGGCCTTGATCACGCCAACGAGGCGCCCTGGATCGGCTGCGTTGTCGTACTTATCCTCGGAATAGTCGGAATTGTGAAATGCTTCGTGAAAGACGACGCGCATGCTCAAACCGGCTCAAATTAAGAGTAATCATCATACCAGCCCGGCTCTTTGGCCATGCCTCCCCACCGCCATGCCAAAGGGCTGAACCCAGGCCAATCAAGGACCTGAGCCAGGCTTCCGCGAATATGCCCGGTGGACGTCGTCGCACCCCAACAACAAAACTGACTTTAAATCAGTGTCATGGCGAAATATACAGCCAACCCGTCGGGCCACCCCGACAACCCGGACGTACCCTCGGCAGCCCGTCCCTTCCCGAAAATCGCCTGTTGGCGCGCCTTCCAGCCCGATTATTGGATTTCGGCACGGCCCTTGCGATGGCAGGCCTCCAACCTGCCTAAAGGAGGCTCCATGCTCAGCAAGCAATCCCTGTTTTCAAAGCGCGAAGAAGCTCCTGCGCCTCGTAACCCCTGGCCGGGCAACGCAGCCCCGGGATCCCCATCGACCGTGGCTGCCAGTTCCGCCACGCCGGCAAAGGCCGCTCCGCCTGCGGCGCCAGCGCCGGCTACGGATCAGCCCTCCGGCAGCCGTTTGATCGTGGGACCGGATGTGAAACTGAAGGGGGCCGAAATCCAGGATTGCGACACCCTGGTGGTTGAAGGCCGGGTCGAGGCGACCCTGGACAGCCGCCTGCTGCGTATTGCCGAGCAAGGTTCCTTCTCCGGCAAAGTAGGCATCGACGTGGCCGAAATTCACGGGCACTTTGAAGGGGACCTCGTCGCTCGCAAGCAATTGCTGATTCACGCCACGGGCCGGGTGAGCGGCAACATCCGCTACGGCAGTATCCTCATTGACGAAGGGGGACAGGTATCCGGTGATGTGCGGGCACTGGGTCCAGAGGATCGCCTGCCCCTGACGCCCTCCACTCCCTCCGGAAGCGTGCGGGAACCCGGCCAGGTACAGGAAGGTAGAACACTGGGCTCCGCACCGAGCAGCGCCTGATCACCGGAAATTACCGAAACGGCAGCCGCCACCGCTGGCGGCTGAAAAGTCTCCGTTTGGCCACCACCCATTTACGTCCACGGAAGAAATGATCTAGGCTTTGTCATCTTTTCTGGCAGCGCCAGGTTCAATCCGAACCTGGCGCTGTACAGAACCCCTCAACATCAATCTTCCATGGAGATGGTCATGGCAAAAATCGCATGCCGTTATGCCCTCGCCCTTCCCCTCGGCCTCAGCCTGCTGCTGGCGGCAGCACCCAGTTTCGCCGACAAGCCCTCCTGGGCCGGCGGTGGCGACCGAGGAGATAGAGGCGGCCGCAGCGAACGTTACGACGATGACCGCCGGAACGACAACGACCGCCGCTATGATGATCGCCGTGGCGGAGATCGCCGCGATGACCGGCGTTATGACGACGATCGTCGCGGTTCCGGTGGCAGCATCGAATTCCGCTTTGGCGACCGGGAACGCAGTTACATCCGGGACTATTACGGCTCCGAGTTCCGCTCCGGCAATTGCCCCCCGGGACTGGCGAAAAAGCACAATGGCTGTCTACCTCCCGGGCAGGCGAGAAAATGGGCCATGGGCCGTCCCCTGCCGCGCGACGTGGAAATGTATGACCTGCCCCGGGACCTGGTGATCCGCCTGGGCGTACCGCCTGCCGGCTACCGTTATGTGCGGGTGGCGTCCGACATCCTGCTGATTTCCGTCGGCACCAGCATGGTGGTAGACGCCATCCAGGACCTGGGCGGCTTTTAAGCCCCACAGCGAAGCAGCCAGCCCTTCCCTCCCAGAAGGCCGACCCCATAACGGGGCCGGCCTTTTTCATGGGCAGAAGCCTTCCAGAACCCCAAGCCAATAGCGCAAGGGCGGCACCGTCGGTTAAGCTTCCACCTTTTGCCCTTCCTGACCCAATTCCCATGGCCCAATACGTAATGTCGATGCTCCGCGTGAGCAAGGTTGTCCCGCCCAAGCGGCAGATCATCAAGGATATTTCCCTGTCCTTCTTCCCCGGCGCCAAGATCGGCCTGCTGGGCCTGAACGGTTCCGGCAAATCCACCGTGCTGCGCATCATGGCCGGCGCCGACAAGGAATACGACGGCGAAGTGCAATGGCAACCCAACCTGAACATCGGCTACCTGCCCCAGGAACCCCAGCTGGACCCGGAAAAGACCGTGCGCCAAGAAGTGGAATCTGCCCTGGGCGAGATCATGGGCGCCAAGCAGCGCCTGGAAGAGGTCTACGCCGCCTACGCCGAACCCGACGCGGACTTCGACAAGCTGGCCGAGGAACAGGCCCGCTGCGAGGCCATCCTGGCCGCCGCCGGCAGCGACACCGAAGCCCAGATGGAAATCGCCGCCGACGCCCTTCGCCTGCCGCCCTGGGATGCTTCCATCAAGCATCTCTCCGGCGGTGAGAAGCGCCGCGTCGCCCTGTGCAAGCTGCTGCTCTCCAAGCCCGACATGCTGCTGCTGGACGAACCCACCAACCACCTGGACGCCGAGTCCGTGGAGTGGCTGGAACAGTTCCTCTGCCGCTTCCCCGGCACCGTGGTGGCCGTCACCCACGACCGCTACTTCCTCGACAACGCCGCCGAGTGGATCCTGGAACTGGACCGGGGCCAGGGCATCCCCTGGAAGGGCAACTACTCTTCCTGGCTGGAACAGAAGGAAGAACGACTGGAGCAGGAAGGCCGCCAGGAAGCCGCCCGCATGAAGGCCATGAAACAGGAACTGGAATGGGTGCGGCAGAACCCCAAGGGTCGCCAGGCCAAGTCCAAGGCCCGTATCGCCCGCTTCGAGGAACTTTCCAGCTACGAATACCAGAAGCGCAACGAAACCCAGGAAATCTTCATCCCCGTGGGCGAGCGCCTGGGTAACGAGGTCATCGAGTTCAACGGCGTCTCCAAGGCCTTCGGCGACCGGCTGCTGATCGACAACCTGTCCTTCAAGATTCCCGCCGGTGCCATCGTCGGCATCATCGGTCCCAACGGTGCCGGTAAATCCACCCTGTTCCGCATGATCACCGGCAAGGAAACCCCGGACAGTGGCGAAGTGAAGATCGGCAGCACGGTGAAGATGGCTTTCGTGGATCAGAGCCGGGAAAACCTCGCCGCCAACAAGACCGTGTTCGAGGAAATCGCCAACGGCGCCGACATCCTCACCGTGGGCAAGTTCGAAATGCCCAGCCGGGCCTACATCGGCCGCTTCAACTTCAAGGGCGGCGACCAGCAGAAGCAGGTGGGCAACCTCTCCGGCGGTGAGCGCGGTCGCCTGCACCTGGCCAAGACCTTGCTGGAAGGCGGCAACGTCCTGCTGCTGGACGAACCCTCCAACGACCTGGACGTGGAAACCCTGCGGGCCCTGGAAGACGCCCTGCTGGAATTCCCCGGCTGCGCCCTGGTGATCTCCCACGACCGCTGGTTCCTGGATCGTATCTGTACCCACATCCTGGCAGCGGAAGGCGATTCCCAATGGACCTTCTTCGACGGCAACTACCAGGAATACGAGGCCGACAAGAAGAAGCGTCTGGGCGAAGAAGGTGCCAAGCCAAAGCGTATCCGCTACAAACCCATCAGCCGCTAAGGCGAAAAACCGGCCAGGGGCTGCTTATGCAACGCTTATTTCTCTACGCGGTGGCCCTGGCCGCCCTGGGCATCGGCTGTTCCGGTGCCCAGGCGGCACCGGATGAAATTCAGGTCTACACCGAGGAAATGGACGACCCGGGCAAGTTTGGCCTGGAAATGCACGTCAATTACGTCCTCAAGGGCGCCACGGCGCCCACCTACCCGGGAGAGAAACCCTCCCAGCACGTCCTCCAGACCACCCCGGAATTTTCCTACGGCATCACCCCAAACCTGGAAGCCGGCCTCTACCTGCCGGTTGCCTTTACCCCCGACGGCAACAGCTACCTCAACGGCCTGCGGGGACGTCTCAAGTACATCGCCCCCCGGGAGCCGGACAGCCCCTATTTCTGGGGCATGAATGTGGAACTTGGCCATTCCTCGGTGCGTGTCTCGGAGAGCCAATCCACCCTGGAACTGCGCCCCATCCTGGGCTACCGCAATAGCGACTGGCTGCTGGCCTTCAACCCCATCCTCAGCACCAATCTCTCCCGTAACGTTAACGGCAGGCCAGAATTCGAGCCCGCCCTGAAACTGACCCACCGGGTTGGAGGAGAAGTCCATGCCGGCATGGAGTACTACGGCAGCTACGGCCCCTTGAGCCGATTTGTGCCGTCCGGCGAGCGTAGCCACTACCTCTACGGCGTCGCCGACTTCGAAATCAAAGGGGTGGATATCAACGTCGGCATCGGTCGGGGTTTCGAGAATGCCGGCGACAAATGGGTCGCCAAGGCCATCATCGCCCTCCCCTTCAACTAGACCTCCCACCTAGATCCCATCACACCAGCAAATATCGAGACCTTCCGGGCAAAAAAATACCCGCCTCAGGGGCGGGTATTTTTGGAAACCGAGGGGACCGATCAGTGGTGGGTCCGCAGAGTGGATTCGAAGGCCGCTTCGTATTTTTCCGGGAAGGCGTACTGGTCGAAAGCCTGGCGGATGACGTCGCCGTTATTACCGGCGCTCTTGTCTTCAAAGCGGATGCCGATGGCGCGGCCATTGGTGGCCAGGGTCATAAACGCATAGCGCCAGCTTTGAGCCTCGGCAAGACGCTCACGCAGTTCAGACTCGTTGGTGATCGTGATGCCGGCTTGCTTGAGGGAGTCCAGGAATTCTTCGAAGGACTCGTTGCTAAGGCTACCCATTTGTTTGTCTCTCCTGTTATAGGCGGTGGATGACCCACCTAAGACCAATAAACGACCCGTTTAACAAAAGGTTGACAAAAAATCTTGGGGCCTCGCACATATTCCATTTGCAAGCCTCTTCATCTACCCAGCTCCGCCGTCGGAGCAAGAAAAAAGCACCCCGCAGGGTGCTCTTTCATGGCCGTAAAACCGTAAGGCCTCAGGACTGGGGCGCCAGGGTACCAGTTGCAGCTGCCCCCTTGGGCGCGGCGGGTGCCGTAGCCGGAACCGGTACCGGCGGACGTCGCCAGACACGGCTTTCCACATAGGTATGGAACAAGGTTCCGGCCACCAGGCTGCCAAGCCAGGCCACGCCCATCCCCAGGGCGGACACTGCCGGAGTTTCCGGCGCGTAGCGGGTAAAAGCGGCGTTGACCACCAGGCAAACCGGGAAATGCACCAGGAACAGGGAATAGGAAATACGGGAAAGGAAGGTCACCGGCCGGAATTCCGGACAGCGCTCCATCCAGCCAGTACGCCGGGCGATCCCCAGCACCAGGGCCGTCACCAGGGCGACAGCAATGCGCAGACGGAAATCCACGACCAGGGCTGCGATGGCGGCCACGGCCACCAGACCGAGGCGCCACGGGGAACGGCTGCGGTCGGAAGCCCAGAAGGCCAGAGCCCCCATGCCATAGGCGCCGACAAAATAGAGCCCCCAGATATCCCACTCCGCGTTCCGGTTGAAGTAGAACAGGGAGGCCAGCGCCAGGGAGAACACCATGGCGCGGCTGATGGCCGCGCCGGCATGACCACTGCCGACGATCCCCCGGGCAGCCCAAAGGACCAGCACCAGCAGCGCAAACAGCTGGAAATCGATGGCGATATACCAGACCCCGGCGGACAGGGCATCCACATCGAGAATATTGTGCAGCAGGGCTACGTGGGCGAGTACCTGGGTGGCAGACGGGGCACCGGGAATGGAGTCGTGATCGAGCCATACCCGGGCCAAAGCAGCCCCCGCCATGGCCAGGCCCAGGGCGGCAACGAAGGGCGGTGCCAGGCGCAGGTAGCGGCGCAGAAGCAGCATCATCGGACGGGACTCGACCAGGGTGCCGGTGGGCGCCAGTCCCCGGGCCGCGAGGAAGCCGCCGACGACGAGAAACACCTGAACGGCGATACGGGCATACTCACTCAGCCAGCCGATCAGCGTCGGCGCCAGTTCCATGGCCACATCCGAAAGGGGCCCGTAGAACGCCAAGTGGTGCAGGACGATCAGCTGGGAAGCAAAAGCCTTGAGAAAATCGATGAAGACCAGGCGCGAGCGGCTGGTGGGCATGATGCGGAACCTGTCTTGTCAGTAAGAACGCAGTAGGTAGCGGCGGCGGGAAGGCTGAAATGCGGCCAAATACGAGAGTGCCGGGCTGAAAAGCCCAGTATTTTAGCGCGCCTGCATGATATTTGAAACCAAAAATCTCGGCTTTCAGAAAAGAAAATGGCCGACACCCGTGAGGGTGCCGGCCATCGGCATTTCCCCGGTCAGCCTGCTTCGCTGACGCGGCTAGCGATGTGGGCCAGGGCCTCATCCACCTGATCGATCAGGATCAGGCAAAGATCGCCGGCGTTGAGGCGGGCCAGGGCGGCATCGATGGCCACGAATTCGCCCCGAATTTCTTCCACGTTGCGGGTGCGGCTAGCCCCTACCAGACCCTCGCGCAGCAGGCCCAGCACCTCGCCGTCAGCCCGGCCCCGCTGGCACGCATCCTGGTAAAGGATCACGTCGTCGAAAGCCTTGCCCAGAATCTGGGTCTGGTGCCGGATATCCTCATCCCGACGGTCGCCGGCACCGCTGATTACCACCAGACGCCGCTTGGCGGGCATGGTTTCGACGGCATTGACCAGGGCCTGAATCGCATCCGGGTTGTGGCCATAGTCGGCGATCAGGGTGGCGCCCTTGTAATCGAAGAGATTGAAGCGGCCGGGCGCGGTGGAAGCATCGCTGACGAAGGTGGCCAGCCCCTGGCGGATCACTTCCCAGGACAGCCCCAGGGCCCAGGCGGCACCAACGGCCGCCATGACGTTTTCCACCTGGAAGCCGATGCTGCCACCGCGGGTGAGGGGCACGCCGGACAGGGCGATGCGCTGCACCACGGTGCTACCTTCGGCCGCCACCACATCCCCGCCTTCCACATACAGGCCGCGCCGGCCTTGGGCAAACTGGGTAGCCATGACCGGATGATGGGGGTCGGCGGCAAAGAAGGTGACGCTGCCGTGGCATGAATCGGCCATGCGCACCACCATCGGGTCGGCTGCATTGAGCACGGCGGTACCATTGTTGGCCACGTTCTCGACGATGACCCGCTTGACCACCGCCAGGTCTTCCACGGTGTTGATATAGGCCAGGCCCAGGTGGTCACCCAGGCCGATGTTAGTGACCACGGCGACGTTGCAACGGTCGAAGCCCAGGCCTTCGCGCAGTACACCGCCGCGAGCGGTTTCGAACACGGCTGCATCCACATCCGGATGCAACAGCACATTACGGGCGCTCTTCGGACCGGAACAATCGCCGGTATCGATGCGTTTTCCCTGGATATAGACGCCATCGGTACCGGTCATGCCGGTGCGCAGGCCATTACAGGTGAGCAGATGAGCAGTCAGGCGTACGGTAGTGGTCTTGCCGTTGGTGCCAGCTACGGCCACCACCGGGATACGTCCGTCGTCGCCCTGGGGGAACATGTTGGCGATTACCGCCTCGCCCACTGCCCGCCCCTTGCCGTAGGACGGCTGCAGGTGCATGCGCAGGCCGGGGGCGGCATTGACTTCGACGATGCCGCCACCCTGGTCTTCCAGGGGCTTTTGCACGGTTTCACACACCACGTCCACGCCGCAGATATCCAGACCGACCATCTGGGCGGCCGCCACGGCCCGGGCCGCCATTTCCGGATGCACATCGTCGGTCACATCGGTGGCGGAACCGCCGGTGGACAGGTTGGCGTTATTGCGCAGCACCACCCGGGCGCCCTTGGGCGGCACGGAGTCGGCGGTGTAGTTATGCCTGGCCAGGGTGGCCAGGGCGATGTCGTCGAAACGGATCTTGGTCAGGGAGGTGGCATGGCCCTCGCCCCGGCGCGGGTCGGCATTGACCTGTTCCACCAGTTGGCGAATGGTGTGGGTACCGTCACCGATCACCTGGGGCGGGTCGCGGCGGGCCGCCGCCACCAGCTGATTGCCCACCACCAGGAGACGGAAATCCTGACCCGGCAGATAGCGCTCCACCATGACATCGTCGCGGAACTCGGAGGCCACGGCATAGGCAGCCAGGACTTCCTCCTTGGTGCGCAGATTCACCGCCACCCCTTTGCCCTGGTTGCCGTCCCGGGGCTTGACCACCACCGGCACGCCCACCTCCTGGGCGGCCACCCAGGCATCCTCCGCATCCGTCACGGAACGGCCGATAGGCACCGGCACACCGGCGGAACGGAGCAGTTCCTTGGTCAGTTCCTTGTCCTGGGCGATGGATTCAGCAATGGCGCTGGTGCAGTCGATTTCTGCGGCCTGGATACGTCGCTGCTTGCTGCCCCAGCCGAACTGGACCAGGCTACCTTCAGTCAGGCGGCGCAGGGGGATACCCCGGGCAATGGCGGCATCGGCAATGGAGCCGGTGGACGGCCCCAGGCGCACGTCCTCGTCCAGCTCCCGCAATTCTGCCAGGGCGCTCACCAGGTCGAAGGGGGTGTCATCCAGGGCGGATTGGCAGAGCTTCACCGCCAGGTCGAAGGCCAACCGGCCCACAGGCTCTTCGGTGTACTCGACCACCACCTGGAAAATACCTTTTTCCAGGGTCTGGGAAGTACGGCTGAAGGTCACCGGGCAACCGGCGGAAACCTGCAGGCCCAGGGTGGCGAATTGCAGCACATGGGCCAGGGAGGGCAGAGCCTCATCACCGGCCGGAATGAGCAGGCTGATGTCGGGGAAACGCTCCCGCAACCGCTCCTCAAAAGCCGCGGGCAGTTGGGGGGCGCATTCGCTCTCCGTGCAGGAGACGATGGCCTCGATGGAGGTGCGGCGGCTCCACAGATTGGGGCCGCGCAAGGCTCGGATACGAGAGACTTCCATGAATAAATCCTGTTATGCCTGTCGCTGACAGTCGTAGTAGTCGAAGGATGCCGGAGTCAAACCGCCGGAGACGCCCCGGTGTCGAGGACGAATGTCCCCACCCCACCGCGCATCACCTCGACGGAAATCCCCAGGGCCCAGGCGGCGCCCAAGGCTGCCAGCACGTTTTCGCTCTGGAAGGCCTCGCTTCCTGCCACCAGCGGGATGGTTGCCAGATCCATGAGACGGGTTTCCTCCGCTCCCTGGGCCAACACCACGGCGTTGTCCCGCAGGATCACGGCCCGCCCGCCCTTGGCCCGATGCTCGGTGATGGCTGGCAGATCAGCGTCCAGGGCGAAAAAGATCACTTCCCCATCGCACAACTCGGCCATCTCGACCAGCTGGGGCTCCCGGGCATTGAGCACGGCGGCGCCTTCGGAAAGCACCACATCCACCTGGGTGCGCAGGGTGTTGTAGATTTTCTCCGGCGTATCCATGTAGAAGCGGCTCAGGTCTTCCATGGGGGCGACGTTGGTCACCACCCCCACCTGGCAGCGATCGTAGCCCAGACCCTCGCCGAGAATGGCGCTGGCGCCGTTCTCGATAACGGCAGCCTGGACCGTGCGGTTCATCAGGATGCGACGAGTGGTATCCCAGTGGGCCCGATCCCCGGCTTCCACCAGGCGGCGGTCCAGGAACAGGCCGGCGGAGCTGGCCAGACCGGTGTAGAGGCCGGACAGGGAGAGCAGGCGGGACACCAGGCGGGCCACGGTGGTCTTGCCCTTGCCCCCGGTCACGCCGACCACGGGAATGCGACCGCTTTCACCCTCGGGAAAGAGGTGATTGACGATGGCCTTGCCCACGGGCTGGGACTTGCCGGCGGCAGGCTTGAGGTGCATCAGCAGGCCGGGGCCGGCATTGACCTCGACAATGGCGCCGCCCTGGGCTTCCAGGGGCTTGGAAATATCCTCGGCCACCAGATCGACCCCGGCGATATCCAGGCCGACGATGCGAGCGGCCAGGGCAACGGTTTCGGCCACGGAGGGATGGACTTCCGCGGTGCAATCGAGGGAAACGTTGCCGTTGCGCTGGATCACCACCACTTTGCCTTCGGGTGGCACGGAGTCGGACTCAAAGCCCTGACGCTTGATTTCCAGACGGGCGGCAGAATCCAGGCCAACCCGGTTGAGGGGATGGTCTTCGGTGCTGCCCCGACGGGGATCGGAATTGAGCTGGGATTCAATCAGTTCGCGTACCGTGGAGCGGCCATCACCCACCACCTGGGCAATTTCGCCCCGGGCCGCCGCCACCATGCGGCCACCCACCACCAGCAGGCGGTGCTCATTGCCGCGGATGAAGCGTTCGACGATGACGTCGCTGCCCTCTTCCTGAGCCACGGCGAAGGCGGTTTCCACCTCTTCCCGGGTCGTCAGATTGGTGAACACGCCCCGGCCGTGGTTGCCGTCGGTAGGCTTGACCACCACCGGCAGACCGATATCTTCCGCTGCTTCCCAGGCTTCCTCGGCAGAATCGACGATAACGCCTTCGGGCACCGGCACGCCGCAGGAGCCGAGCAGGGTTTTGGTCAGATCCTTGTCCCGGGAAATGCTTTCGGCAATGGCGCTGGTACGGTCGGTTTCCGCCGTCCAGATGCGGCGCTGACGAGCACCGTAGCCCAATTGCACCAGATTGCCTTCGGACAGGCGGATGGCGGGAATATCCCGATCGTCCGCTCCATCGACGATGCAACCAGTAGAGGGCCCGAGGCAGTGGGTATCCACCAGATCCCGCAGATGCTCGATGGCGCCTTCCACGTCGAAGGGGCGATCCTCAATCGCAGCCATGACCAGGTCCCGTGCGGCCTCCAGGGCTGCGCGTGTAACCACTTCGTGCCAGGCGCGGACGATGACCTTGTAGACACCCCGGATCGGCACTTCCCGGGCCTTGCCGAAACCGCCGGGCATGCCGGCCAGGTTCTGCAGTTCCAGGGTGACGTGTTCCAGGATGTGGCCCGGCCAGGTACCTTCCTCGACCCGGCGCAGGAAACCGCCCCGCTCCTCGTAGCTGCAGCGGTGCTCGATGAGCGAAGGCAGCCAGGACGAAAGGCGCTCGTAAAAACCGGGGATGGTATTGGAGGGGCAATCCTCCAGATCACCGATATCGACGAGGGCTTCGAGGACGGGACGATAGGTCCAGATGTTCGGACCCTTGAGATGGGTGACGCTCAGAAATTTAATTGTCTTGTGGCTCATACCTATTGCCGGAACCGGGAACCGAGGGGATGAGGTCAACTCTTGGCGAGAAACAACGTTTAGCCCTCCTCAGGGCAGCGTTTTAACGAGTTTCCGATGCAATCCCAAGAGGACAATCTCACCCGTATTTCCGGGGGACTCTCCTTTGTAAGGTAAAATCAACGCGCTGCTTTTATTTTGGTTCACCGGCGGGTGTAAAAAATTATTTCACAAAATTCCGAACCCTTACGGGAAATTTCTGTGTTTTCCTCTCTTTTGTCTGCAGTCCCCTCCCTTCCCAGCTCCTGGCAGACCGGTTTGCAGGCCCGCCTAGCCGATGGCGAACGCCTCTTGGCCCACCTGGAACTGGATCTAGATGCCTCGCTCCACTATAGCCAGGGCCTGGTATTGGTTACCGACCGGCAACTTCTGGCCCGGGCCAGCGACGACACCGACTGGCAAGCCTGGCCCTACCGCCAGGGACTGACCCTGCAACGGCGGGACCACGCCGGCGTCGGCAATCTGGAACTGGTGGATGGCTCGGGCATGCTGGCCCGCTGGCGCTACACCCTGGGTCGGGACACGGCGACGCGGCAGGTGATGGATCACTTCGAGCAGCAACTGGAAGCCACGGTTTCCGGCCAGCCGGTCACCACCCCCCTGGAATCGGTCTGTGCTCGCTGCGGCGCCCCCCTGGTCCCCGGCCAGGATGATTGCCCGAGCTGCGCCAAGGAACTGCATACTCCGCCTTCGACCTGGACCCTGTTCCGCCTGTGGCGTTTCGCCAAGCCTTATCAGGGCCAGCTGCTGGCCGGCTTCATCCTCACCCTGATTTCCACCGGGGCCACCCTTGTGGCACCCTATCTGACCATGCCCCTGATGGATGACATTCTGATTCCCTTTCAGAATGGACAGCCCATCGACACCCACAAGGTCACCCTCTACTTGGGCGGCCTGCTCGCTTCCGCCCTGGTGGCCTGGGGCCTGGGCTGGGCCAAGACCTACATCCTGGCCCTGGTCTCGGAGCGGATCGGCGCCGACCTGCGCACCGAAACCTACGAGCACCTGCTCAAGCTCTCCCTGGAATATTTTGGCGGCAAGCGCACCGGCGACCTGATGGCTCGCATCGGCAGCGAGTCGGACCGCATCTGCGTCTTCCTCTCCCTGCACCTGCTGGACTTCGCCACCGACGTGCTGATGATTGCCATGACGGCGGTGATCCTGGTCTCCATCAATCCCTGGCTGGCGGCGGTAACCCTCATCCCCCTGCCCTTCATCGCCTGGCTCATCCACGTGGTGCGGGACAAGCTGCGCCACGGCTTCGAGCAGATCGACCGGGTCTGGTCCGGCGTCACCAGCGTGCTGGCCGACACCATTCCCGGCATCCGGGTAGTCAAGGCCTTCGCCCAGGAAAAGCGCGAGTCCTCCCGCTTCAAGGAGGCCAACGTGCGCAACCTGGAAGCCAACGACCGGGTTAACAAGCTGTGGTCCCTGTTCACGCCTACCGTCACCCTGCTCACCGAAGTAGGCCTCCTGGTGGTGTGGGCCTTCGGCATCTGGCTGGTCACCAAGGGCCAGGTCACCGTCGGTACCCTGGCCGCCTTCCTTGCTTACATCAGCCGCTTCTACACCCGGCTCGATTCCATGAGCCGCATCGTTTCGGTGACCCAGAAGGCCGCCGCCGGCGCCAAACGCATTTTCGACATCCTGGACCACGTCTCCAGCGTGCCCGAACCCACCAAGCCCCAGCACCTCACCAAGGTGGAAGGGGGCATCACCATGGAGCGGGTGGGTTTCCGCTACGGCAACCGCACCGTGCTGCGAGGCGTGGACCTGAAGATCAACCCGGGCGAGATGATCGGCCTGGTGGGTCACTCCGGCTCCGGCAAGAGCACCCTGGTGAACCTCATCTGCCGCTTCTACGACGTGGGCGAAGGCGCCATCCGCATCGATGGCATGGACATCCGCAACATGCCCGTGGCCGAGTACCGCAAGCACATCGGCCTGGTGCTGCAGGAGCCCTTCCTCTTCTTTGGCACCATTGCCGAGAACATCGCCTACGGCAATCCGGAGGCCACCCGGGAGGAAATCGTTGCTGCCGCCCGGGCCGCCCATGCCCATGAATTCATCCTGCGCCTGCCCCACGGCTACGACTCCCTGGTGGGTGAACGGGGCCAGGCCCTGTCCGGCGGTGAGCGCCAGCGCATCTCCATCGCCCGGGCCCTGCTCATCAACCCCAAGATCCTGATCCTGGACGAAGCCACTTCCGCCGTGGATACGGAAACCGAGCTGGAAATCCAGGGCGCCCTGGACAACCTGATCAAGGGCCGCACCACCATCGCCATCGCCCACCGCCTGTCCACCCTGCGCAAAGCCGACCGACTGGTGGTCATGGACCGGGGCGTGGTGGTGGAAGAAGGCCAGCACGACGAGCTGATTGCCCAGGAGGGCGCCTACTACCGCCTGTACACGGCCCAGACCAAGCAGCTGGACGAGGAACTGGCCCGGCGCGAAGGCGAGAATAGAAGGGAGACCGACCAATGAGCGCCACCACCGATTTCACCCTGACCCGCAACCCCTTCGGCCAACTGGTGTTCACCGGCCCTGACGGGGAAGTCCATGAGGGCGTGGTGCCGGTGCGGGCCTTCGCCATCACCGCCCCGGACGAGGGCCTGGCCCTGGTCAATGCCCACGGCAAGGAGCTGCTGTGGATCGACCGCCTCACCAATCTGCCGGAAGGTCCGCGCCAGCTCATCGGCGAAGAACTGGCGAGCCGCGAATTCATGCCGGAAATCCGCCGCATCCGCCACGTCTCCAGCTTCGCCACTCCCAGCACCTGGGACGTGGAAACGGACCGGGGCGACGCCAAGCTGGTCTTGAAGGGGGAGGAGGATATCCGCCGCCTCTCCCTGCATACCCTGCTCATTTCCGACAGCCACGGCGTGCAGTTCCTGATCCGCGACCGCCAGGCCCTGGACAAGCCCAGCCGCAAGTTCCTGGAGCGCTTCCTCTAAGGATTTTTTGCCGCTGGCGCGAACCTTTCACGTCAGCACCGGTCACTAGGAGCAATTCAAGGGAAAGGCCCCGGCCTTTCCCCTTTTCATTTTTCAGGCTCCGGCCTTCTGATGCCTCTGGTATGCCTAAACTTCAGCAATCTCAGCAGCCTCATCCCCTCGAACTTCTCGCCCCCGCCAAGAATGCCGACTTCGGCATGGAGGCCATCGTCCATGGCGCCGATGCGGTGTATATCGGTGGTCCGGCCTTCGGCGCCCGTTCCAACGCCGGCAACAGCATTGCCGACATTGGCCGCCTATCGGCCTTCGCCCATCGCTACAACGCCCGGGTACTGGTGGCCTTGAACACCATCCTCAAGGACGAGGAGCTGGAAGGGGCCCGGCGCATCGCCTGGGAATGTTACGAAGCTGGTGCCGACGCCCTGATCGTCCAGGACATGGGGCTACTGGAACTGGACCTGCCGCCGATCCAGCTCCATGCCAGCACCCAGACCGATATCCGCTCGGTACAGAAGGCCCGCTTCCTGCAGGACGTGGGCTTCTCCCAGATCGTCCTGGCCCGGGAACTGGCCTTGAAGGACATCCGCAAGATTGCCGACCAGACCTCGGTGGCCCTGGAGTTCTTTGTCCACGGCGCCCTCTGCGTCAGCTACAGCGGCCTGTGCAACATCAGCCATGCCCATACCGGCCGCAGCGCGAACCGGGGCGAATGCTCCCAGGCCTGCCGCCTGCCCTATTCCCTGGAAGACCAGAACGGCGAGGTATTGGCCACCGACAAGCATCTCCTGTCCATGAAGGACAACGACCAGAGCGCCAACCTGCTGGCCCTGGCCCAGGCCGGCGTCACCTCCTTCAAGATCGAAGGGCGGCTGAAGGATCTCTCCTACGTCAAGAACATCACCGCCCATTACCGTACCCTGCTGGACGACATCATGGCGGAGCACCCGGAATTCACCCGTTCCTCCGCCGGCCGCAGCACCTTCTTCTTCACCCCCCAGCCGGAAAAAACCTTCAACCGGGGCTCCACCGACTATTTCGTCAATAGCCGCCAGGGCGACATCGGCGCCTTCGACACCCCGGCCTTTGCCGGCCCGGCCATCGGTGCGGTGACCCGCCTGGGCAAGGGCTGGTTCGAAGTGGAGATGGCTAAATCGGCCGAAGCCCTGCACAACGGCGACGGTCTCTCCTACTTCGACGCCGAACAGGAACTGGTGGGCCTGCGCATCAACACGGCCGAAAAGGTCGGCAAGGCCTGGCGCTGCACCCCCAATGAGGTGCCGGCAGACCTGGCGGTAGGCACCAACATCCACCGCAACCGGGACCAGGAATTCGAGCGAGCCCTGGAAAAGAAATCCGCGGAGCGCCGCATCCCGGTGCACCTGCGTTTCGAGGAAACTCCGACGGGCTTCGCCCTGACCATGAGCGATGGAGCGGGCGTCACCGTCGCCGCCGAACTGCAGCACGGTAAGGAAGCCGCCCAGAACGGCGAGCGAGCCCTGGCCACCATCCGGGACAACCTGACCAAGCTGGGCAACACCCTCTATGTAGCCGACGGCGTGGACATTGCCCTGAGCCACTCCTGGTTCCTCCCCGCTGGCGCCCTCAACGGGCTACGCCGGGAAGCGGTGGAGAAGCTGGATATAGCCCGGGCCGCCGCCTACCAGCGCCCACCCCGGGCCGAAGCGGTGGAACCCCCGGCCATTTATCCGGAAACCGAGCTCTCCTACCTGGGCAACGTCTACAACCAGAAAGCCCGGGAGTTCTACACCCGGCACGGCGTCGAACTGATTGACTCGGCCTACGAGTGCAACGAGGAAAAGGGCGCGGTGTCCCTGATGATCACCAAGCACTGCCTGCGTTACAGCTTCAACCTGTGCCCCAAGGAAGTGAAGGGCATCCGCCCCGACCCCATGACTCTGGTCAATGGCGGCGAGAAACTGACCCTCAAGTTCGACTGCAAGAAGTGCGAAATGCACGTCATCGGCAAATTGAAGAAGCACCGGTCGATCCAGATCACGGCGCGCTGAAATGGACGCTGAGATGCGTCCTCAGATGCTAATAGTGGGGCGGAATGTCGTCCCGCAGGCTGCGCTTCTCCTCCGGCAGGCTGCTGAGCATCTGCTGCCGCAGGGTGCGCAGTTCGTGGATCAACTGGTCGATCTGCTGCTGTTGGCGAAAAACGGTGCGGTTGAGCTCGTCGATGGCGTCATCGGCGAAGCTCAGCTTGATTTCCAGTTCGGTAAGGCGGGATTCCATGGCCTGGGTCCTGTAGCGTAATAACGTAACAACGGTCCGCCATTATCCGGATTCGCCACCGGGACGCCATGTTTCTCACAAACGGCCCTCTCCTCCCTCCCCACCAATGCCCGACGATCCCTATTCCCTGCGCCAGACCGTTCCCCCCGTCCACCTCAGCGGCAAGCCCTATCTGAAGGAAGACGGGGAAGAGGTGGCCCTGCATTTCGACTTTCGCACCGTCCAGAGTTCCATGCGCAAGGCCGACCCGGACGCCCTGACCCTGGGCTACACCCGCACCATGATGGCCTTCCTCCTGTTTCAGCCGGCGCCGGCGCGCATCGCCATGATCGGCCTGGGGGGGGGCTCCATGGCCAAGTACTGCCTGCACCACCTGCCCGGGGTGGATTTCACGGCGGTGGAAATCAGCCCGGAGATCATCGCCCTGCGCGACGACTTCCGCCTGCCCCCGGACGGGGAGCGCTTCCGCGTGGTGTGCGCCGACGGCGCCGATTACATCCGGGCCATGAATGACACCGTGGATGTACTGCTGCTCGACGGCTTCGACCTGGAAGGCCAACCGCGACAGTTGTGCAGCACTGCCTTCTACGACTACTGCTTCGCCCGTCTCAACCCGGGGGGCGTGCTGGTGGTGAATCTGTGGGCCGGGGATGAAATGCTGCCCGTCTATATGGGCCGGCTGAAGGACTGTTTCGATGGCCAGGTGGTGCTGATCGACGCGGAGGAGGAAGGCAACCAGATCGCCTTCGCCTGCAAGCTGCCAGACTTCCCCCCCAGCGCCGAACAGCTCCGGGAACAGGTGGCCGCCCTGGGGCCGAAACACCCGGTGGGCCTGGCCGAAAGCGCCCAGAAATTCCGCCGCGCCCTGGAAAAGCGTCGCCGTCCCCGGAGTGGCAAGCGTTAAGCCTCCGCTGGCACCGGCCGTTCACCGATTCCGCTACAATCCGGGCCTGGCAAAATTTCCCATATGACCACCATGCCCACCCCGACGCCCAAGCAGCAAAAAGTCTTCGCCATCACCCAGATCATCGGCGGCAGCGTCGCCGCCATCGCCCTGGGCTATTCCGCCCTGGCCAACATGACCACGCCGGGCAACGAAACCATGGCCTACCTGCTTGGCGCCCTGACCCTGGGCGCCATGGCCTACGCCGGCTACCAGACCCAGCGCTTGGGCAAGCTGGTGGCGGCGGACAAGAACGGCGCCTGACCCGAACCTCAAGGGCGGCCCCGGCCATGATCCGGGGGCGCCCCAGCCTTACCCCAATCCTGCAGCCCCCTGCCCCTTCGCCTCACCGCTTCCACCGGAGTCTCCATGCCTGACACCCTGCGCGACAAACTCGCCGCCGCCTTTGACGCCCGTGGCGAACTGCTGCAACAGCTCCACGCCGAAGACACCAATGCCTATCGCCTCTTTCACGGCAGCGTCGAAGGGATCCCGGGACTGACGGTGGACCGCTATGGCGATCTCCTGCTGGTGCAGAGCTTCCACACCCCCCTGCTGGACGACGAGCTGGGCGCCCTGGAGTCCTATTACGCCCAGGCCATGCCGGGCTTGGAGCTGCTCTATAACGACCGCAGCCGGGCCAACTCCCGCATCGCCAACGCCCTTACGCCGGAACAGGAAGCCATTGCCCAGAAGCCCCGGGAAGCCCGGGAAATGGGCGTCGCCTACCGTATCCAGGGACGCCATGCCGGCCAGGACCCCTGGCTGTTCCTCGACCTGCGGGCCGGCCGCCGGCGCGTGATGCAGGAAGCCCCGGGCAAGTCGGTGCTCAATTTCTTCGCCTACACCTGCGGCGTCGGCATCGCTGCCTCCATGGCCGGCGCCCACTACGTGGTCAATGTGGATTTCGCCGAATCCAGCCTCAAGATCGGCAAGGAAAATGCCCGCCTCAACGACCTGAGGGCCGAAGGCAAGGTGCGGCCCCGCTTCATCCAGAGCGACTTTTTCCCCGCCGCCCGGCAATTGGCCGGCATCGGCCAGCCCCAGGTGGTGCGCGGCAAGCGCCTGCCCCCCTTCCCTGTCCTGGAGCCGCAACAGTTCGACCTGGTCTTCCTCGATCCACCTCGCTACGCCAAGAGCCCCTTCGGCGTGGTGGACCTGATCAACGACTACGCCGCCCTGTTCAAGCCGGCCCTGCTGGCCACCGCCGAAGGCGGCAGTCTCATTTGCTGCAACAACGTCGCCCAGGTGGATCGGGCGGCCTGGATCGACCAGCTGGAACGCAGTGCCCGCAAGGCCGGGCGCCCGATCCGGGAAGTCGAGTGGATCGCCCCGGAGGCGGACTTCCCCAGCCACGACGGCCAGCATCCGCTGAAAATGGCCCTGTTGCGGGTTTAAGCTGCACCTCCCCGCCCCTCCTGCCCGCCCTCAGTTGCGGGCGTGGGCCAGCTTGAAGCTTTCCACCCCATCGAACTGGGACAGTTCCTGGGCCACCAGGGCCAGGGGCTCGCCGGTACCATTACCGGAAGCCACGGCGACAAAGCGCCATTCGGCCCGCTCCCCTTCAAAGCTGATGGCGAGGGAGCCCGAGGCCAGGTCGTAACCCCGATCCCGGGCGGCCTGGGCCAGCACTTCCTCCCGCGGGGTGAAGCCCGGCTTGAAGCGCATGGTGATGGCCACCGCCGGACGGGAAGGCAGCCAGGCCTCCAGGCGAGAGACGAACATCATGCAGGAGGCCGACAGCACGGCCAGCAGGATGGCCGCCCCGTAGAACCCGATACCCACCAGGATGCCGATGACCGAGGCGGCCCAGATCGAGGCCGCCGTGGTCAGGCCGCTGATGGTAAAGCCCTCGCGCATGATCACCCCGGCGCCGAGAAAGCCGATGCCGGTCACCACCCCCTGGATCACCCGGGTCGGATCGACACCCCCGGTAGGCAATTCGGCATGGCCGCCGTACCAGGAACCGGGATAGCCGACGATCACCACCAGGGCCGCCGAGGCCATGCACACCAGGCCGTAGGTGCGCATGCCGGCTGCCCGGCCGTGATAGGAGCGCTCGTAACCGACGATAAAGCCCAGCAGCAGCGCCCCCAGCAAATTGAGGAAGACCAGCAGATTGGTCGCCAACTCGCTGGCGGACCAGTAGATTTTCAGGGCTTCAGGGCTCAGGGATGACATGGCGGGCTCCTCACAGGACGCGGCTCTCAGGGTGGCCGGTTACAATGCAGGCATTCTACGCCCCCTGCGGACACCCCATGCCTGAAACCCAAGCAGCATCTGCCTCCTCAGTCGCCTCGCCCCCCTACGCCAACCTGACCCCGGACGCGGTACTCGACGCCCTGGAGACGGTGGGGCTGATGCCGGATGGACGCCAGCTGGCCCTCAACAGCTACGAAAACCGGGTCTACCAGATCTGGCTGGACCAGCCCCTGGCCGGCAACAGCGTGGTGGTAGCCAAGTTCTACCGGCCGGGACGCTGGAGCGATGAGGCGATTCTCGAGGAGCACGGGTTCTCCGCCGAACAGGCAGAGCGGGAAATCCCGGTGGTGGCCCCCCTGATCCTTCAGGGCAAGACCCTGCACCAGGCCGGCGAACACCGCTTCGCCCTGTTCCCCCGCCGGGGTGGGCGGGCACCTGAACTGTCCGACCCGGAGACGCTGGAGTGGCTGGGCCGCTTCATCGCCCGCATCCATGCCGTCGGCGCCCTGCGCCCCTTCCGCCACCGCCCGACCCTGACCCTGCAAAGCTTTGGCGAGGAGCCCAGGGACTTCCTGCTGGCCGGGGATTTCCTGCCGCCAGAATTGAAAGCAGCCTGGGCAGGCACGGTCAATGTGGCCCTGGACGGGGCCCGGCGCTGTTTTGAGCGGGCCGGCGAGGTGCCCAGCCTGCGCCTGCACGGGGATTGCCACATGGGCAACGTGTTGTGGACCGATGACGGCCCCCACTTCGTCGATTTCGACGACAGCCGCATGGGGCCGGCAATCCAGGACCTATGGATGCTCCTCTCCGGCGAGCGGCAGGAGCAACAACGCCAGCTGATGGACGTGCTGGAAGGCTACCGGGACTTCATGGACTTCGATCCCCAGGAACTGCATCTGATCGAAGCCCTGCGCACCCTGCGCCTGATCCACTACAGCGGCTGGCTGGCCCGGCGCTGGAACGACCCGGCCTTCCCCGCCGCCTTCCCCTGGTTCGGCAGCAATCGCTACTGGGAAGAGCGCATCCTGGAGTTGAAGGAACAGATTGCCCTGATGGATGAAGCGCCCCTGCAACTGCCCTACTGACCTACCGGACGCGGCCAGGGCGCGGTGACCCTCGTCACCCGCGCCCTTCATTCCCGAAGCCGGCAATGATAAGCTGCGCGGCATAAAAATCCGCCCGGGCACCAAAGCCCAAGCCCCTGTAGCGACTAAACCATGAGCAGACTCAAGCGTTGGGCCCTGGGCCTGGCCATCACCCTCCTCGTCTTCGCGGCCCTCGCCGCCGCCGGCCTCTATTTCGGCACCCGAGCCCTTAAATCCCAGGTGGAGGCGGCCCTGGGTCCCGAAAGTGAAATCGGCACCATCCAGCTGCGCTGGGATCGGGTGGAAGTCAGCCAACTGCGCCTCAAGGCCCCGACCGGCTGGCCGGCGCCAGACACCTTGCGGGCCGAGCGCATCCTCATCGAACCGGACCTGCGCGGGCTGCTCGACGCCCGCATTCACATCGCCCGCATCCGCATCGAAGGGGCCTACGTCTCAGCCCTGCGCAGCCCCGATGGCAAGCTCCGGGTGGTGCCCAGCCTGCTCGAGCGCCCGCCCCCTCCACCCGAGGAGAAAAAGGCTCCGCCCACGGTGCAGATCGGCCGCATCGAACTGGCCGACGGGGTCATGGAATTCTTCGACGCCACAGTGAAAAAGCCCGCCCTGAAAATCCGCCTGGAGCAACTCAACGCCACGGTGGAAAACATCCAGGTGCCGGACCTTACCGGACACACCAGCCTGGCCCTGGAGGGACTGCTCAAGGGGGCCCGGAGCGATGGATGGAATGACGGACACTTTGCCCTCAAGGGCTGGGCGGAAGTGGCAAGCAAGGATTCGGACATCACCACCACCCTGCGGGGCGTGGACCTGATTGCCCTCCAGCCCTATCTGATCAAGGCGGCTGAAACGGGAGTCAAGCGCGGCACCCTGGATCTGGACCTGCACAGCGCGGTGCGGGACAACCGGCTCAAGGCGCCGGGCACCCTAGTGCTCAAGGACCTGGAGCTGGATTCGGGCAGCAGCACCTTCATGGGCATGCCGCGTCAGGCGGTGGTGGGATTGATGAAGGACAAGAACGGACGCATCGAGGTGAAGTTCGCCCTGGAAGGCAACCTCAAGGATCCCCAATTCAAGCTCAACGAGAATCTGGCCTCCCGCATCGGCGCCTCGGTAGCCGACACCCTGGGCATCAGCTTTGAAGGCCTGGCCAGAGGGGCCGGCAGCGTCGGACAGAAGACCATGGAAGCCGCCGGCAGTGCAGCCAGCGGCGTTGGCAAGGCCATCAAGGGCCTATTCGGCAACTAAGGCAACTAGGTGGTTGCCCGGGGGCGGGGGGGGAGATCGCCTCACTCCCCAACGCTTTACCCTTGGAGCCGCACCGGCTCCACCGTCACCGTGCCCTTGTCGGCGGCGAACAGCAACTGCCCCTCCTGGAGGGTGCAGGAAAGGCGCATGGTGCGATCCGCCAGGGCCGCCAGGGCCTGGCTCTGCTCCTCGGGAATGGCCAGTACCGTCACCTTATCCAGGCGCGCCAGCTTGGGGCCGATCTGGGACCACCAGACCTCGGCCGCCCGGCCGCCATAGGCCAGCACCAGTACCCGCTCGGAGCGGGAAAGCCCCTTCTTGATGCGCTTTTCATCGGGCAAACCCACCTCGACCCACAGGTCGATGGCGTCGGTGTAATCCTTGAGCCACAGGTCGGGCTCATCGTCGTCCGACAGGCCCTTGCAGAAGGTCAGGCGCTCCTCCGCGTTGAGAGCGAAGGCCAGCAGCCGCACCATCATGCGTTCATCGGTTTCCGACGGGTGGCGGGCCAGGGTGAGGGAATAATCGGCGTAATGGTGCCGGTCCATATCGGCGACACTGAGGTCGGCCTTGAAAACGGTGGATTTGAGTGCCATAGGGGCGCCATTGTACCTGCCCCCCAGCCCCCGCCCAAGCCGCCCCCATGGCCGACCGACGCCCCGCCCGCCTACCTCGGTCGTCGGAAGCCCATGATTGGATTATGGTTTTTCCGCCATTCGGGTTAGAATATGACTTTTGTCACATATGCCACACCGGGTGCGCCGCTCACTACGGATTCGTGGCAACCCCTAGCACCACGTCTCCCGGAAACACCCCGTCAATGCTTGAAGGTCTGAAGTCTCCCCTGACATCCCTATCCCCCCGCGCGCTGGCGCGGCGGCTGGCCCTGGGTGTCATCCTCATCAACCTGTTCGTCATCGCCCTGGCCGCCACGGCACTGCACCACAGCTGGCAGCAATATCAGGAACGGACCGAGGCCAACACCCGCAACCTAGCCTGGCTGCTGGAGGAGGAAATCGGCGGGGATATCGAAAAGATCGATGCCACCCTGGCCAATACCAGCGAAGAAATCGCCTGGAGATTGGGGGCCGGGCACATCGATACCCAGGCGTTGAACCAGTTCCTGCAGCACCAGCAGTCCGCCCTGCCCGAGGTGGTCAGCCTGCGGGTCGCCGACGAGCACGGTCGGGTGATTTACGGCAACGACATCACCCCCGGTACCGCGGAGATCGGCGAGCGCAACTTCTTCACCCGCCAGCGTGACCTTGCCGATACGGGGCTGGTCATCGATCCGCCCATGCCGGCCAGGTTCAGCAAGGGCTGGAACATCCCCATGTCGCGGCGCATCAACCGTCCCGATGGCTCCTTTGCCGGCGTGGTCTACGTCAATCTTCCCATCGACCACCTGATCCAGACCTTCGCCACCCTGGAACTGGGCGAGCACGGCATGGCCGATCTGCGGGACGACCAGCTGGCCATCATGGTTCGCTATCCCGAGCCCGACGGCATGGGCAGCACCATCGGCAAATCCACCCGGTCGCCGGAATTGCAGCGCCAGATCGATGCTGCCCCCCTCGTCGGCACCTACCAGATCACGGCCCCCCTGGACCATATCGAGCGCACCCAGTCCTACCGGAAGATTGGCGGCTACCCCCTCTATATCACCGTGGGCATGGCCAGCGAGGACTATCTGGAAGGCTGGTGGGACAACCTGAAGCAACTCTTCGTATGGGAACTGTCATTCCTGATCGCCACCCTCGGCGGCGCAGTGGCGATCCATCGCTCCCTGGTACGCCAGCAACTGGCCTACGACTACCTGCACCACAGCGAGGAACGCTTCCGCTACACCCTGGAGAATGCCCCGATCGGCATGGCCATCGTCTCCCTGGACCATCGCCTGCTCCAGGTTAACCAGGCCCTGTGCCAGATCCTGGGTTATGGCAAACCGGAACTCAAGGCCCTGACGATCAACCACATCTGCCACCCGGAGGATCTGACGGCCTTTCGCGCCAGTACCCAGCGCCTGTTGGACAGGGAAGTGGATTCGGACCAGCTGGAACTGCGCTACCTCTGCCAGGAAGGCCAGGAGGTATGGGTGCAGCTCACCGGCTCGGTAGTGCGGGACTCTAAGGGCAGCCCCCTGTATTTCATCCTGCAGCTGGAGAACATCAGCGAACGCCGGCGGGCCGCCGAGCAGCTGGCCCTGTCCGCCAAGGTGTTCGAGGAGAGCGGGGAGTGCATCGTCATTACCGACAAGGACGAACGCATCGTCTCGGTCAATCGCGCCTTCACCGAGGTCACCGGCTACACCTCCGAGGAAGTGCTGGGCAAGACACCCCGGGTCATGAGTTCCGGCGAGCAGGATGCCGAGTTCTACCGGAAAATGTGGCAAACCCTGCATGCCTTCGGCTATTGGGCCGGGGAAATCAAGGATCGCCGCAAGAACGGCGAGATCTTCCCCAAGTGGGTCAGCATCTCGGCGGTGCGCAATGACCGGCTGGAGGTCACCCACTACATCGGCATCTTTTCCGACATCACCGAGCGCAAGAAGGCCGAGGCCCAGATCGAATTCCTCGCCTACCACGACGCCCTTACCCAGCTGCCCAACCGGCTGCTGGCCCGGGATCACCTGGAAATGGCCATTGCCTTCGCCGAGCGCTCGGGTACCAAGGTGGCGGTGCTGTTCCTCGACTTGGACAACTTCAAGACCATCAACGATTCCTTTGGCCACGCCACCGGCGATGCCCTGCTGGTCCAGGTCGCCGGCCGACTGCGGGGCTGCATCCGGGAAACGGACACCATCAGCCGCCAGGGGGGCGATGAATTCCTGATTCTGCTCACCAATGTAGATGACGCCGACGATGTCACCTGCGTCACCGAGAAAATCCTGGAGCAACTGGAACCCACCTTCGAAATCGAAGACAAGGAAATTTCCACCTCCCTGTCGATCGGCGTCGCGGTCTACCCGGACGACGGCCAGGACATCGATACCCTGCTGCAACTGGCGGACACGGCCATGTACCACGCCAAGGGCGCCGGGCGGAACGCCTACCGCTTCTACACCGAGCAGATGAACGTGGACGCAGCCGCCCATCAGCGCATCCGGGTCGGCCTGCGCCATGCCCTGGAGCGAAACGAACTGGAGCTCCACTACCAGCCCCAGATCGATCTGGCCAGCGGCAAGGTGGTGGGCGCCGAGGCCCTGATCCGCTGGAACCATCCTGAACTCGGCCTGCTGCCTCCCGGCCACTTCATCGCCACGGCGGAAGAAAGCGGCCTGATCGTCCCCATGGGCGACTGGGTGCTACAGGAAGCCTGCCGGCAGGCGGCGGAATGGCGCGCGGCCGGGCTGCCGGA
Organism: Azospira sp.; assembly: GCA_035255085.1. Lineage (GTDB taxonomy): Bacteria > Pseudomonadota > Gammaproteobacteria > Burkholderiales > Rhodocyclaceae > Azospira. The sequence goes on along the minus strand of DATEZY010000100.1, from coordinate 41,983 downwards.
GCTGGTGGTGGCGGTCAATATTTCCGCCATGCAACTACAGCGCGGCAATCTGGAGCAAAGCGTGCAGCAGGCCCTGGCCGCTTCCCACCTGCCCCCGGCCTGCCTGGAACTGGAACTGACCGAGTCGATCCTCATCCAGGACACGGAAAACGCCCTGGAAACCGTGCAGCGCCTCAAATCCCTGGGCCTGCAACTGTCCATCGACGATTTCGGCACCGGCTATTCCAGCCTGGCCTACTTGAAGCGCTTCAACGTGGACAAGCTGAAAATCGACCGCTCCTTCGTCTGCGACATGCTCAACAACCCCAACGATGCGGTGATCGTGCGCACCATCATCCAGATGGCGCGCAACCTCAATCTCAAGACCGTCGCGGAAGGGGTGGAGGACGAGCACCTGGTCTCTTTCCTCCGTCTCCAGTATTGCGACCAGGCCCAGGGCTACTATTTCTCCCGTCCCCTGCCCGCCACCCAATTCGCCCAGTACCTGGCCGACAACGCCAGAGCCACTGCAGACGAGCCCGCTTCCGAAGCCTGCGCCATCTAAGCCCCCATGCGCCCAGAAACCCATACCCCTACTCCTGCCGAAGTGGCCCCTGACCAGGTCGGCAGCCTCCTCGGCAATGCCCTGCGGGACATCGGCATCCCTCCCTGCCCGGAGATCCTGACCCAGATCCATGCCGAGATGGCCAAGGACGAGCCGGACCTGAAGTACCTGGATCGCATCATCTGTTCCGATGTGGCCCTGGCGGCCGGCCTGATCGCCATCGCCAACTCGCCCTTCTTCGGCTTCCTGAAACGGGTCCGCTCCGTACGCGAGGCGCTCCTGATGCTTGGCCTGCGCACCACCAGCCAGGCCATTGCCGGCCTGATCCTGCGCAAGCTGTTTCCCGATAGCCCGAGCCTCAACCGCTTCTGGCACTCGTCTGCCAGCATCGCCCGCCTCAGTGCCTGGCTGGCCCAGAGTTCATTGCGGGAGATCCGGGTGCAGTCGGACGATGCCTATACCTTCGGACTGTTCCGGGACTGCGGCATCCCGATACTCCTGCGGCGCCTGCCCCAGTACCCGGACGTCCTGAAGCAAGCCAACGGGGAACAGGAAAAGCGCTTCACCGCCGTCGAAGACGCCCACTGCCCCACCAACCATGCGGCCGTGGGCTGCCTGCTCGCCCAGGGGTGGTGGCTGCCGGACGAGATCTGCCTGGCGATCCGCCATCACCACGACGCGTTCCCCGCGGACCCGGTAGCGGCCAAGCCGATCCCGGCCCCCAGCCGGGGACTGATCGCCACGGTGCAACTGGCCGAACACCTGTTCCAGCATCACACCGGACTGAGCCAGAGCCAGGAATGGCACAAGCAGGGCGCAGCCTGCCTGCAGCTACTGGGTCTGGAAGAGCAAGCTATGGCAGCCCTGTACGAACAAAGCGCTGAAATCCTGCATAGCGAGGACTGAGGCTTTTAGCCACGCTCATCGCCCGCCAGCGTCCGCTGGGCAGTTGGCCGGCCCGAGCATAAAATCAGCTTATAAGTAGATAGTAAAATAGCACTTTCGTAATAATGAAAAAGGCAAACCTGTCGAAAGACAGGGACGCAAAATCACCGGTCTAAGGGGCTCTCCTGCCCTATGGCAGCGGGATCGCCAGGTTGCAATCCCTGGGCCATTGATTCCCATCGATGGCCGAGAGTGCAGATGGTGGCCTTGCCGACTCCCATCCGAGTCGCCGATTTCCATTGATTTCCGCCCCTGCCGGGACGGGAAACATTGCAACCTGGGGAAAATACAATCATGTTCAAACGAATGACCATCGCCGTGCAGTTGGGAATGGCCTTTTCCATTCTCGGCCTGGGCCTGCTGTTGTGTGCCCTGCTTTCCATATGGAAGCTGTCCGACATGAAGTCGGACATGGACAAGCTGGCCAAGGACCGGGTCCCCAAGATCCTGCTGGTCAAGGCCGTGCAGGACAACGCCAACCAGACGGCACGCTCCCTGCGCAACATGCTGCTGGTGCGCAGCGACGAGGAATTCCAGGCCGAACTGACGAACCTGGAAAAATCCCGCAAGGCAGTGTCGGAATACCTGCGCCAGCTGGGTGAGGTCATCACTTCGGAACAGGGCAAGGCCCTGCTCGCCCAGGTACATGGCAACCGCGCGCCTTACAGCGCCGCATTGGACAAGGCCGAAGCTCTGGCCAAGGCTGGCCGCACCCAGGATGCCATCGCCCTGCTGTTTAGCGACATTCGCCCGGCCCAACGCAAGTACCTCCAGTCCCTGGACGAAATCACCCAATTCCAGACCAAGCTGATCAACGACACCGTGGCTGCCGCCGAAGAAAGCTACCAGCAGGCAAGCCGCAACATGGCCGTGGCCACGGCATTGCTGCTGCTGGTAGCCGGCACTACCGCCTTCCTCTCCATCCGCTCCATCACCCGCCAGCTGGGCGGCGAGCCGGCCTATGCGGCGGAAGTCGCCCATGCCATCGCCGCCGGCGACCTCACCCGCAGTGTCAGCACCGCCCGGGGCGACACCACCAGCATGCTGGCCGCCATGCGCGAAATGCAGGACCGGCTCAAGGAAACGGTGATCTCCATTCAGGCCGAAGCCGAGCGCGTCTCGAGCACGGCCGAGCAGCTTTCCTCGTCTGCCAGCCAGGTCGCCGAAAGCTCCCGCCAACAATCCGAGGCCGCCTCGTCCATGGCGGCAGCGGTTGAGGAAATGACGGTCAGCATCGACCAGGTAGCCGAGCGCTCCTCCGAAGCCACCCGTATTTCCAACCACTCGGGGCAATTGTCGCAACAGGGGGCCGAGGTCATTCAAAAGGCCGCCACTGAAATGCTGCAGATCGAGGACTCGGTGAAGGAGTCGTCACAGGTCATCGCCGCCCTGGAGCAGCAATCGGATGAAATCTCGGCCATCGTCAATACCATCAAGGAAATTGCCGACCAGACCAACCTGCTGGCACTGAACGCCGCCATCGAGGCGGCCCGGGCCGGGGAACAGGGCCGGGGCTTCGCCGTGGTGGCCGACGAGGTGCGCAAGCTGGCCGAACGCACCACCAAATCCACCCAGGAAATCGCCCAGATGATCGGGGAGATCCAGGGCGGCACCCGCAATGCGGTGGCCAGCATGGAAAAAGGGGTCTCCCAGGCGGCGCAAGGGGTCAGTCTGGCGCAGCAGGCCGGCAGCTCCATTGTCGAAATCGAGACGGAAGCCTCCCGTGTCGTCTCGGTGGTCGATGACATCTCCCTTTCCCTGCGCGAGCAAAGCGTCGCCAGCAATGAGATCGCCCGCAATGTGGAAACCATCGCCCACATGACCGAGGAAAACAGCGCCGCGGTGCGGGAAACCGCCGCCGCCGCGCACCACCTGGAAGAAATGGCCATTTCCCTGCAAACCACGGTGGCACGCTTCCGCGTCGCCTAGGTGGATCGGTCCAGGCCCGGGCGAGCAGCCGGGCCGCCCCCCCCAAAAAAACTCCGATGGGGCGACCTTCCCCAAGACAAAACGGCGGCCAGTGGCCGCCGTTTTGCTGTCTATGATCCTGAGCCGGAAGACGCTAGCGAATGCTCCAGGCTAGATTCAGCGATTCACATCCACCACCACCCGGCCCCGCACCTTGCCGTCGAGCAGTTCGGCTGCCGTCGCAATGGCTTCTCCCAGGCCGATTTCCCGAGTATTGGCATCCAGCCGTTCAATGTCCAGGTCCCGGGCCAGGCGTTGCCAGGCCTCCGTACGCACCGGCAACGGCGCCATGACGCTGTCGATGCCGTAGAGGGTGATGCCGCGCAGGATGAAGGGCGCCACGCTGGCGGGAAAATCCATGCCCTGGGCCAGGCCGCAGGCGGCCACCGCCCCCCGGTACTTGGTGCTGGCGCAGGCATTGGCCAGGGTATGGCTGCCCACCGCGTCCACCGCTCCGGCCCAGCGTTCCTTGCCCAGGGGCTTGCCCGGGGCCGACAACTCGTTGCGGTCGATCACCTCGCTGGCCCCCAGTTCCTGCAGATGCTGGGCTTCGGCGAGACGGCCGGTGGAAGCCACGACCCGGTAGCCAAGCTTGGCCAGGAGCGCGATGGCAACGCCGCCGACGCCGCCGTTGGCGCCGGTGACCAGGATGTCCCCGTCCGTCGGCCGGATGCCGTGCTTCTCCAGGGCCAGCACGCAGAGCATGGCGGTGTAACCGGCGGTACCGATGGACATGGCCTGACGGGCGCTGAAGGCTTTAGGCAGGGGAACCAGCCAGTCGCCCTTGACCCGAGCCACCTGGGCCAAACCGCCCCAGTGGGTCTCGCCGACACCCCAGCCGTTGAGAATCACCGCGTCGCCCACTTTCCAGGCCCCATGGCTACTGGCGATGACGGTGCCGGCAAAGTCGATGCCGGGCACCATGGGAAAGCGCCGCACCACCGGCGACTTGCCGGTGATGGCCAGGCCGTCCTTGTAGTTGAGGGTGGACCAATCGATACGGACAGTGACGTCGCCTTCCGGCAACAGGGCCTCGTCGATGGACTGCAATTGGGCCTGGTAGCCCGAATCATCCTTGGTGATCAGAATGCCTTTGAACATGGGGTTTTTCCTTTCGATGGAGGCCGGAAAGCTGCTCGGCAAAAATCAGGGAGGGGAGATCAACGAGTGCAGCGAGGTAAGGCGGCAAAAAAGAGGGAGGCAAAGACATTCATCGGCGCGCTGCTGCGGGTGAGCCGGGCACGCAGGATGGCGCCTTCCCAACCGATCCAGAAAGCGTGGGCCAGGGCCCCACTATCGGCATCGGGACGTAATTCCCCGGCGTCGATGGCGGCATTCAGGCAAGTGGCCAGGCGCTCTTCCCAGTCGCGGAAAATTTCTTCCAGGCGCTGGCGCAGGGGCTCCTCCAGAGAGCTCACTTCCTGTCCCAGGTTGCCCACCAGGCACCCCCGCTGGAACTGGTAGCGGGCCATGCCGTCGCCGGCATCGGCGATAAAGGCTTGCAGCCGTGCCAGGGGCGGCAGGACTTGATTGCACAGATGCCGTTCGAGCTTGGCGGCGAAGTAGGCGGCATAGCTGTCGAGGGCGGCGGCAACGAAGACGCCCTTGCTCTCGAAGTAATGGTAGAAGGAGCCTTTGGGCACACCGCTGCGCTTAAGCACCTGCTCCAGGGTGGACGAACCCATGCCCTGCTCGGTCAGCACCTCAACCCCGGTGCGCACCAGCAATCCACGGGTGTCGGCATAATCGCCGCCGCTCTTGGAGGGCCGCCCCCTGGGACGGCGCGGAAGTGTTTGGGCTTGCATTGAACAATATTAGACCAACTTCCTAGAAATACAAATACCAGGAAAGCTGGGGGCAAAAGCCCCCGTCCAGTATGGTCAAGCCCGATCGCGGGGAATGCTCAGGCGGCGGCTGGCCGCCCAGCTCAGGAGCGAGAGCAGCAGCAAGCCGCTGCCGATGAGAACGATGCCGGTCACTTCCAGCCACTTGAAGCTCTCCCCGAGCAACAGGCGGGAGGAAAGGATGGCCACCACCGGGGTGCCCAGGACGGACAGGCTGGCCTCCCAGGCCGGCACCCGGTCCAGGATGTAGATCCACAGCCACCAGCACAGGGCCGTGCTGACCACGGACATGAAGCTCAACAGGCCGAAGAAGTGCCAGGACCACTGGGTGGCCCGCTCCGGCACCACCAGGGCGAGCAGCACCAGGGGCACCGCGCCCAGGGCCATCTGCCAGGCGGTGAGCACCAGCAGATCCACCGGCTGTTGGCCGCGCAGGCGCTTGATCAGGATGGTGCCGGTGGCCCAGCACAGGGCCGCCATGACGCCGAGGAACTTGCTGAACAGGCTGGCGTGCATGTCCCAGGGCTCGATGATCAGCAGCAGGCCGCCCAGGGTGCTCAGGGCCGCCAGCCATTGGCCGCCGCGAATACGCTCCTTCAGGATGACCCAGGCGAGAAACAGGGTCCAGATGGGCATGGTGAAAATGAGCACCGCCGTTTTCCCCGGCCCGCCCTCCACCAGGGCCCAGGTCTGGAACATCATGAAACCGGCAACCTGGGTCAGGCCGATGGCCAGGGTCTGGCCGGGGGCCACCAGCTTCAGGGGCCGTCCCATCAGCTTGAGGGCCAGGAACAAGGCCAGGGCGCCACCGACGCAACGCTCTGCGGCAAAGGCGAAGGGCGGCGCAAAGGTCAGCCCCTGCTTGGCCAGCACCCAGGTGTAGCCCCAGGTGAGGGAGAGAACGGCCAGGGCCAGGGGCGGAAGGAAGCGGCGCCACGAAGCGGCAGGATTGGTGGTCATTGGCTGAAGAAGGCGGGAATGCGGGTTTCAGTGTTGAAGGAGGCCAAGGGGAACATACCGCTTGGTCGGAATCGATGCCGATCAGATCGTAGCATCAGGCCAAAGTCATGCCCCAAGGAATAGCGGCAGTCCAGGAATGACAAAGCCTCCAGCAGGGGAGGCTTTGTCGGTAGGCGACGGTAGGCGTATTAGAGCCCCCCGTCAGCAAGGGCGGTCGGCAATCTGAAGCCTAATCCCCCTCGATGGCAGCCTGCCGCTTGCGCCGCAGACCTTCTGGCATGCGCAGGGTTTGCCGGTCCCAGCCCTCCATCTCCAGCACCCGGTCCAGGCAAGCTTCCATTTCGGCATGGGCGGCGCGAGTGGATTGAGCGATGGTCTCGTGCACGGGAGCATCCGTATCCGGGCCTTCCAGGCAATCCAGCTGGTAACGGTAAAGGCTGCGCAATTGGCGAATGGCCACCGCTACCTGGGCCGGGCAGGCACACATGTAGATGGTCGCCTCGTCCACGATGCTGATTAACTGCTGGTCGGAAAAACGCTGTTCCAAGCTCATTGGTGTTTCCGAGCCAGAAACCGACAGCTGTCTGGGGTGCGCACCTATTCGGCCTCTTCGATCCAGGCAGCCTGGATGGCTTCCAGGACTTTTTCACCGCAATGCTTGGGGTCGTCATTGAAATCGGGCAGGGCCATGACCCAGTTCGCCAGATCCACGAAATTGACCTTGGTGGGGTCCACTTCCGGGTGGGTGTCGGTGAGTTCGATGGCGATGTCGTTGATGTCGGTCCACTTCATGGCATGTTCTCCTAGTGCTTGCCTTCTTTGGCCATGTTGATGGTGTATTTGGGGATTTCCACCACCAAGGGGGTGGACTTCACCTGGGCCTGGCAGGACAGGCGGGAGTTGGGTTCCAGGCCCCAGGCCTTGTCCAGCATGTCCTCCTCGATATCCTCCGCCGGCTCCAGGGAGTTGAAACCTTCCCGGATGATGACGTGGCAGGTGGTACAGGCACAGGATTTCTCACAGGCATGCTCGATTTCAATGTGGTGCTGCAGCAGGGCATCGCAGATGCTGATGCCGGGCTCGGCCTCGATCACGGTGCCCTCGGGGCAGAGTTCCTCGTGGGGCAGGACGATGATCTGGGTCATTCTTCTTCTCCGATCTTTACGTCTTCCACCCGCTTGCCGGCCAGGGCGCGCTTGATGCTCTGGTCCATGCGGCGGGCGGCGAATTCATTGGTTTCCAGGGCCAGCAGGTCCATGCCGTGGTTGATGGCATGGCGGTCCTCGCCCTGCATGACGGTGCGCAGCTTTTCCAGGGCCACATCGACCCGGGCCCGCTCGCTGGCATCGAGCAGATGGGGATCTTCCTTGAGGGCGGCTTCCGTGGCTTCGAGCAGGCGGTCGGCTTCGACCCGGGCTTCTTGCAGGGCACGGCGGAAGGCGTCGTCCTTGGCGTGTTCCATGGAGGCTTGCAGCATGCCGGTGATTTCGTCGTCGGTGAGGCCGTAGGAAGGCTTCACCGCCACCGAGGCTTCCACGCCGGAGGTCTGCTCCCGCGCGGTGACGGAGAGCAGGCCGTCCGCATCCACCTGGAAGGTGACGCGGATGCGCGGCGCCCCGGCCACCATGGGGGGAATGCCCCGCAGCTCGAAGCGGGCCAGGGAACGGCAGTCGGAGACCAGCTCCCGCTCGCCCTGGACCACGTGAATAGCCATGGCGGTCTGACCGTCCTTGAAGGTGGTGAATTCCTGGGCCCGGGCAATGGGAATGGTGGAGTTGCGCGGAATGACCTTCTCGGTCAGGCCGCCCATGGTCTCCAGGCCCAGGGACAGGGGAATCACGTCGAGCAGCAGCCAGTCGTCGCCGGCGTTGCGGTTGCCGGCCAGAAGGTTGGCCTGAGTGGCAGCGCCGATGGCCACCACCTTGTCCGGATCCAGGTTGGTCAGGGGCTCCTGGCGGAAAAACTCGCCCACGGCCTTCTGGATGGCGGGAATGCGGGTGGCGCCGCCGACCATGACCACGCCCTTGACGTCCGTAGCCCGCAGGCCTGCATCGCGCAGGGCCTTCTTGCAGGGCTGCAGGGTCTTGGCCACCAGGGTCTGGGTGATGTCGTTGAAAATCTCGGCGGTCAGCTTGAGGTTCACCAGCTCGCCGCTGGTGAGCTTGGCGGTGATCGGCGCCTCGTGGTGGTAGGTCAGGTATTCCTTGGCTTCCCGGGCCTTAGTCAGCAGCAGGCGGGAGTCCATAGCGGCCAGGGGGCCCAGCTTGGCGGTCTCGCTGATCCAGCAGAGGATGCGCTGGTCGAAGTCGTCGCCACCCAGGGCGGAGTCGCCGCCGGTGGCCATGACCTCGAAGACCCCCTTGGACAGGCGCAGGACGGAAATGTCGAAGGTGCCGCCGCCCAGGTCATAGACCGCGTAGATACCCTCGGAGCCGTTATCCAGGCCGTAAGCGATGGCCGCGGCAGTGGGTTCGTTGAGCAGGCGCAGGACATTGAGGCCGGCAAGGCGGGCCGCATCCTTGGTGGCCTGGCGCTGGGCGTCGTCGAAATAGGCGGGCACGGTAATCACGGCCCCCACCAGTTCGCCGCCCAAGGCCGCCTCGGCCCGGACGCGCAACACCTTGAGGATGTCGGCGGAGACTTCCACCGGGCTCTTCACCCCAGCCCGGGTCTTGAGACGGACCATGCCCGGGGCGACCTGGAAGTCGTAGGGAGCGGATTCCACGTGGCCGATGTCGCTCAGCCCCCGGCCCATGAAGCGCTTGACGGAGACGATGGTGTTCTTCGGATCCTTGGCCTGCTCGGCCTGGGCCGCAATGCCCACCACCACCTCGCCTTCCGGGGTGTAGCGCACCACGGAGGGCAGCAGGGCGCGCCCATCTTCGTCGTTGATCACCACGGCCATGCCGCTGCGCACGGTGGCGACCAGGGAGTTGGTGGTACCCAGGTCGATGCCCACCGCCAGCTTGTGTTCGTGGGGCAGTTCGGACTCGCCGGGTTCGGCAATTTGCAGTAGGGCCATTATTGGTCTTCCAGGGCCACCAGGGCCTCGTCGATATCGTGTTGCAGCTTTTCCAGGAACATCAGGCGCCGGGTCAGGTCGGCGGCGGCGGCGTAATCACCCGCTTCGTCGAACAGGCGGCCCAGTTCGGCATAGCGCTCGGCCACCACGTCGCGCAGGCGAAAGTGCAGGTCTTCCAGTTCCTCGATTCGCCCGGCCTGACGGGCCTCGTGGGCAGCTTCCCGCCATTCCATCTGCTCCATGAGGAAATCCACGGGCATGGCCGTGTTGTTCTCGGCGCCGACATCGTGATCGGCCAGGTGCAGCAGGTATTGGGCTCGGGCCAGGGGCTTCTTCAGCGCCTGGTAGGCTTCGTTGGCGCGGGTAGCCCATTGCATGGAGAGGCGGCGGTCGGCTTCGGAGGCATCGGCAAACTTGTCCGGATGCACCTGGGCCTGGATATCCCGATAGCGGGCATCCAGCACACTCCCATCCAGGTTGAACACCCGGGGAAGTCCAAAGAGGGTGAAATAGTCGGCGTTGAAATCCATGGCGGCCCCGATTGTAATTATTTTCGGCGATTCAGACTTCACCTTCCCTCAAGGCGAAGACCGGGCGATGCGCAGCCCGCGCAGACAGTGCAAGTAGCACGGCAAGCGGGATGCAACGACGCCCAGGCGAGCGGTAAAGATCAGACCTTGAAGCTTTCGCCGCAGCCGCACTGATCCTTGATATTGGGGTTATTGAACTTGAACCCCTCGTTCAACCCCTCCCGGGCATAGTCCAGCTCGGTGCCATCCAGGTAGGGCAGGCTTTTCGGATCCACCAGCACCTTGACGCCATGGCATTCGAAAATCTGGTCGTCTTCCTGGGTCTCATCGGCGAATTCGAGCTTGTAGGCCATGCCCGAACAGCCGCTGGTGCGCACGCCCAGGCGCAGGCCGATACCCTTGCCGCGTTTGCGGATGTAGTTGGCGACGTGCTTGGCCGCCTGTTCAGTCAGTGTTACCGCCATGATGTCATTCCCCTTGGAAAGCAAAACTGGAAAACTCAGTTGTCTCCGTGTTTCTTCTTGTAATCGGCCACTGCGGCCTTGATGGCGTCTTCTGCCAAGATGGAGCAGTGAATCTTCACCGGCGGCAGGGCCAGCTCTTCGGCGATCTGGGTATTCTTAATTTCCAGGGCCTCGTTCAGGCTCTTGCCCTTGACCCATTCGGTCACCAGGGAAGAGGAAGCAATGGCGGAACCGCAGCCGTAGGTTTTGAACTTAGCGTCCTCGATGACGCCTTCCTTGTTCACCTTGATCTGCAATTTCATCACGTCGCCGCAAGCCGGGGCGCCGACCATGCCGGTGCCGACGCCGCCCTCTTCCTCCTTGGTGAAGGAACCGACGTTGCGGGGGTTTTCGTAGTGGTCCAGGACCTTGACGCTGTAAGACATGGTTTTAACTCCTTAATCCAACTCAGTGGGCAGCCCACTGCACCGTATTCAGATCGATACCTTCCTTGAACATGTCCCACAGGGGAGACAGTTCCCGCAGCTTGCCCACCTTGCTGTGCAGCAGCTTGACCACATAATCGATTTCTTCTTCGGTGGTGAAGCGGCCGATGGTGAAGCGGATGGAACTGTGGGCCAGTTCATCTTCCCGCCCTAAGGCACGCAGAACGTAAGAAGGTTCCAGACTGGCGGAAGTGCAGGCAGAACCCGAGGATACCGCCACGTCCTTGATGGCCATGAGCAGGGACTCGCCTTCCACGTAGGCGAAGCTCATATTGAGATTATGGGGCACTCGATGCTCCATGTCCCCATTCACGTAGACCGCTTCCAGGTCCGAAAGTCCCTTCAACAGGCGATCGCGCAGGGCGCCAATACGCTTGTTTTCCGAGGCCATTTCTTCCTTGGCCAGCCGGAAGCACTCGCCCATACCGACGATCTGGTGCGTCGCCAGGGTGCCGGAACGGAAACCCCGCTCGTGGCCGCCGCCGTGCATCTGGGCTTCCAGGCGGACACGGGGCTTACGCCGGATGTACAGGGCGCCGATACCCTTGGGGCCGTAGGTCTTGTGGGCGGAGAAGCTCATCAGGTCCACCTTGAGCTTTTCCAGGTCGATATCTACCTTGCCGGTGGCCTGGGCCGCATCCACGTGGAAGATGATGCCTTTTCCGCGGCAGATCTCGCCGATTTCGGCGATGGGCTGGATGACGCCGATTTCGTTATTCACGAACATCACCGAGACCAGGATGGTATCGGGGCGGATGGCGGCCTTGAAGGCTTCCAGGTCGACCAGGCCGTTTTCCTGGACATCCAGGTAGGTGGCCGAGAAACCCTGGCGCTCCAGTTCCCGCACCGTATCCAGCACCGCCTTGTGCTCGGTCTTGACGGTGATGATGTGCTTGCCCTTGCCGGAGTAGAAATTCGCGGCACCCTTGATGGCCAGGTTGTTGGACTCGGTCGCGCCGGAGGTCCACACGATTTCCTTGGGATCGGCATTAACCAGGGCCGCCACCTGCTCCCGGGCCTCTTCCACCGCCGCATCGGCTTCCCAGCCGAAGCTGTGGGAACGGGAGGCGGGGTTGCCGAATTTCTCCACCAGGTAGGGGATCATTTTCTCCGCCACGCGCGGATCCACCGGGGTGGTGGCCGAGTAGTCGAGGTAGATCGGCAGTTTCATGTCATTTGCTCCAGATTGGGGTTGCACGCTTACTTTTTATACCGCTATTGCTGTCAGGCTGCCCAGGCGATGTACCGTCGCCGCCAGGGTGGCTAGAAATTCTTGTACCTGGGCCGCCGTGCTGCTCGCTCCCAGGCTGACCCGCACCGCGCCTCGGGCCACCTCTGGCGCCACGCCCATGGCCCGCAGGACATGGGAAGGCTCCGGATTGGCCGAGGAGCAGGCGGCGCCGCTAGCCACCGCGAACCCGGCCCGGTCCAGGTGACCCACCAGGGTTTCGCCATCCAGGTCGGCAAAGGCGAAATAGCTGGTGTTGGGCAAACGCTCGGCGCCGGCGCTGAACAGGGTGGCGCCCAGGGCGGCCAGGCCACTTTCCAGCTGCTGTCGCAATTCCTGCAAGCGACGTCGGGTTTGCTCCACATTCTTGGCGGCCAACTGACAGGCCACACCGAAACCGACAATCGCCGGGACGTTTTCCGTACCGGAACGCAAGTTCCGTTCCTGTCCGCCGCCGGCGATCAGGGGCTGCAGTTCCACCCGCTTGTCCAGCACCAGGGCAGCGGCGCCCTTGGGGCCACCGATCTTGTGGCCGGAGACGGTCAGGGCATTCACACCGGCGCCATTGAGGGCGCGGAAATCCACCGGCACCTTACCCAGGGCCTGGACGGCATCGCTGTGGAACCAGGCCTCGCCATGCAGGGCATCCTTGGCCTGGCGCGCCAGGGTTGCAACGTCCTGCAGCACACCGGTTTCGTTGTTGGCCAGCATGATGGAAACCAGGACCGGCCGTTGCGCCAGGGCGGCAGCGTAATCTTCCGGGGCGATACGCCCAGCCCCATCCACCCCGATGGTGCGCAGCGCCCAACCCTGGCGCGCCAGCTGCTGGGCCGGCTTGAGCACGCAGGGGTGCTCCACCGCGCTTACCGCCAACAGCCCGGGCTTGCGGCTGGCTGCCGCGCCCTTGAGAAACAGGTTGTTGGCCTCGGAACCGCCGCTGGTGAAAATCACCTCGGTGGCGTGAGCCCCCACCGCCTCGGCCACCTGTTGCCGCGCCTCGTCCACCGCCCGCCGCGCCGCCCGACCGTACTCGTGGCGGCTGGAGGCGTTGCCGAACTGCTCCTTGAGGTAGGGCAGCATGGCCTCCAGCACCTCAGGCAACAGCGGTGCCGTGGCGTTGTGGTCGAAATAGACGGGAGCAAACATGGGCAATCAGTGACGGGCGATTACACGATTACAGGTTGGCCGCGGCTTCCTTGGGCCGGGGCCGGGGGCCAATGCGGCGCTGGTCCAGCAACAAGGCCACTTTGTCCTGCTGCTTGGACACCAGGTCCTGCAGGGAAACGGAGGCCAGATATTCGTACATCTTGGCGTTGAGGGTGGACCACAGGTCGTGAGTCATGCAGCGGTGCTCGTCGTGGCAGTTTTCCTTGCCGCCGCACTGGGTCGCATCCAGGGGCTCATCCACGGCGCGGATGATGTCCGCCACCGAAGTCTGGGCCAGGGGCCGGGCCAGGCAGTAGCCACCACCGGGACCGCGCACGCTCTCCACCAGATTGTGGCGGCGCAACTTACCGAACAGCTGCTCCAGGTAGGACAGGGAAATCTTCTGCCGTTCGCTGATGCCGGCCAGGGTCACCGGCCCTTCGCCACCACGGATGGCGAGGTCGATCATGGCGGTAACGGCAAAACGTCCTTTAGTGGTCAATCGCATAAGAGCCTCCCGGCGGGAATACCTGATGATTTAAGTCAACTATACCGATGCCCGGATTTATTAGTCAACTATTTTGCTCAGGTATTTCGGATCAAAACGGTCGGCCACTGCCAGTTCGTCCTCAACCCGCACCCCGGCCTGCTCCAGCTTCTGCAGCAGGGCCTCGATGCGCCGGTCGGTTTCCACGGCATGATCCAGAAGACCATGGATGGCCTTGACCAGGGGGTCGTCCATGTTCTTGGCCACGGCATAGGCGGAAAAGCCCATTTTCTCGGCTTTCTCTTCCCGCTTCTGCTCCTGCTCGGTCTGGATCACCCGGGCCGGATTGCCCACCGCCGTCGCCCCCGCCGGCACGTCGCGCACCACCACGGCGTTGGAGCCGACCTTGGCACCGGCACCGACGGTAATGGGACCGAGAACCTTGGCACCGGCGCCAATCACCACACCGTTGGCCAGGGTCGGATGGCGCTTGCCCTTGTTCCAGGAAGTGCCGCCCAGGGTGACGCTGTGATAGAGGGTGCAGTCGTCGCCGATCTCGGCGGTTTCACCGATCACCACGCCCATGCCGTGGTCGATGAAGAAGCGGCGGCCGATGGTGGCCCCCGGGTGGATCTCGATACCGGTCAGGAAGCGGGAGATATGGGCGACGAAGCGCGCCATCCAGCGCAGGCGCTGGCCCCACAGCCAATGGGCAATGCGATGGAAGATCAGGGCATGGATGCCCGGATAACAGGTGATGACCTCCCAGAACGAGCGTGCCGCAGGATCGCGGTCGAATACCGAACGAACGTCTTCACGCAGGCGGGCGAGCATGGGAGGCAACTCCGTATTGTTTTGCCGAAATGGTAAAATAACCAACTCTTTTTATCAACTATTTACCCCTGAAAAATTCAAGGGAATTGGCACCTGGAGTGACGCCAGCGGCCAGTCCTGGAGCCATCCCAGAACTGGCCGAGCTGCATCAATCCTTTTTCGGACCGGTCTTGCTCTGGGTCGCCGCCAGAATGCCGCGCAGAATATTCACCTCGTCCTTTTCCAGTTCGATGCGGCTGAAGAGGCGGCGCAGCTTGGGCACCAGGCGCCGGGGATTGGCCGGATCGAGGAAGCCCGTATCCACCATCACCCGTTCCAGGTGGGTATAAAAGCCTTCCACCTCTTCGTGGCTCGCCACCGGCGAGGCAAAGGGCGTGGCTACGGTGGTCACCGGCGGCACCCCGGCGAAAGCTGCCATGCGGATTTCGTAGCTCAACACCTGGACGGCGGAGCCGAGGTTGAGGGAGCTGTAGTCGGGACTCACCGGAATGGTCACCAAGCGACGGCAGCGGGCCACTTCGTCGTTGGACAGGCCGGAAGTCTCGCCGCCGAATACCAGGGCCACCTCCCCTTCCCCGGCTCGGGCTACCAGTTCCGCCGCGCCCTCCCGGGCCTGGGCCGGAGGCGGCCCCACATCCCGCTGCCGCGCCGACAGGGCGGCGGCGAAAACGGTGCCGGTGAGCGCCTCATCAAGGGAGGAACAGACCACCGCATTTTCCAGCACATCGCTGGCGCCGGAGGCCCGGGCCGTGGCTTCGGAATCGGGGAATTGCTTGGGATTGACCAGGTAGAGCCGGGTCAGGCCCATGGTTTTCATGGCCCGGGCTGCGGCGCCAATATTGCCCGGGTGGCTGGTCTGACAGAGGACAACGCGGATGCGCGCGAGCGTAGCGGCCTGATTCATATTAAAATAACGGTTTCCCAAATGTTTTGGGCGGCTCCCCAGGGGAAAGCCGCCCCGAAAGTTCTTTACAAAGCCATGCATCCAGTTCTGAATATCGCCGTCAAAGCGGCCCGTCGCGCCGGCCAGATCATCAACCGCGCCTCCAACGATCTCGAAAAACTGCAGATCGTCACCAAGCAACAGAGCGATTACGTCACCGAAGTGGATCGGGCCGCCGAAGCCGCCATTATCGAGACCCTGCGGGAGGCCTACCCGAATTACGGAATTCTAGCAGAGGAGTCCGGCCTCTCCGGGACTACGGATGCGGAATTCCAGTGGATCATCGACCCCCTGGACGGCACCACCAACTTCATCCATGGCCTGCCCCAGTACGCCATTTCCATCGCCCTGGCGCAAAACGGCCAGGTCACCCAGGGCGTCATCTACGACCCCAACCGCAACGAACTGTTCACCGCCAGCAAGGGCCGGGGCGCCTTCCTCAATGATCGCCGCATCCGCGTCAGCAAGCGTACCCGCCTGGGCGAATCCCTGATCGGCACCGGTTTCCCCTACCGCAGCTTCGATCACGTGGATGCCTACCTGGGCATCTTCAAGGAACTGACCCAGAGCACCGCCGGCATCCGCCGCCCCGGTGCCGCCTCCCTGGACCTGGCCTATGTGGCCTGCGGTCGCCTGGATGGCTTCTGGGAATTCGGCCTGTCTCCCTGGGACATGGCCGCCGGCACCCTGATGATTGCCGAAGCGGGCGGTCTGGTAAGCGACCTGGCCGGTGAATCCACCTACCTGGAAAGCGGCAACGTGGTCGCTGGCACCCCCAAGGTGTTCACCTCCCTGCTGCAAGTGGTGCAGAACTACCGCACCCACACCCTCACCGCCTAACCCTGTACCTACTCTCCCCGGGCCGTTTTTGCGGATGGCCTGGCGGCAAAAAAATGACCGGAGATGGAACGCCCCCGTCCCGTCTCCGGCCCACAAGAATCCAGCAGCAAGCCCACTTGTCCGCTGGATGTGCTACCCGCCGCCTAACGGCGACGTTCCATGTTCTTCCCGATCTCGTTACCGACCAGGCCGCCTGCTGCGGCCCCGGCTACCGTGCCAAAGGTGCTGCCGCCGGTGACGGTCGCCCCCACCAGGCCACCCACCACTGCACCGCTGGCGGTGCCGATCTGCTGCCTGGTGGGCGGGGTGCTACAACCGGCCCCCATAAGGGCCAGGAGCAGCAGCGGTACTGCGGCGATATTCGTCTTTTTCATTTCATCCTCCATCAGGGAATGGCACTGACGCTGCCATTGACCACCTTGACCTTGTCGCCGTCGGCCACGGAGGGCACATGGGACTGGGAAATGGTGCGGAAGGAGCCGTCGTCCATGCGCACCGTGATGCGATAGACAGTCTGGCGATGCATGTTCTTTTCGATGCTGTTGCCGGCGAAGGCACCGCCGGCGGCGCCGAGCAGGGTCATGGCGGTGTTGCCGCCGCCCCGCCCGAACTGGTTGCCGACGATGGCGCCGGTGACGCCTCCGGCCACGGCACCCAGGCCGCTGGCGTTACCCTCCACCTGCACCGAACGCACCGCCTCCACCACGCCGCAATTGGCGCAGATGGCAGCCCGCTTGCCGCTACTGGCAGTGTGACCGCTGGCAGGGGCGGCCGCCGAGCCGGACGTACCGGCACTTGCAAGCGGCGCTTCCACTGGCGCCTTAGCTGACGCTGTGCGGGAGGTCTGGGATGCATCGGCCGCCGCCACTTCGTTTTTCTCCGAATGGGCCGTCGGAATGATGCCGGTGATGGCCCCCACGCCGAGCAGGCTGAAGACGGTGACGGAAACGGCGGCGGCTGCCGCCAGGGGATGCAGGCGCCGCGGTGCCGACTCCTGGGGCACGGGCGTGGATGTATGCAAGCTCATGTCCATGATGCCTCCTCGATCCGGGGATCAATCGTCCCAGTGATGATGGTGGTGACGACGACGCTCGTAATAGCCGCGATGCCAGCCCCGGTCGTGGCGGTCATCGTCGTAGTAATAGCGGGGCTCCCGCTCGTAACGGACGCGGGGTTCGCTGGCCACGTAAACGCCGGTGGCAGCGCCCAGGGCACCGCCGATCATGGCGCCATCCCGTCCGCCAACGGCCGAGCCCACGGCTGCGCCGGCCGCACCGCCCAGGCCACCGCCCAGGACCGCGCCGCCATCGATACCATGGGCCTGGGCCAGGCCGGTGCTGGCCAGGAGGCCTGCCAGGAATGCGAAACGCCAGATTTTCATGTTTTTTTCTCCTTCTGCTGGGGTGCCGAGGGGCACCGGTCAGCGCTTTAATTGCAAGCGCCGTGCCAGGAGATAAAAAACATTAAAAATCAGTGTATTGATTAAATATTGAAGGGGTAACAGGAACGGCCCATTTTCGGGCTGTGACGACAGGGCGCCCGGAAGGCATGACTAACTTATTGAATTAACTGTATTTCAATTTGTCGTCAAAACCCGACAGGCATCACTGGGCAGAAGACGCCGAAGTTGCTGAGGCCGCGGCCGCCTCCTCCTTGAAGCGTTTGGGATCGAGTTGGTGCCGTTCCAGCAACTTGTAGAACTCGGTACGGTTACGCTGGGCCAGGCGGGCGGCCTGGCTGACACTGCCGGCGGTAAGGCGCAGCAGGCGCACCAGGTAATCCCGCTCGAAGCCGCGCTTGGCCTCGTCGAGGGAGGTAATGCCCGAAGTATCGCCGCGCAGGGCGCCCTGGATCAGGGCCGCCGGAATCAGGCCGCCGGCCGGGGGCGACAGGGCCACCGCCTGCTCCACCGCATTTTGCAACTGGCGCACATTGCCCGGCCAGGGGGCGGCGACCAGCAGCTCCATGGCCTCCGGAGCGAAGGCCGTCACCGCCTTGCCATAGCGGCTGGCGGTCTGGCGCAGGAAGTGGTTGGCCAGGGCAGGGATGTCTTCCCGCCGCTCGGCCAGGCTCGGTAGGGAAAGGGAAACGACGTTGAGACGGTAGTAGAGGTCATCCCGGAAGCGGCCATCCTGCTGCAGCTCCTCCAGGTTGCGGTGGGTGGCGGAAATCACCCGCACATCCACCGGCACCGGCTGGGTCGCCCCCACCGGGCGCACCTGGCGCTCCTGCAGCACCCGCAGCAACTTGGCCTGGAGAGCCAGGGGCATGTCGCCGATTTCATCGAGGAACACGGTGCCGCCATCGGCCTCCAGAAAGAGGCCCTTGTGGTTGTAGGTGGCGCCGGTAAAAGCCCCCTTGCGGTGGCCGAACAGTTCGGATTCGAGCAGGTTTTCCGGGATGGCGGCGCAATTGATGGCGACGAAGGGCTTGGCCGCCCGGGGGCTGGCCAGATGCACTGCCTTGGCCAGCAGTTCCTTGCCGGTGCCGCTGGCGCCAGCGATGAAGACGCTGGCATCGGAAGCTGCCACCAGCCGTGCCCGTTCCAGGAGCTCGACCATCACCGGGCTGGCGCCGACGATGCCCTGGCGCCAGGGCTCCTCCTCCCCGGCCGGGGTGGCCAGGCGCAGGGCCTGCTCCACCTGTTCGAGCAGGGCCTTGCCGTCGAAGGGCTTGGTCAGGAAGCCGAAGACGCCGCGCCGTGTGGCAGCCACGGCATCGGGAATGGTCCCGTGGGCGGTGAGTACGATCACCGGCAGGGTTGGCGCCCGGCGCTGGATTTCGTCGAACAGGGCGAGGCCGTCCATGGCCCCCATTTTCAGGTCCGTCACCACCAGCTGGGGCCGGGCGGTCTCGAACATCAGGAGGGCTTCCTCGCCGCTGCCGGCGGTGCGCACCCGATGCCCGGCGGTTGCGAGGCGCAGAGAAACCAGCTTGAGGATATCCGGATCGTCGTCCACCAGCAGCAGATCGGCCATGCTTAGCGCCCTCCCTTGCCGCGCTCGATGAGCTGGCGTTCGATGGTCTTCAACTGGTCCAGCTGCTCCTTCCACTGCTGGCCCTTGCGTTCCTGACGCAGGCGCTCATTGACCTGGGCCGCCAACAGGCCGGCGAACTGGCCCACCGGGCCGCTATTGCCGGCCAGGGGCTCGAGCAGACTCAAGGCCCGGCTCTCGTCGCCGAGGTTGGCCAGGGGCAAGGCCAGCAGCATTCCCAGGCGCAGGCGGCTAGCACTGCCCTTGTCCCGGTTGTAGGCCTGCTGGGCCGCCGCCAGCTCCCGCCGCTGCTCCCCTTCCGAGGCCTGGGAAACCCGCTGGGCCTGGGCGATGGCATCGAGCACCACCCGGCTTTCATCCGTCCCCCCCGGTACCGGCAGGTGGCTGCAGGCGGAAAGGAAGAACACGGCCAGGAGGCAAAGCAAACGAGAGAGTGAACGATAGGAGAACATAGGATCGATTCAGGAAATTACGCGGCACCTGCCGCATCTGACGAAGCGCGCGACAAGGATAGAGGCAAGGAAAGGGGCAGGGTCAGGCGGAAACAGGCGCCAGCAAATTCGGGCTGACCGCCCTCCTCCCTGGCCAGCACCTCCAGCCGGCCGTGGTGGGCCTGGGCCAGTTCCCGGGCAATGGCCAGCCCCAGGCCGCTGCCGGCGACGCTGCCGGCGCTCTCGCCGGGGCGGCCGCGGCCTAGGTAGAACCAATCGAAAATCCGCTCCCGGTCCGTCGCCGGCACCCCGGGGCCCTGGTCCCGGACTTCGAGCCAGGCAACCCGGTCCTGCCGCTGCAAAGAGAGGCCGATCATACCACCGGGGGGGGAGTACTTGATGGCGTTGGAGAGCAGGTTATCCACCACCGTCGCCAGCTTGGCCCCGTCCCCCAGGACTGTCAGGGACACCAAGTCGAAGCGGAATTCTAGGCCCCGGGCCTCGGCCGCCAGGGCCTGTTCCCCCGCCACCTTGCGCACCAGGACATCCAGGGCCAGGGGCTCGGGGCGCAGACGCCCCAACTCGTCCAGGGCCCGCTGGGTATCGAGCAGGCGTTCGATGAGGGCCTGGAGCTGCCGGCTCTTGCTTTGCAGGATGCCCACCACCTCCTGCTGGGAGGGCTCCAGGCGCCCCACGCTACCGTCGGCCAGGAGTTCGGCCCCTTCCCGGAGGGCGGTCAGGGGGGTTTTTAGTTCATGGGAGACGTGGCGCAGGAAGCGGGTTTTTTCCGCCTCCAGCTCGGCCAGGCGCTGGCGCAGCCAGTCCAGACGCTGCCCCAGGCGCTCCAGGTCCTCCGGCCCCCGCACTGCCACCGGCCGCTCCAGGTCGCCGCTGCCGAGGCGGCGGATGGCCCGATCCAGCTCCCGCACCGGGCGGGCAATGAGATAGGCCGCCAGGGAGGCGGCACCGATGCCAAGCAGCAGCATCAACCCCAGGCGCTGCCATAGCAGGCGCTCGCTTTCGGCAGCCAGCTGGCCCAGACGCTCCGTATCCCGATCGATCATGGCATTGCTGATCTGGGCCACGCCCCGGGCCAGTTCCCCCAGGTGGGCATAATCGGCGGCGAGGCTCACCCGCTGGGTCTTGGCGCCCTGGAAGAGGCGTTCGTAGAGTGCCGCCTCGGTGTCGATGGTGCGGTTGAGTTCGGTGAGCTGGGCCTCGTCCAGGGGCAGCAGGGAAAGCTCGCTGCTGGTGGCCTTGAAGCGCCCCCGCAGGGTGTCGTAGTCCTGCAGCAGGGTCCGGTCATCCAGGACCAGGTACTGCCGCGCCACCCGTTCTAGGGCGACGGCCTGGTCCACCAGTTGCCGGCTGGCCCGGGCTGCCCGGGCGGTCTGTTCCACCGCCTCCCGGCTCCTTTCCGCCAGGAGCTTTACGTCCAGGGCCGCCTGCACCAGGGCCACCACCAGGGGCAAGGCTGCCGCCAGGAAGGCCAGGGAAAGGAGCTTGAGAAAGGAACGGGGATAAAAGCCGTGATGCATGGGCAGGAGGAAAAAGAAGGACTTAAAGGATGGCTTTTTAGCCTAACCCGAATCCCGGCCCCGGGGGAAGCGCCCACGGGGAACGGGCAGCCCGGCCAAAGGGTGGGCGGTAGATGAAGATGCAATGGCGGCGCCATCCGGGAAAACATATGCCGTCTCCGGGAACCGGCGCCCGTTGCCGCCATCGAACTATCCAATACGGCTGTCAAAGCATCCCGCCGCGCAATACGGCATTCGGCCCCGCCGACAACCAGGAAGCGGTCATGACCTCAAAAGCCCACCCTGATATCCCCCCCCTAGGCGAAGACTCCTTCCGTCGTGTCGTCGAATGGGCCCCTACCGCCATGGTCATGGTCGACGGCAAGGGACGCATCGTGCTGGTCAACGCCCAGGCGGAGCGCGTGTTTGGCTACAGCCGCGAGGAACTGCAGGGTGAGCTGATGGAGAAGCTGGTGCCGGAACGATTTGTCGGCAGGCACCCGGACTACCGCAGCCAATACCTGGCCGACCCCCATCCCCGCCCCATGGGCAGCGGGCGCGATCTCTACGCCCGGCGCCAGGACGGCAGCGAATTCCCCGTGGAGATTGGTCTCAATCCAATCGAGACCGAAGACGGCATGATGACCCTGGCCTCGATCGTGGACATCACCGAACGCCGCCGGGCCCAGCAGAAGCTGGAAAATGCCCTGCAGGAAAAAACCGTGCTGCTCAACGAGGTGCACCACCGGGTAAAGAACAACCTGCAGGTCATCACCAGCCTGCTCAACCTGCAGGCGACCCACGCCAGCGACCCGCGCCTGGGCGCCATCCTCGGCGAAAGCCAGAACCGGGTGCGGGCCATGGCCCTGACCCATCAGCTGCTCTACGAGCACAAGGACTACTCGCGCATCGAGCTGGGCGAATACCTCAACCGCCTGGCCCAGCTGCTGCTCAGCAGCTATCGCGGCGAGAGCGCCCGCATCGCCCTGGTCCGGGACGTCCCGGAAGCCCCCCTGTACATCGACCTGGAGCGGGCCATTCCCTGCGGCCTGGTGGTCAATGAACTGGTCACCAATGCCTTCAAGCATGCCTTTGCCGGCATGGTCGCCGGCGAAATCCGGATCGAGTTGCACCAGGAGGGCGAAGAACTGGAGCTGGTCGTCGCCGATAACGGCCGGGGGCTGCCCGCCGACTTCGACCTGGAAAACGTCAAATCCCTGGGCCTGCAACTGGTTCCCCTGCTGGTCGACCAGCTCGGCGGACGCTTTTCCGTGGGAACCGGGCCCGGCGCCCGATTTTCCCTGCGCTTTCCCAACGAAATCCCGAAGCATCCCGACACTTCGAACCCTGCGCCAAGGAATTCGCCATGAACATTGCCGCACCGATCAACCTGATGCTGGTCGAAGACGAACGCGTCGTGGCCTTCGACCTGAAGAACCAACTGCAAGCCTTCGGCTATCGCGTCGGCGCCACTGTGGCGAGCGGCGAGCAGGCCGTGCAGCGGATTGCCGAAGTGGCACCGGACCTGGTGCTGATGGATATCCACCTCGAAGGCAACATGGACGGGGTCGAGGCGGCCACCGAAATCCAGGCTCGCCACCAGATCCCGGTGATCTACCTGACGGCCTTTGCCGAGGACGACACCCTGCGCCGCGCCCTGGACAGCCGGCCCTTCGGCTATCTGGTCAAGCCCTGGGATGCCCGGGAACTGCATGCCTCGATCCAGATGGCCCTGGCCCGGCGCGAGGTGGAAGTGGCGGTGGAAAAAAGTGAATTGCGCCTCAAACTGGCCATGGAAGCTGCCTCCCTGGGAATTTTCGAATGGCTGCCCCGGGCCAATCGCCTGCAGGGGGACGGCCATCTGAGCGCCCTGTTCGGCGACCGGAAGGTACCCTTGAACGAGTCCTGGGAGTCCTTTCTTGTCCGGGTCGATGCCGAGGATCGTCCCCGGGTCGTTGCCAGCCTGGACGAGGCCCTGTCCTGCGGCGAATCTGCCCGCATCGAGTTCCGCACCGCCCGCAACAATGGCAGCCCCCATTTTCTCGAAGCCCACATCAAGGCTTACCCGGGCCAGAATGCGGAACGGCGGGTGGTCGGCGTACTGCAGGACGTGACCGAACGCCATCAGACCGAAGAGCGCCTCCGCCAGTCCAGCGTCGTCTTCCAGACTGCCGCCGACGCCATCATCATCGCCGGCACGGATCGCCGCATCAGTGCAGTCAATGCCGCCTTCAGCCGCATCACCGGTTATAGCGAGGCCGAAGCCCTCGGTTTCGACGCCGACATCCTGCTCGGCGCCCGTCGCGGCACCACCGACGACGAGGACTTCTTTAGTGCACTGGCCGCCAGCCCCGATGGCTACTGGCAGGGTGAAATCATCTGCCGGCGCCGGGATGGGGAGCAATTCCCCGCCTGGCAGAGCCTTAGCGTGGTACGCAACGCAGCAGGGGCCATCAGCCATTTCGTCATTGCCTTTTCCGACGTCAGCGAAATTCACGCCGCCGAGGAGAAACTGCACCACCTGGCCCACCACGACCCCCTCACGGGCCTGCCCAACCGCCTGCTGTTCGATGATCGCCTGGAGCAGGCCATCGAGCTCGCCCATCGCCAGCAGCAGCATTGCCTGCTGCTGTTCCTCGACCTGGACAGCTTCAAGGTGGTGAACGACACCCTGGGCCATTCCGTCGGCGACGAGTTGCTGCGGGTGGTGGCGAACCGCCTGCGCGACACCCTGCGCGGCAGCGACACGGTGGCCCGCCTGGGGGGCGATGAGTTTGTCGTCCTGGCCGGTGGCACCAATCCGGAATACGCCGCCGAGCTGGCCCAGAAAATACTCCAGACGGTGAGTGCGCCGATCACCCTGGCCGGCGACCGCATTACCGTGTCGGGCAGCATCGGCATCGCCGTCTATCCGGACAATGGCAGCGACCGCCACCTGTTGATGCGGGCCGCCGACATCGCCATGTATTCGGCCAAGGCCGCCGGACGGAACCGCTACCGCTTCTACTCCCACGACATGGCCGAGCGCAGCAACGAGCGCCTGAACCTGGAACAGGGGCTGCGCCGGGCCATCGAAGAGGAACAGCTGCTGATCCACTACCAGCCCCAGGTGGACCTGGCCAGCGGCAGCATCGTCGGGGTCGAGGCCCTGGTGCGCTGGCAGCATCCGGAACTGGGCATGATCCCGCCCACCCGTTTCATCCCCATCGCGGAAGAAAGCGGCGTCATCGACAGTCTCGGGCGCTGGGTGCTGGAAAACGCCTGCCGGGAACTGGCTGGGCTGGAGGACAGTGCCGGGCAACAGCTGCGCCTGGCGGTCAATGTCTCGGCCCGGGAATTCATGCGCGAGGATTTCATCCCGACCCTGAGGGAGAGCCTGAGCCGTACCAGCTTCCCGGCAACGGCCCTAGAACTGGAAATCACCGAGAGCACCCTGCAGGTGATCGAACGCAGCGTTGAGATACTCGGCGAGCTGAAGGCCCTGGGCATCGCCGTCAGCATCGACGACTTCGGTACCGGCTATTCCTCCCTCAGCGTGCTGCGGGATCTGCCCATCGACCGCATCAAGATCGACCGCTCCTTCATCCACGACCTGCCGGAAAACACGGAGGGCATTCCCATCATCGAGGCCATGGTGGCCCTGGCCGCCTCCCTGCACATGGACATCATCGCCGAGGGCATCGAGCGCCCGGATCAGGCCGCGGTCCTGCATCGCCTGGGCTGCAGCGATGGCCAGGGCTTCCTGTTCAGCCGCCCTATCGCCCACGGCGAACTGATACGCCTGCTCACCGGCGGCGGCGCCCCGGCTGAATAGCAGCCCATTCCAGGCGCTTTGCCCGGGTTTTAACACCGGACACTTGCTCCCCAAGCCACATCCCGGTAGCTTGCCGGGCTCGTTCACTGTGTTCGCGCAAGCGATGGAGAAATCGATGCTGAAGAAAAATATCGCCCTGGCCATGCTGGCAGCCCTGGCTGTGACCGCAGCCCAAGCCGCCACCCCGGAAAAGACCCCGTCCGGCCTGATCTATGAATCCCTCAAGGAAGGTACCGGCGAAAAGCCCACCGCCGACGCCACCGTGCAGGTGAACTACCGCGGCACCCTGGCCAACGGCACCGAATTCGACAGCTCCTACAAGCGTGGCCAGCCGGCCACCTTCCCCCTCAACCGGGTCATCCCCTGCTGGACCGAAGGCGTGGCCAAGATGAAGGAAGGCGGCAAGGCCAAGCTCACCTGCCCGCCCGAGATCGCCTACGGCGCCCGCGGCGCCGGCTCCGTCGTGCCGCCCAACGCCACCCTGACCTTCGAAGTGGAACTGCTCAAGGTCGTTCGCTGATCGTTCGCTGTTAAAAACAATGGCTGCAACCGTGACGCCACGGTGCAGCCATTTTGTTGTCCCGCCTGCTGCCGCCAGGGCAGTTTGGCCGCTCCTAGCTGGCCCCTCCCCCGTCTGGTCCCTGCCTATTCCAGCTCCCTATTCCAACTCCTCATCCTGCTCCAGGCGATCGGGCCCGAAGCGGTTCGAACCGCTCGTGCCTTTCCAGAAAAACAGATAGGCCATGACCAGCAGGGAAATCACCGGAACGAAGGCGAGAACGGCGTACCAGCCCGATTTATCCAGGTCGTGGAAACGCTTCGCCACGGGCACGGTCATGACGCCGCACAGCAGCAGCGATACCCCCCAGATCAGATCCGACGGAAAATCCCGCAACACCTCCACCAGGGTCAGCAACAGGGTGAGGCTCGCCAGCACCACGATCCAGCCGAAAAAGCGCTCCCGGTTGAGCCGGCCGGCATAGAGTCCACCCTGGGCCGTACTCTCGGCAGGAACCGGATCGGCCGCCGGAACAAGCGTCTCGCCCCGCTCCAGCAGAATTTTCTGGGCCATCTCCGCCGCCTCGGGGGTCAGGCTCTGTTTGCGCAAGGCATGCTTGAGATCCGCCGAATCCCTGGCCCGTAAATTTTCTTCCAAATCAGCCATCGTCAAATCCATAACACCCCCTGGGAATCGGTTTTGTCCTTCAAATTACCCGATTCTGCTGCTTCCTCAAAGTGGCTGGAGAAGCGGCAGGCGTCTGGCTGTCGAGACGAAGGATGTCTGTCGATGCGGCTCCCGGGAGATTTTGCTGTCGGCACGAAGGACCAGGGCGGTTCCGGATAGGGAAAGCCTCTTGGCGAGGAAAGCGACAGGCAGAACGGCAACGGACCATTGCGTCTGCCATTGGAACCTGGGCGGGTCGAATTTCTGGTTTCTGACAATTTCGTTTAATGAAACAATGCCTGCCCTTTGTCTATCTGACGCCTGAGAACGTTGAAACCACGGCTCTTTCCCCTACGCTCCCCATGTCACCTAGCAAGCTCCGTTTCCTGATCAATCCGACCATCGCCGTAGCGATGATGGTGATCTTTGCTATCGACCTACAGACCCCGTTGGGACTGGGCATTCCCTTCCTTTACCTGTTGCTGGCGCTGTGCGCGATCGGTGTCGGCGCGCAAAGTCGGGTGCTGGTGCTCATTGCCGTTCTCGGACCAGTCCTGGCCGGCATCAAGCTGCAAATCCATCCAGGCGATGGCGTTGCCTGGTTTGGTCAATCCAATCGCCTGATTTTCTCCATGCTGATCTGGATCGTGGTCGGCCTGGAGTGTGTCCGGCGCAGATTCGAAGCGGAGCGACGGGAAAATAGCCTCACCCTGGAAAAGCAGGTCGAGGAGCGCACCGATGCCCTGCGCAAGGCCAATCAGAAACTGGAAATCGAAATCGCCGAACGCAAGGAAGCCGAGGCGACCATCAACGATTACACGTCGCGCCTGGAGGCTTTGAGCCAGCAGCTGGTGACGCTGCAGGACGCAGAGCGCAAGGCCCTGGCCACCGAATTGCATGACCGGATCGGGCAGAACCTCTCGGCCCTGAACATGAATCTGAATCTCAACCTTGCCCTGCTGTCCGGCCAGCCCTCACCCGCTTCGCTGCCCACTGCCCAGGCACGGATCAGGGATTCGCTGGCCCTGGTCGAGCAGACGACAGAGATGGTGCGCAGCGTCATGGAAGAGTTGCATCCCGCACTGCTGGAGCAGTATGGGCTGAATACCGCGCTGCGCTGGCATGGTGAAGAATTTTCCGGGCGTACCGGCATCGCCTTCCGATACACCGCTTGTGAAAACCTCCCCCGTTTGCCGGGCAAAGTCGAGACCACGCTTTTCCGCATCGTTCAGGAAGCGTTGATCAACGTCGCCAAGCATGCCCAAGCCACGGCGGTGACCGTCACCCTGACCCAGAACGGGGAGCACATCGAACTGACGGTCAGCGACAACGGCGTGGGCATGGCAAGGGAGCGGCCGCGCCAGCCGGGGGCCGGCAGTGCTTGGGGACTGGCCATCATGGCCGAGCGGGCACGCACCATCGGCGCTGCCTTGCTGATCGGGCCGGGCCACGATCAGGGAACCACCGTTGTCGTAACCATTCCAAAGCGCAACCTGGAGACTGCATGACCATTACTGTATTGATTGCCGACGACCACGCGGTAGTACGCGACGGCTTGCGCCTGCTGCTGGAAAACCAGCCCGATATCCGGGTCGTCGGCGAGGTTGCCGATGGCCGCGAAGCCGTCGAGGCTGCCGTTCGGCTGAAGCCAGATGTGGTGCTGATGGATCTGGCCATGCCGCTGCTCAATGGCGCCGATGCCACTACCTGCATCATGGAAAGGCAGGAAAGCAGCAAAATCGTGATCCTGTCGATGCATTCCACCGTCGAGCATGTTTTCCGCGCCCTGCAAGCCGGGGCACTGGGTTACCTGCGCAAGGAATCGGCAGGCAACGAGGTTGTCGATGCCGTCCGCGCGGTTTACGCGGGCCGCCGCTACCTGAGCCAGAAAATCACCGAATCGGTGGTGGACGACTACGTGCGCAAACGGGCGGAGGAAAGCCCCCTGGAATCCCTCAGCCAGCGCGAGCGGGAAATCCTGCAGATGCTGGTGGAGGGCCGCTCCGGCATCGAGATCGCCCGCCTGTTACATCTCTCGCCGAAAACGGTCGACACCTATCGCAGCCGTATGATGCAAAAACTCGGCATCGGCGACCTGCCCGGTCTCGTCAAATTCGCACTGCAGCATGGGCTCACGACCCTGTGACGTATAACATTTGATCTATATCTAAAGTTAGCATCAAATCAAGAAAAAGCCGCTGCCTGTCAGGAATATCCGACATACAGCCCCACCTCCCAGGAAGGATCATTCGCGTACTGTTGATTCCGTTAGGGAGGGCCGTATGGCCGAAGATAGCAAGTCCACCAAAGAGCTCGACAACGGGCGCCGCAAGTTCCTGAACACCGCCGGTATCGCCGGCATCGCTGGCGCCGGCGTCAGTCTGGGTTTGGGCGGTTGCAACAAGGCCGACCAGGGCGCCACGAGCGCCGCGCCGGCTGCCGCAAAGTCGACCACCGTCTCCAATCACAGCAAGGTCGAGGTGGCCCCCGGTCAGCTCGACGAGTACTACCTGATGTCCAGTGGCGGCCATTCGGGCGAAATGCGCATCATCGGTGTGCCTTCCGGCCGAACCCTGAAGCGCATCCCGGTTTTCAACATCGATCCGATGTCGGGCTGGGGCATCACCAACGAATCGAAGAAGGTTCTCGGCACCAAGGCGGACGGCAGCATCAAGTACCGCACCGGCGATACCCACCACGTCCATGGTTCGTACGCCGACGGCACCTACGACGGCAAGTATTTTTGGGTCAACGACAAGATCAACAACCGCCTGGCCCGCATCCGTGGCGACTACATGGAATGCGACAAGATCACCGAGATCCCCAATGTCCAGGGCTTCCACGGCATTTTCCCGGACAAGCGCGACCCGGTCGATCCAGCCATCAACCACACCACCCGCGTCTTCTGCGGTGCCGAGTTCCACGTGCCGCTGCCCAACACGCCGAAGGACTGGAAAACCGGCAAGGGCTACGGCTGCCTGCTGACCTGCGTGGACGCCGAGAAGATGGAAGTGCGCTGGCAGGTCAAGGTCGATGGCAACATGGACCTCTGCGCCACCTCCTATGACGGCAAGCTGGCTGCGCTGAACAGCTACAACACCGAGAATGGCCTGACCTTCGCCGACATGATGTCGGCCGAGCGCGATGCCTGCATCTTCTTCAACATCGAACGCATCGAAGCCGCCATCAAGGCTGGCAAGAGCTTCACCATCGGCGACTCCAAGGTACCGGTGGTCGATGGCACCCGGGAGTCCAACAAGGACCCGAAGACGGCGCTGACCTGCTACGTGCCGGTCCCCAAGAACCCCCACGGCGTCAACATCTCGCCGGACGGCAAGTACTACGTCTGCGCCGGCAAGCTGTCACCAACCGCCACCGTGATCGAGCACGCCCTGGTCCTGAAGTGGTTCGACGGTGAAATGAAGGATGCCCAGGAATGCGTCGTCGGCGAGCCAGAAATCGGCCTCGGCCCCCTGCATACCGGCTTCGACAACAAAGGCAACGCCTACACCTCCCTCTTCCTCGACAGCCAGATCGTCAAATGGAACGTGGCCGCCGCCATCACCCAGTACAAGGGCGACAAGCAGGCCAAGGTGGTGCTCGACCGCATCGACGTCCATTACCAGCCGGGCCACAGCTACGCTTCCATGGGAGAAACCAAGGAAGCCGACGGCAAGTTCTTCATGTCCGGCAACAAGTTCTCCAAGGACCGCTTCCTACCGGTCGGGCCGGTGCATGTGGAAACCGAGCAGCTGATCGACATCAGCGGCGACAAGATGGTGCTGCTGGCCGACCACACTGCCCATCCCGAACCCCACGATGCCATCGTCGTCCGCCGCGACCTGATCAAGACCAAGCAGATCTACACCCTCGAGGAGCACCCGCTGCACGTCAAGGGTTACGACGACACCGGGGTCAAGCGCAACGGCAACAAGGTGACGGTGCGCATCATGTCGGTGGCGCCAACCTTCACGCCGTCGGAGTTCGTCCTCAAGAAGGGTGATGAAGTCACCGTCATCCTGACCAACCACGACAAGGTGGAAGACCTGCACCACGGCTTCGCCGTCGAAGGCCACGATGTCTGCATGATCGTCGGCCCCCAGGAAACCAAGTCGGTGACTTTCAAGGTCGAGCGGCCGGGGGTGTTCTGGTACTACTGCACCCACTTCTGTCATGCCCTGCACCTGGAAATGCGCGGTCGCATGATCGTCGAAGCCTGACCCGCCGCTGCGGCCCTGCCCCTGGTCCTTAGCGGGGCCAGGGCCGCAGCGGGAAGCGGCGCTGCGCGCCGGATTCCAGTCTCTCCCCCGTCCGGTCTCCTGGTAGCAATGGGAGGCCGGGCGGCCCCCGGCCCCAAGATTGCTGAAATCCCCATGAAGTTGCTCCGAATCCTGACCCGCCTCCTCCTCGTGCTGCTGTGTTGGTCAGCCGCCAGTTACGGCTCCTCCTACGACGCGCCCCTGCCCCCACAGCTCCACTCCGACCCCGACCTCTGCGCCTACGCCCCATGCGGCGACGTGATGCCCGGCGCCGACAGCTTTTCGCTGCGCAAGGGCCGGCCAAGCTATGTCGAAGCCTACCGGGGTACCGGCCCCCAGCGTCAGCTCGTCGGCTACGTTTTCCTGTCCACCGACATCGTCGACATTCCGGCCTATTCGGGCAAGCCGGTGGTCACGCTGATCGGCATGTCACCAACGGGCGTCATCAGCGGCGTCCGCATCCTCAAGCACAGCGAGCCGATCCTGTTGGTAGGCATCCCCGAAGGGGAACTGACCAAGTTCATTGCCCAGTATGTCGGCAAGTTCGCCGGCAGCAAGGTGGAAATCGGCAAATCCTCGGCTGGCGACGGCCGTATCGGCCTGAACGCCATCAGCGGCGCCACGGTGACGGTCATTGCCGAGAACCAGGTGGTGATGCGCAGCGCCTACGCCATCGCCAAACAGGTGGGCATCGTCAAGATGGTGCCCAAGCCGGCAGCGCGCTTCACGACACAGACCGGCCCCTTCGACTGGAAGACCCTGGTCGATGAAGGCAGCGTCCAGCACCTCGTCGTACAGCCGGATGAATTGGGCCTGCCGGGCAACGGCCAGCCCTACATGGATCTTTATTTCGGCTACCTGAATGCCCCGGCCGTGGGCCGCAGCATCCTCGGTGAGGCCGCCTGGCGCAACCTGATGGCCGACCTCAAGCCGGACGAGCACGCCATTTTTATCGTCGCCAACGGCACCGCCTCGTTCAAGGGTTCCGGCTTCGTCCGCGGCGGCATCTACGACCGCATCCAGGTGGCCCAGGAGTTGGACAGCCACACCTTCCGCGACACCGACTACAAGAATCTCTACAGCATCGCCGCCCCTGGCGCACCGACCTACCGGGAATCCGGAATTTTCATCCTGCGCGGCGGCAGCTTCAGCGCCGCCTACCCCTGGAACCTCATCTTCCTGGCCAACAAGGTGGATCGCCAGACCGGCAGCAAGACCTTCGCCAATTTCGAACGGGAATACTGGCTGCCGGCGCGCTACCTGGAAGGCGGCCGGCCGACGGTGCTGCGCCCCGACCCGACCTGGATGCAGGTCTGGCGCGGCAAGAAGGTGGAAATCGCCCTCTTCCTGCTGCTCCTCGCCGCCACCACCGGCGTGTACGGACTGCGGGACCGCCTGGTGCGCCGGGCGACGCGCAAGGACAAGCGCTGGGTATCGATTCCCAAGTACCTGAGCTGGAGTGCTGCCATCGGCTTCGTCGGCTTCTACGGCCTGGCCCAGCCGAGCATCACCCACGTCATGACCTGGCTGCACTCGCTGGTCTATCAGTGGCGCTGGGAACTGTTCCTGTCCGACCCGCTGATTTTCATCTTCTGGCTGTTCATCGCCGCCGTGCTCTTCATCTGGGGCCGGGGCCTGTTCTGCGGCTGGCTGTGCCCCTACGGCTCCCTGTCCGAACTGTCCTTCAAGATCGCCGGCAGGCTTGGCCTCAAGCGCTTCCAGTTTCATTTGCCGATGGCCTGGCACAACCGGCTGCGCTGGCTCAAGTACGGCATTTTCCTGGTGCTGATCGGCGTCTCCTTCTACGACATCGGCCTGGCCGAGCAGATGGCCGAGGTGGAGCCCTTCAAGTCCACCTTCCTGGTCGGCGGCGTCTGGCACCGGGCCTGGCCCTTCTTGACGTACTGGGCGCTGCTGTTCGTCGGCGGCCTGTTCGTCGAGCGGCCTTTCTGCAAGTACCTCTGCCCCCTCGGCGCCGGCCTGGCCATCCCCACCACCTTCCGTTTCATCAAGCTGAAGCGCAAGGATGAATGCACGACCTGCCACGCCTGCCAGAAGGGATGCGGTTCCCTGGCCATCGACGACGCCGGCCGGATCGACCAGCGGGAGTGCCTGCTCTGCCTCGAGTGCCAGATCCTCTATTACGACGACCACACCTGCCCGCCCCTGTCCCAGGAACGCCGCCGGCGGACCAAGGCAGGCATCGAACTGACGCCGATCGGCGACGACGGCTATTACATCCCGATCAAGGCCATCCGCTGAGAGCCGCGATGAAGACCTTCGCCGCCGTCCTTCTCCTCATCATCGGCTGGCCCCTCGCGGCCGCCGAGTTGCAGGTGCAGCCCGGTGAATCGATTGCCAGGGCGGTGCAGAAGGCCCGGGCCGGGGACACGGTGCGCGTGCAGCGCGGCCATTACGACGAGCACCTGGTCATCGACAAGCCGCTGCGCCTGATCGGGGTCGACCGCCCGACCCTGTCCGGCGACGACCAGGGCGACGTCATCCGGGTGAAAGCGACGGACGTGCAGATCGAAGGCTTCATCGTCCGCGACAGCGGCACCGACCTGACTGCCCAGAATGCCGGGATTTACGTCGAACCGGGAGCGCACCGGGTCGCCGTCCGCAACAACATGCTGGTCTACAACCTCTTCGGTGTCTGGCTGGAAAAGCTGCAGGATCCGGAAGTCAGCAACAACCTGATCACCGGCAAGCGGGACCTGTCGTCCGCCCGGCGCGGCAACGGCATCCAGCTCTACAACACCACCGGCGCCAGGATCATCGGCAACAACATCAGTTTCGTCCGGGATGGCATCTACGTGGACGTTTCCCACCATGCTGTCTTTCGCGGCAACCGCCTGCATCACCTGCGCTACGGCAGCCACTACATGAATTCCAATGACAACCTCTGGGAAGACAACGAGAGCTACCTCAACCGCGGCGGTCTGGCCCTGATGGAAGTGCGGCGCCAGACGGTGAGGAACAACCGGGCCTGGGGCAACACCGATCACGGCATCATGCTGCGGACCATCCAGGACTCGGTGATCGAGAACAACGTGGTCGCCGGCAACGGCCGCGGTTTCTTCATCTACGACGCCGAATACAACGTGATCAAGGGCAACCGGGTAATCGGCAACCGGGTCGGCGCCCACGTCTGGGCCGGCTCCATCCACAACGACGTCGATGGCAACGACTTCATCCAGAACCGCGAACAGGTGCGCTACGTCGCCACCCACGACGAACTCTGGGGGCAGAAACAGGGCAATTACTGGAGCAACTACGCCGGCTGGGACGCCAACGGCGACGGTATCGGCGACGTGCCTTACGAAGCCAACGACCTGGTGGACCGGCTGACCTGGAAGTACCCCCTGGTCAAGCTGCTGCTCAACAGCCCGGCGGTGCACAGCCTGCGCCTGATCGCCCGCCAGTTCCCGCTGCTGCGCAGCCCGAGCATCGTCGATAAAAAGCCCCGCATGCAACCCTTGAACCCTGACTGGAGCCAGTGGATTGACCGACAAGCTCATTGAAATTCGCGGCGTGAAGAAGCGTTATGGCGCGGTGGACGCCGTCAATGGCGTGGACCTGACGGTCGGCACCGGCGAACTGTTTGGCCTGATCGGCCACAACGGCGCCGGCAAGACGACGCTGTTCAAGATGATGCTCGGCCTGTTGCCGGCCAGCGCCGGCGAAATCCGCATTGGCGGCCAGGCGGTGCGGGGTTCGGCCTTTCGCGAAGTGCGCCGGAGCATCGGCTACCTGCCGGAAAGCCTGGCTCTCTATGACAACCTGAGCGGCCTGGAAACCCTGCACTTTTTTGCCCGGCTAAAGGGTGTGGAGCGTAGCACTTGCCCGGCCCTGCTCGAGCGGGTTGGCCTCGCCGGTGCCGCCGAGCAGCGCGTCCGCAACTACTCGAAGGGCATGCGCCAGCGTCTCGGTTTCGCCCAGGCCCTGCTCGGCAATCCCCGCCTGTTGTTCCTCGACGAGCCGACCAACGGCCTCGATCCCCAGGGCATCCTGGAGTTCTATCGCATCCTCGCCGAATTACGCCAGGGCGGCGTCACCGTCGTGCTGACCTCCCACATCCTGGCCGAGATCCAGCAACGGGTCGACCGCCTGGCGCTGATGCGTAGCGGCCGCATCCAGGCCCTGGGCACCGTTCAGGCCCTGCGCCAGGGCCAGGACATGCCCCTGACCTTCAGCGTCCGCTGTCGGCCGGGCGACGAGCAGGCGCTCCGCCAGGCCCTCGCAGGCCAGGGCATCGGCCGCATCGACACCACCGGCGACATCGCCCGCTTCGCCTGTCCGCGTCAGCAAAAAATGGCCGTGCTGGCAGCCCTGAGCGCCACCGGCCCGGCGATTTGCGATATCGACGTCCATGAACCCTCCCTCGAAGATATCTTCCTGGGCTATGCGGAGGAAGCAAGATGAGCGGCATCGAATTCGCCCAGATCGGCGCCATCGCCCGCAAGGAATTCCGCGACCGGCTGCGCAACCGCTGGGTGCTCGCCGTGGCCGCCGTATTCACCATCTTCGCCCTGGTCATCGCCTACTTCGGCGCCGCCCAGCAGGGCGCGGTGGGCTGGCGCAGCATCGACGTCACCATTGCCAGCCTGGTCAGCCTGGTCATCTACCTGGTCCCGCTGATCGCGCTGCTCCTCGGCTACGACGCCATCGTCGGCGAGCGCGAGCGCGGCTCCCTGGATCTACTGCTGTCGATGCCGATCACCCGCTTCGAAGTGCTGCTCGGCAAGTTCGGCGGCCTGGCCGGGGCCCTCGGCGTCGCCACCTTCGCCGGCTTCGGCCTGGCCGGACTGCTGCTGTTCTACCAGCTGGGCAGTGGCGCCCTGTTCCATTACAGCGGCTTCGTCCTCAGCGCCTTCCTGTTGAGCCTGTGCTTCCTCAGCCTGGCGGTGATGGTCTCGGTGCTGGCCGAGGACCGCATGCGGGCGAGCGGCATCGCCATCGCCCTGTGGTTCTTCTACGTGCTGGTCTATGACCTGCTGCTGCTCGGCCTGCTGGTGGTCAGCGAGGGCAAGCTGAACCTGAATTTCTTTCCGGTGCTGCTGATGCTCAACCCGGCGGACATTTTCCGCATCCTCAACATTTTCGGTTTCGAGGACGTCCAGCGTCTCTACGGCCTGGCCACGGTGTTCCCCGAAACCCTGGCGAACCCCTGGCTGCTCGGCAGCGCCATGGTGTTCTGGATCATTACCCCACTCGGCGTGGCGGCCTGGAGATTCAAATGACGCGATCCAATGCTAGCTGGCGGAACCCTGTCCGCTTACTTCCCCTCCTGCTCTGCGCCCTGCTCCTTACCGCCTGTGGAGAACCGGCCAAGCCGGCCCTGCCGCGGGAAATCGCCGCCGATACCGCCTGCGCCCTGGATGGCATGACCCTGGTCGATTTCCCCGGCCCCAAGGCCCA
Organism: Azospira sp.; assembly: GCA_035255085.1. GTDB lineage: Bacteria > Pseudomonadota > Gammaproteobacteria > Burkholderiales > Rhodocyclaceae > Azospira. Next base: position 6,140 of record DATEZY010000100.1, on the reverse strand, counting down.
AATCCATTACGACCAGGGCGAACCGGATTTCTTCTGCGACACACGGGAAATGTTCTCCATCGTTCTGCGCCCGGAACAAAAGAAACGCATCGTCGCCATCTATACCCAGGATATGGGCAAGGCCGACTGGAACAGTCCGAAAGGCCAGTGGATCGATGCCAGGAGCGCCTTCTATGTCATCGGCAGCCCGCGCCGCGGGTCCATGGGTCCGACCGTCCCCTCCTTTGCCCAGGAAGCCGACGCCCAGAAGTTTGCCGCACAGTACGGCGGCAAGGTGTTGCCCTTTGCCGGGGTCACCATCGACATGGTTGACCTGAGCGGCGGCGCCGGCCGTGACGAAAAGATGTAAGTCGCCGTCGCCAACGACAGCGACCTGCAGACCCGAGCCCCCGGCTCGGCCATTTTTCCCCTCAACCCCATGAAACGGAGCGAACCATGAAGATCCTCAACGCCGCCCTGATTACGGCGTCCCTGGTGATGTTCGGCCAGGCCCACGCCGCCGACGAACTGGCCCTGGCCAAGTCCAAGAACTGCCTGTCCTGCCACACGGTGGACCGGAAACTGGTCGGCCCCGGCTACAAGGAAGTTGCCGCCAAGTACAAGGACGACAAGACCGCCCAGGCGAAGCTCGCCGCCAAGATCAAGGCGGGTGGCAAGGGTTCCTGGGGCGAAGTGCCCATGCCGCCGAACAATGTCACCGAGGATGAAGCCAAGCGGCTGGCGACCTGGGTGCTGTCGCTGAAGTAAATTGCGCCACACGGACGAGAAAGCCGGCCCCTGGCCGGCTTTTTTAATCCGGCGAAGTAGCAGTGTAACGCCGGGGAAATTGATTCCGGTCATGGGCAGGCCGCCAATACCCAAGTAAATTGCTCAACAATTGTATTTCATCAATGAGGCGCCCAATGTTCCGAGACAAAACCCAAGGGGAGCTGGCCACGGCCCGGACCGACCTAGCCAGGCCGGCGGTGATGGCCCGGATGGAACCCCTCCGGGCCCAGGGTCCGGGACGGATGGTCGCCCCATGACCCACCGACCCGAGACGCAGAAGCTGAGCCCGGCAGCGGTGGAGGACATTGCCGCCGAGATGGGCATCGATGCTGCCGAGATCGAGGCCCGCAAGGCCTTTCTCGAACTGACCGACGTCGATGCCGGACGCCTGCGCAGCATCAGCGGCAAATTGGCGGCGGCCCAGAACGGCTTTGCCGACGGCTTCTACGCATACTTGCGCCAGCTGCCGGAGCTGGCCGCCCTGCTGCCCGACGATGCCACCGTCGCCCGCCTGAAGGCCGCCCACGGCCGATATTTCGCCAGCCTGACCGATGGCGATTACGGCGATGCCTACGTCGACGGCCGGTTGCGGGTGGGCATGACCCATGCGCGCATCGGGCTGACGCCGAAATGGTATGTCGGCGCCTTCCGAAAATACCTTTCCGACATGCTGAAGGCGACCTGGACTGCCAGCGGCGAGGATTTCGCCACTTTCGCCCCGACTTTCGATGCCCTGCTCAAGGTCGTCATGCTCGACCTCGGGCTGACCCTGGACACCTACATCCATGCCGACAAGCGGGCCATCGCCCTGCGCGACCGGGCCATCGAGTCCAGCGTGAACGGCATTTTCATCGCCGCCGCCGGCCCCGGCGACTGCCGGCTGATCTACATCAACGCCGCCTTCTCCCAGATTCTCGGCATGCCGCGGGACCAGGTGCTTGGCCAGCCCTGCCTGTGCACAGGGGACGACGACGGCTTTGCGGTCATCCGCAGCGCCATTACCGAAGGCCGCGACGGCTACACGACCCTGTCGCGCCAGCGCAGCGACGGCTCGCAGCAGTGGATCGAGCTGTTCCTGTCGCCGGTGCGCGGCGATGCGGACAGCGTCTCCCATTACGTCGGCGTCCTCAACGACGTGACTGCCCGGAAGGAGGCCGAGGGCCAACTCGCCTTCCTGGCCAACCACGATTCGCTGACCAACCTGCCCAACCGCAGCCTGTTCGACGACCGCCTGCGCCAGGCCCTGGCCCGGGCTGACCGGGGCAATGGCTTTGCCGTCTGCTTCATCGACCTGGACCGCTTCAAGCTGGTCAACGACAGCCTCGGCCATGCCGCCGGCGATGCCGTGCTGATCGAGGTTGCCAAGCGCCTGGGCGGGGTGTGCCGCGGCGCCGACACCCTGGCCCGGCTGGCCGGCGACGAGTTCGTCATGCTGCTCGAAGGCATGGGCAACGCCGGGGTGGCCGCCGGGATCGCCCGCCGGGTTCTCGCGGCGCTGGCGCCGCCGATCCATGCCGGTGGCCGCGACATCGACGTTGCCGCCAGCCTCGGCCTGGCGCTCTATCCCGACGACGGCAACGATATCGAAAGCCTGCTGCGCAATGCGGATGCGGCGATGTATGCCGCCAAGGCCGCCGGGCGCAATACCTTCCGCTTCTACGACGAGGCGATGAACCGGCAGGCCAGCCAGCGCCTGGCGCTGGAAACCGATTTGCGCCGGGCCGTGGCGCGCCGCCAGCTCGAACTCTTTTACCAGCCCCAGGTCCATTCCGCCGATGGTCGCCTGGCCGGCGTCGAAGCCCTGCTACGCTGGCGTCATCCGGAACGGGGGCTGGTCTCGCCGGTGGAATTCATCCCCCTGGCCGAAGAGGCCGGCATCATCACCGAACTCGGTGAGTGGGCCCTGGCCGAGGCGGCGCAACAGATGGTCGCCTGGCGCCAGCAGGGCGTCCCGGTTCCACGGATAGCGGTTAACCTGTCGCCTCGCCAGTTCCACGCCGCCGACCTGGCCGACCGCCTGGAGCACATTCTCACGGCCGCCGGTGCCGCCAACGAGTGGATCGAACTGGAAATCACCGAGTCTGCCGCCATGGCCGATCCGGAGGGTGCCGTGCAGGTTCTGCGGGCACTGAAGGAACGGGGCATCCAGGTCGCTATGGATGATTTCGGCACCGGCCATTCCTCCCTCGCCATGCTGCGCACCCTGCCGCTCGATGTCCTCAAGCTTGACCGCAGCTTCGTCCTGCACCTGCCAGCCGCGGAAACCGACGCGGCCGTGGCCAGCGCCGTCGTCACCCTGGCCCGCCGACTCGGCTTGTCGGTCGTCGCCGAAGGCGTCGAAACCAAAGCGCAGCGGCACTTCCTGGCCGATATCGGCTGCGACGTGCTGCAAGGCTTCCTTTTCGCCCGGCCGCTTCCAAGCGCCGAATTCGAGACCTGGCTGACGCAGCAATACCCTTGACCGGGCGGCACCCAAACTGGCCGGCCTGCCAAAAAAGCCGGCCATTTCCGAGTCGGTCATTTTTCCAGGAAAAGGGGAAGAGCACTTTGGCCGGCAGGGGCCGTTCGTGATGCGGGGGGGAAGGAACTTGCTGACCTTCCCAGCCACGGCGCCCCTCCCCTAGCCCCTTTTCCCCCGCCCCCTCCTTCCTAGGCCGCCGCAGTCACCCCGGTCGCTACCATGCGCTTGATCTCCGGCACGCAGGAGCCACAGGAGGTGCCGCACTTGAGCTTCTCCTGCAGGGCGGCGAAGTCGGCGCCGCCGGCCAGGGCCGCGGCGATGTCATTTTCCGAGACATTGAGGCAGTTGCAGACGATGCGGCCCCGGCTGTGGGCCGCCGCCAGGGGCTGGGCCAGGGGGGCGAAGACCCAGCGGCGCAGTTCCGCTGTGGGCATGCGTTCCACCATCACGTCCCGCAGCCATTCGGCGGCAGCGGTCTCGCCGGTCAGGCGCAGCCCCACCAGGATGTCGTCCCGGATCAGGGCCCGCTTGGTGACCCCCCGGTGGGCGTCGTTGTAGGCCAGGCAGTCCTCCCCGGCCAGGCCCAGGAGGCGGTCCAGTTCCAGCAGCCAGTCCGGGGGAATGGGCTGGTCGTGGGCGATGCGCAGCACCACCGCCGGGGCATCGCGCCCGGCGAGGAAGACGGCGGCGTAGGCGAAGCGCTGCAGCCAGGGAGCCAGGGCGGCGGCCAGTTCCAGGGTCAGGCCGGTGGCCGCCTCCCCGTCCAGGTCGGTGCGCATGAGCAGGGCCTGGTAGGGCAGCTCCACCTTTTCCACCTGCACCGCCACATGCTTGAGTTCCGGCTGCTTGGAATAAGGGTCGAAGACGTTGAGGGTGAGTTCGTTCACCCCGCTGGAATTGAGGCCGTTGCGTCCCCAGTGCATGGCGACAAAGGCCTGGCCGGGACGCACCGTATCGGAGGCCCGGGCCCGCAGCACCACGGTGCCGCGCCGGCTCTTCACCCGCACCAGCTGGCCGGCGGCGATGCCCCGGGAATCCAGGTCGGCCTGGGCCAGCTCGATGCGCGGCTCGTCCACGTGGCTGTAGAGCCGGGCCACCTTGCCGGTGCGGCTCATGCCGTGCCACTGGTCGCGCAGGCGGCCGGTGGTGAGGCCCAGGGGATAGCGGGCATCTCGGGGCTCGGCGGTGACGGTCTGCACCGGCACCACGAAGCGGGCCTTGCCGCTGGCGGTGGGGTAGCGGCCGTCGCCATAGAGCCGGGTCTGGCCGGCCTCGGCGCCTTCCGGGAACGGCCACTGCTGGGGCCCCTGGCGATCCAGCAGGGCGTAGGAGAGGCCAGTGATGTCCAGGTCCCGGCCCCGGGTGCTGGCCACGTGCTCGCGAAAAATGGCCTCCACCTCGTCGTAGGCGAAGAGGCGCGCGGCCTCGGGCTTGTCGATGCGGGGCCCCAGGGCCAGGGCGAAGTCCCGGACGATGCGCCAGTCGGGCAAGGCCTCGCCCAGGGGCGGCACGGCCCGATTGACGTGAGTGATGCGGCGTTCGGAATTGGTCACCGTGCCCTCCTTCTCGCCCCAGGTGGCGGCGGGCAGGAGCAGGTCGGCGTAGGGGGCGGTCTCGGTGTTGCCGTAGGCCTCCTGCAGCACCACGAATTCGCAGCGTTCCAGGGCCTCCCGGATCAGGGCCTGCTGGGGCATGGACTGGGCCGGGTTGGTGCAGGCGATCCACAGGGCCTTGACCTGGCCCTGGCGCACCGCCTCAAACAGTTCCACGGCGCTCAGGCCCGGGGTGGCGGGAACCTCATCCACACCCCACAGCTGGGCCACTTCCCGGCGATGCTCCGGGTTGGCCATGTCCCGGTGGGCGGAGAGCAGGTTGGACAGCCCCCCCACTTCCCGCCCGCCCATGGCGTTGGGCTGGCCGGTCATGGAGAAGGGGCCGCTGCCGGGCTTGCCGATCTTGCCCGTGGCCAGGGACAGGGCGATCAGGGCGGCGCCGTTGTGGGTGCCGTGGTGGGACTGGTTCAGGCCCTGGCACCAGAGGGACATGGCCGCCGGGGATTCGCCCCACCAGTGGGCGGCGCGGACGATGTCCTCCGCCGCCACGCCGCAGATTCGGGCCGCCACCGCCGGGGTGATTTCCCGCACGTGGTCGCGCAGGGCCTCGAAACCTTCGGTGTGTTGGCGGATGTAGGCCATGTCGGCGTAGCCGTCCCACAACAGCACGTTGAGCATGGCGTTGTAGAGCCAGATGTCGCTACCCGGCTGGATCGCCAGGTGCAGGTCGGCCATGGCCGCGGTATCGGTGCGGCGCGGGTCCACCACGATGATGCGCATCTCGGGCCGGGCCGCCTTGGCCGCCTCGATGCGGCGGAAGGCGATGGGATGGGCGTAGGCGGTGTTGCTGCCGGCGATGAGCAGGCAGTCGGTATGGTCGAAATCCTCGTAGGCACAGGGCGGCGAATCCATCCCCAGGGTCTGCTTGTAGGCCACCACGGCGGAGGACATGCACAGGCGGGAGTTGGTATCCACGTTGTTGGTGCCGATGAGGCCCTTGGCCAGCTTGTTGAAGACGTAGTAGTCCTCGGTCAGCAGCTGGCCGGAGATGTAGAAGCCCACGGCGTCCGGACCGTGGTCCCGGATCACCTGGCCGAAGCGGTCGGCGGCGGCATGGAGGGCGGTGGTCCAGTCCACCCGTTGCCGGGACTCTTCCCGGTTGGCCCGCAGTTCCGGGTACAGCAGCCGGGTTTCCGGCCGGGCCGAGAGGTGCAGGGTGGAACCCTTGGTGCACAGCCGGCCGAAGTTGGCCGGATGCTCCGGGTTGCCACGCACGCCGCTGATGCGCACGCCGTCGTGCTCGATGATGACGCCGCAGCCGACGCCGCAGTAGGGACAGGTTGCCTTGGTTTCCAGTG
>DATEZY010000099.1:0-5597 GCA_035255085.1 Azospira sp. | reverse complement strand
GAGCTTCACGCCGCCCCCCTCCTCCGTGGTGCGGGCCCCCAGCACCGGCCCCTTGGCCGCGGGCTCCCAGGAGAGGGAAACGCCTAAGGGCGCCAGCAGGCGTTCCAGGGCCAGGTCGCTGCGGCCTTCCACCGCCTGCTTGAGCCAGCGGGCCGCCGCCGGGCCGCCCACTTCCGCCACGGCGGCGAACACGCTGCCGGCCCCCTCCTCCGCCACGCCAACGCCGGTCAGGCCGTGGCGTTGCCACAACAGGCGCATCACGTCGTCCAGGCTGGCCTGGCCGCTGCTCTCCGACCGCAACTTGAGGTCCAGGCCCAGGGCGATGAGGGAGCCCTTGGCGTAGTAGCTGACGATGGCATTGGGGGCGTTTTCATCCTGGCGGTAATACTTGGTCCAGGCATCGAAGGACGATTCGGCCACGCTCTGCCTGCGCCGTCCCGGTCCCTTCTGCACACTGCTGGCGGCCTTGGCCACCAGGTTGAAGTAGGCGGCGACATCGATGGCACCGCTGCGTACCAAGCAGAGGTCGTCGTAATAGGAGGTGAAGCCCTCGAAGGCCCACAGCAGGCGGGTGTAGGCCTCCCGGGTCAGATCGTAGGGGACGAAGGCGGCGGGCTTGATGCGCTTCACGTTCCAGGTGTGGAAATACTCGTGGCTGCACAGGCCGAGGAACGTCAGATAGGCCTCGGGCAGGGGACCGCTGATTGGTGTATTGGCATTAGGCAAATCGTCCCGGGAACAGAGCAGGGCGGTGGAGGCCCGGTGCTCCAGGCCGCCGTAGCCCTCGCCCACGGCCATCACCAGGAAGAGGTAGCGCGCCATGGGCGCCTTGGTGCCGAAGAGTTTGATCTGCCAGTCGCAGATCGGCTTCAGGTCCTTCACCAGGCGCTTCAGGTCCACGTCGCTACGGCCGGTGACGGCCACCGCGTGGGGCACGCCCCCGGCCTTGAACTCGGCCAGGGCGAAGGTGCCCATTTCCACCGGATGGTCGATCAGCTCATCGTAGTCGGCGGCCCGATAGAGGCCGAAGCCCCAGGGCTGGGCGGCGCCCTTCTCGCCGGATGCAGACGGCAGGCTGGTGGCGACGCGCCATGCCTGGTAAGCCTTGCCCTTGGGCGGCGCCAGCTGTAGCAGGCAGGGCCGCTGCTCCTTGCCCTCGGGGCGGAGGAAGACGCTGGTGCCGTTGAAAAAGCCGTGGCTGGTATCCAGGTGGGTGCCCCGCACCGACAGGTCCCAGGCATAGACGCGAATGGTCACCGTCAGGGCGGTGCCGGCCGGCACCCTGGCTGCCTGCCAGGTGGCCTTGTCCACGGCCGCCATGGCCACCGCCTTGCCGCCGGCCTCGGCCCGGATGTCCACGATATTGCGGGCAAATTCCCGGATCATGTAGCTGCCGGGAATCCAGGTAGGCAGGGCGAAACGCTGGCCCTCGGGGGCCGGGTCGGGTACGGTGCACGTCACCTCGAACAGGTGGGCCTCGGGGGCCACCGGCACGAGGGCATAGCGGATGGGAAGGGCGTCGGAGGAAGCGGTGGAAGCGTTTGCAGTGTTCAGTTTCTTAGCCATGGGATTTCAAGCCTGCCGGAAAGTGGGCGCAGCCTGCATTCTAGCCTGGGCTGCCGGGGCCATTGCCGCGCCGACGGTGGCGGTGGACGTGGGCCATGGCCTGGCCGACTCGGGCGCCACCAGCGCCCGGGGGCGCAGCGAATTCGAATTCAACCGGGACCTGGCCCTGGTGCTCAAGCCGGTGCTGGCGGCCCGAGGGCTGGCGGTGCGGCCGATCAATTTCGCCGGCGATATTGAGAGCCTGGCGGCCCGGCCCGAGGCGGCCCAGGGTGCCGACTTCCTCCTTTCCCTGCACCACGACTCGGTCCCCCCCGCCGAACTCACGCCCTGGACCTGGGAAGGCCGGGAACTGGATTACAGCGACCTGCACCGGGGCTACGTGCTATTCGTTTCCCGCCGCAATCCGGCGTTGGAGCTGAGCCTGGCCTGCGCCTCGGCCATCGGCGCCCGGCTGCGCCGGCTCGGCTTCGTGCCGGCGACCCACCATGGCGACACCGCCATCGGCACCCATCGGCCCTGGGCCGATGAGCAGAACGGGGTGCGGTTTTACGACACGCTGTTGGTGATCTCCCATAGCGCCATGGCTTCGGCACTGCTGGAGGCGGGGATGCTCAAGCATCGGGAGGAGGAGCTGGCGTTGCGGGATCCGCAGCGGCAGGGGTTGATGGCGGATGCCATTGCTACCGGGCTGGCGGCCTGTTTGGCCGTACCGTCGATGAAGGCGGTCGGGGGAGATTGAAGGTGGGTGCTCCCGCCCCTTTGCCCGAAGGAAATCCCCTTGGGGGACAAGGGGAGGGTTGGGGTGGGGATGGGTTTGTTGTTACCTGATGCGTTTACGGGGCATCCACTGCTGGTTTCCGCCGTTGACCGGCGGGCGTACTTTTCTTAACCGCTAAGAAAAGTAGCCAAAAGAAGGCGGACCCTCGCCACCGCCCTGGGAGCAAGGCTGCGCCTTGCTCCCAGGGTTCCCTGCGCTGCTCAGCGCGCCGGGGCGGCTGCGGAACTCGGCCTACGGCCTCAGACAGTCCTCGCCGACTACCCCCCGGCCCGCCTCCGCTGCTCGGCGGTGGCGGAAGGGAGATGGGGCTTGTAGCTGCGATGACCGTTCTCTACCAGACAGGCCACCAATTTTGGATTTTCCTCTAGAACGGATGTTGGGATTGCCTTGCCCATGAGGGATAAGTGCTATGTATGCTCGATGTATAATCAATGCGAATAATTAAATGCTCGAATGGAGACAGGGTGATACCTCGAATTGCACTCGTGCTTATACGGCGTCCTTTAGGTTTTTATATGCCGTTTCCGCCGTCTACATCACATTAGAGCTTTCCTCCACTCGTGCCGTATCCATTTCCCATAGGAGTAATTCATGTTGAACAAGCCGTGGCTTAGTAGTCTCGCATTTGTTGGCTTTTACGTTACCGCCGCTCTTGACCATGGAAAGGGCGCCGAGATTTCGTTCGAGGAATTTTACGAAGGACTTGAGCGCGGCACGCTATTCCAAGACCTGGACAGAAAATTGCCCAATACTTTTGACTTCAGCCTTTTCCCTCCCGGGAGTGACAAAGAGAAAGAAATCCTCGCGGTACTTCAACTGGCTTCCGAAGGTTTTCGTGGTAGGGAACGTCGGAAAACTGGTGTGGAGCATTCAGGGCTTGCTCTCCTTCTCGTTTGCATTCTTGAGGCCATTCAGCACGGTGAATGGTCCATGCCCTAACCCTGAATCGAGGCGAACTCCATGAAAAGCCGCGCAGGCGCCTCAACTCCACATTAGGTATATCTCACCCAACAATGTCACTTCCTGGAGATAAGATGAAAAGCTTAGATTTGGTTGGAATTATTAAGCAGGTTGCAACGGAACAAGGTTACGAAGTCCAAGGCACAGAGATTTACCTTGATAAATACAATGCTGTTGCCTACTCAATTCAAGAAAACAACTCGGGGTATATACAAGTTCATCAGTGGGAATACACGAATGAAGAAGGCATCGGAAGATACGGGAGAGCTGTTTATTCTATTCGTTCTATCTCTGATGCCATTCAATTCTGTAGTGTATTGATAGCAAGCGCTACGTTAAGAGCTCGAAGATAAAAATGTGTGATCAGAGGTGATGAATCCGCCTAACAAATGTTTCGAGTGGGATGCTCCAAACACAATGTTAGGGGTATCACACCATCTGCCCTGTGCGGCGCCGAGCAACGGAGGGTCTGGCGGAAAAAGGGCGAGGACTGTTTGAGGCCCGTAGGGCCGAGTTCCGCAGCCCCCGCCAGAGCCGAGTAGCGCAGGGAACCCCGCGGAACGCGGGGCGCCAAACCGGGCTCGCGTTTTCTTTGGCTCCTTTCTTTTGGCGAGACAAAAGAAAGGATGCCCGCCGGTCAACGGCGGAAACCAGCGGTAAAGAATCCAATCAAGCTTGAGGCGAAGAACCGCCCCATTACCCACAAAGCCCCACCCACAGGGGCTCAGAGAAATATCGGCTCCGGCGTGAGCCCCACGCCAAACTTCCCCCGCACATCGGCCTGCACGGCCGCCATCAGCGCCCGTACATCGGTGCCAGTGGCCCCACCCCGATTCACCAATACCAGGGCCTGCTTCTCATACATCCCGGCCGGGCCGAGATTCTTGCCCTTCCACCCGGCCTGCTCGATCAGCCAGCCGGCGGCGAGCTTCACCCGGCCGTCAGGCTGGGGATAGTGAGGCAGGCCGGGGTACTCGGCCACCAGCCGGGAAGCCGTGGCGGCATCCACCACCGGGTTGTGGAAGAAGCTTCCGGCGTTGGGGATCAGCGCCGGGTCCGGCAGCTTGCGCTGGCGGATGGCGATGATGGCGTCCGACACTTGCTGTGCAGTCGGGGCGGCGATGCCGGCTGCGGCCAGCTCCTTTTCCACGTCGGCGTAGCGGGTCACCGCCTGCCAGCGCTTCTCCAGGCGGAAGGTGACGTGGGTGATGGCGTAGCGGCCATCCAGGTGCCAGCCTTCCTGCTTGAACAGGCTGTCCCGGTAGCCGAAGCGCAGCTGGTGGCGGTCGAAGCGCGCCGTCTCGCCGGTGGTTAGGTCCACCGCCTCCAGGTGGTGGAAGCGCTCGCCCACTTCCAGGCCGTAGGCGCCGATGTTCTGGATCGGGGCGGCGCCGACGGTGCCGGGGATCAGGGAGAGGTTTTCCAGGCCCGGGTAGCCGGCCGCCAGGGTCCAGCGCACGAAGTCGTGCCAGTTTTCGCCGGCGCCGGCGCGGACGTACCAGGCCTCATCGTCTTCCGCCACCAGTTCCCGGCCGGGGATGGCCAGGCGCAGCACCAGGCCGTCAAAGTCGCCGCCCAGCACCAGATTGCTGCCGCCGCCGAGAATGAAGCGGCGCTTGCCTCTCAGGGCACGTACGTCGGCCAGGGCCGCCAGTTGGGCGGTGTCGGCGATGGTGCCGAGCCAGGCCGCCTTGCCCGGCAGGGCCAGGGTGTTGAGGGTTTGCAGATCGGCGTCGGCGTGCAGGAAATTGGGCAGCATGGGGTGGCAGCAGGGATTGGCGCGAAGAGAAAAGCGCAAGGCGCCATTCTACGCCTGTGTTTTCGGGCAAAATTCCCTATGACACTTTCCTGAACGGCGCGCCCCATGCAAGCAGAACGACAGCGTCTCATTCGTGCCCTGTTCGATGAATACATCGAGATGTACGCCGCGCGCGACGACCGGCTGACGACGCGCTTCAGCGACAACTTCAGCGGTTATACCGGCGGCGGCGATTTTCTGGTCAAGGACAAGGCGCAGTGGGTGAACATCACCCGCCAGGACTTCGCCCAGGTGCCCGAGCGCATCCGCATCGAGATGCTGGACCTGTCGCTGCAGGACATCGCTCCCGACGTGGTGGTCGTCACCGCTTTCTTCCACATTCACCTGCCCCTGCCCGACCACATCCTGTCCCGGGAGACGGCACGGCTGGTGCTGGTGTTCCGCCAGGAAGGGGAGGCATGGATGATCGTCCACAGCGGCATTTCCATACCCGACGGCCTGGCCCGGGATGGGGAGGTTTATCCGATCATCGGC
>DATEZY010000098.1:0-16616 GCA_035255085.1 Azospira sp. | reverse complement strand
ACAGAGGCCGAAACGGCCAAATCAACCGCAATAAGGAGGAGTAAAAATGAAATTCAGGGATTTGCCGCTTCGCCGTAAGAAGACCGTGGCGGTAGCCATGTCCGGCATGCTGGGCCTGTTGTCCGCCATGCCCGTCTGCGCGGAAACCGAGATCGAAGCATTGAAGCGGGAGCTGGCGGAGCAGAAGGCGATGATCCAGAGCATTCTGTCGGCCCAGGAGGCCCAGAAGAAGCTGGAAATCCAGACGGGCGGCCCCAGCCGGGGCGCCGGTCTGCAGGCTGGTGTGCCGACCGGGCAGCCCTCTCCGGCTTTGACTATCTATGGTGTGGCCGATGTCAGCTATTCCAATGTCAATAGTGGTCAGGGCTACAAGTCGAACTTCGGCTCCGGCGGCTACTCCTCCTCCCGTCTCGGTTTCAAGGGTGAAAAGGCCCTGGATGACGACCTGTCGGCGGTTTACCTGATGGAAGCCGGCCTGCTGTTCAATACCGGTACCGTGGGTAGCGGCGCGGTGACTCCCGGCATCAACAACGGTGGCATTTCCTCTGGCGGTCAGACGACATCCGGCGCGCAAGTGTTCTCGCGCCAGATGTACGCCGGCCTGAAGAGCGGCAAGTTCGGACAGATGACTGTCGGGCGCCAATATGCCGGTTCCTACTTGGCGGCGGTGACGGGCAACTCCCTGGGGGCCGGCCTGTATGGCACTTCCGTGGGCTTTCTGCCGACGGGGGGCATGCCCACGCGGCTGAACAACTCCCTAGTGTATATCTCGCCGAAGCTGAGTGGCTTCTATACCTATATCACCCTGACTAGCGGTAGCGAAAACAACACCAATACCAACGTTCCTGATGGCACCAAGACAACCAACGACAAGGCGGGCCAGGGTGCGGACTTTGCCCTGTTCTACGGCAACGGCAGCCCGCTGAACGCCGCCTTCACCACCTGGAGCATCAATAACACCACCTACGATACTGCCAAGGGTGAAAACGGCCTGGCCAGAAAGACGGGTTGGCAGTTGAGCGCCAACTATGACCTGGGGCTGGCCAAGATCTACGGCACCTATGTTGCCGGCAGAATAACCGGCGGCAATTACGAGAATGGGACCGCGGCCTATTCCAAGTCATCCGGCTGGAGCCTGAGTGCCGGTGTACCGTTTGGCAAGAGCCAGGCTTACCTGAGCTATACCCACTTTGACGACAAATCGTCGGCCAACAAGGACGGTAACCTGCTAGGCCTGGCGTACACCTACAAGTTCGTCGAATCCACCTTGTTCTATGCCACTTGGGGCAAGATGCTGAACAACGCCAATTCCTCCTACAGCCTGACCGATGGCGGCAACTTGGTCGGCGAGGTCAAGACCAAGGGTTTCGATCCCAACGGCGTCATGCTGGGCGTGAACCACGTGTTCTGATCCCGCCAGGATCAATGCAGTTGCCCGCCCTGGCCGGGAACAGTGCGAAGGGCCGGCCCCCAGGGGCTGGCCTTTTTATTGGGCGGGTAGGGGGGATTGGGAGCGATCCCGATCCGGGGGGAGGAGTTACTTCAGCGCCCGACGCTCCGGGTTGCCGGCGATAAAACACTTTAAGTTCATAGGCCAACTTGCCACCCCGCCGGGGCTATTTCGAGTTATCCCCATTTCCTGTGGATAACTATGGGGATAAAGCCTGGGAAGGTTGCCTAAGTACAAAGGGGGGCTAGGTTTTTCTTACGTTGCATTAATATTGTGCACTGCTGTAACTATTTGATTTTATGTTGTTTAAAACCGAAGGCCTGGGCGGGGTTTGCCTGGTGCAGGGACTTGCAGAATTCCAATGCAATTGTGCCGGGATGTGCACAAGTCAAGTCCTGCTGCACTTTCTTTCGCTTCGCGGTGCTCATTTTCGGTCCCCGTCCCCGGGTGTTTCTGGGTGGAGAACCTTGGTGCTAGGCCCCGGCGGCTGCCATGGCCCCTCGGTTTAATGGATGATTTTCTTGATCTCGCCGCCACAGCTGTCCTCGATGCGGGCGTACTCTTCCGGGCTGTCGATGCGGGCCTGGGCAGACTTCACCCGCTCGATTTCCCGCTTGACGTAGGGGATCCAGCGTTCATTCAATTCCTGCTGCAGTCGTTCCTGGGTTTGCCCGGCGGGCCCGCGCCAGGGGCCCGCTGTGGCAAAGCGCCGGGTCAGCGTCGCTGTCAGTTCCTTTTCGATGCCGGCCACGTGGTCCTGATAGGCCTTCACGTGCCGCAGTTCATGGCTATGGATTTCCTGGTAGGCGCAACTGCCTTCGGGAAATTCCTTGGCCACGTACACGGTCATGGGCTTGAAACCGTAGGTGAGAACGAGCTGAGGGCTGGCGCATTCCCATTGGCCGGTTCGGTCGATATAGGCCGGGGCCTTTATCTCCAGTTGCACCAGGGCGTTGCCCCGGGTCAGCCCCAGTATCTGGTGGCCGGGGCTGGCCAGGGAGGCGCCCAGGTGATTGAGCGTCTTGTAGCCGTATTGGGTATTGATGGTGACCGGCTCATCCAGGCGCTTGACGGTGACCGATGGCGGCGGCAGCCGGTTGCACGGGTCAGTCTGGGCCAGACAGGATGCAACCATCCCCCCCAGGCCAAGGCACAGCGCCAATATCCGTGGAAAGCTCATGGGCAACATAGACAGAGTAAAGAGTCAGATCGGGGGGCGAGCATAGCCGCAAACTACCGCTAATCGCCGCCTATCGCCGGGAAGGTTAATACTCCCCATGGTAGGCGTTTTTTGCAGCCCTTTCTGCTTCCCTCACTCAGGCAAGTTTCTCTTCGCTGCTCGGCAGGTGGATGACTCCTGTATGGAAGTCGTACTCGAACAACTCTCCATAGCGGCCCCATTCGATGGCCACGCGCAGGGCCGAGGCGGCGTTGGCTTCATCCAGGGTGAAGCGTAGCAGCTTGAGGAACAGGTCTTCGTGGAGGTCCCCGGAAGGATCCTGCTTCAGGCCATGGTGGATGTACGCCACCAGGGGCACATGCTCCAGCAGTTGCCGGCCGAAGAGGGCTTGGCGCTCCGCATTCTCGGCCTCGACGTATTGCCTCCCCAGCTTGGTCAGGAGAATGTCGCCGCGCTCCAGCAGGGCAAAGCCCAGCAGGGTCAGGGCGCTCGATACCTGGAGCAGCTCCTGGTCGGCCAGTTCGGTTTCTTCGGCCAGCTTCGGCAGGTCGGCCCGGCCGCGGAAGGGTTCGTCGGCCAGCCTTTCCAGGATGCCTTCCATGCGCGCGATATCCGCTTCGGGCAGGCGGTCGCCCAGCTGCAGCTTGATTTCCTTGCCGGTGACCCGGCCCGGGCGCAGGGAGCCGGCGGTCATGAGGCCGTACACGTTGTCCACCAGGGCCCGCACTTCCGAACTTTCGACTTCCCGCGGCCTGGCCAGGCGCACGGGCAATTCATCGCGCACCCGTCCCGGGTCGCTGGCGAAGACCAGGATTCGGTCGGCCATCATCACCGCCTCCTCGATGTTGTGGGAGACGTCCAGAATCGCCTTGGTGGGGATTTTCCGGGTCTGCCACAGCTCCAGGATGTCTTCCCGCAGGCGTTCGCCGGTCAGCACGTCGAGGGCCGAGAAGGCTTCATCCATGAGCAGCACTTCGGGCTCCAGCACCAGAGCCCGGGCGATGCCGACCCGCTGCCGCATGCCCCCCGACAATTCCCGGGGCAGGGCGCCTTCGAAGCCGGAGAGGCCGATCAGCTCGATGGCCGCCTGGGCCCGCTCGGCCCGCTCCTTGGGCGGCATGCCTTTGGCCTCCAGGCCCAGTTCCACGTTCTTCTGCACGGTGAGCCAGGGGAACAGGGCGAAGGACTGGAACACCATGCTGATGCCGTCTGCTGGGCCATAGAGGGGCAGGCCCCGGTACAGCACCTGGCCGCCGTCGGCGGGGATCAGCCCGGCCATGATGCGCAGCATGGTGGATTTGCCCGAGCCGGACTGGCCGAGCAGGGCGACGATCTCCCCCTCGTTGAGGGTGAAATCGACGCTTTCCAGCACCGCCCGGGCCGAGCCGTCCGAGGAGCGGAAGGATTTGCCGATGGCCTTGAGTTCGAGGATAGGAGTGGTCATTGCGCAATACTCAGAAGTGCAGGCGATCTTCGGCCATACGATAGAGCCGGCGCCAGACAAAATGGTTGAAGCCCATGACGAACACGCACATCACGCCGATGCCCAGGGCAATGCGGGGAAAGTCGCCAATGGCGGTCATTTCGGCGATGTAGCTGCCCAGGCCGTGGGCTTTCACCGTGGTGTCGCCCCAGGTGACGTATTCGGCGACGATGCTGGCGTTCCACGAGCCGCCGGAGGCGGTGATGGCGCCGGTGACGAAGCTGGGGAAGATCGCCGGCAGGAGATAGCGGCGCCACTTGAGCAATCCCCGCAGGCCCAGATTCCGCGCCGCATAGCGCAGCTCGGTGGGGATGTTGGCGGCGCCGGCGATGACGTTGAACAGCAGGTACCACTGGGTGCCGAGGATCATCAGGGGCGACAGCCAGATGTCCGGATTGAGGCGGTACTTGACCAGCACCACCACCGCGGCCGGGAACATCAGGTTGGCCGGGAAGGCCGCCAGGAACTGAATGGCGGCCTGGGCCCGCTCGGAAAACTTGGGATTCATGCCGATCCAGACCCCGACGGGAATCCAGATCAGGGCTGCCAGAAAAATGAGCACCACCACCCGCAGCATGGTGGTGCAACCAAGCAGGAAGACGTGGCCGACTTCGCTCCAGCCGACTTCGGTGTGGATGAAGTGAACCAGGGTCCACAGGGCATAAAAGACTACGGCGGCGATCACTGCATCCCAGACCCGTTCCGGCGTCGCCGTGCGTACCTGGGGCTGGGCGCGAATCGAGGTGCCGTCGTAACGCAGGCGGAAGAAGGCAAAGGAGCGTTCCAGCAGCTTGCCGAACACGCCAACCATGCTTTGCATGCGCTCCGTGCGCCTTAGCCAGGACAACAGCCAGGAATCCTGGGCGGTGGCGCTGCCGGTTTCCTCGAAGCGGAACTTGTCCGCCCAGGCCAGCAGGGGCCTGAAGAACAGCTGGTCGTAGAGGAGGACGCCCACCAGCATGGCGCCGATGGCCATGGCAATGGCGTAGAGGTTGCGCTGCTCGATGGCCAGGGCGATGTAGGAACCGATGCCCGGCAGCTTGATGTTCTGGTTGGAAACCGAGATGGCTTCCGAGGCGACGACGAAGAACCAGCCACCGGACATGGACATCATCATGTTCCAGAGGAAGCCCGGCATGGCGAAGGGCAGCTCCAGCCGCCAGAAACGCTGCCAGCCGGAGAGCTTGAACACGCTGGCGGCCTCGCTCAACTCGGCGGGCACGGAGCGGAAGCCCTGGTAGGCGCTGAAGGCCATGTTCCAGGCCTGGGATGTGAAGATGGCGAAGATCGCCGCGCATTCGACCCCCAGCAGATTGCCCGGGAACAGGGCGATGAAGGCGGTCACCGTGATCGACAGGAAGCCCAGGATGGGAATGGACTGGAGGATGTCGAGGATCGGTACCAGCACCTTTTCCGCCGCCCGGTACTTGGTGGTCAGGGCGGCGAAGACGCAGCTGAAGACTACCGATGCGGCGAGGGCGGCGAACATGCGGATGGTGGTGCGCAGCAGGTAATAGGGCAGGTTGCCCGGATCCAGGGAGAGGGCCAGGGTCTCGCCGACCTGGTAGGGACGGGCCATCTGCTGGCCGCCGTAGGCCAGCAGGACAAAGAGCGCCAGCACCATGGGCAACAGGGCCCAGTCCCAACGGTTCCAGCCGGCCTCAACGACTTGCCGAGGAAAAAACTGCTTTTGCTTACCCATCGTCTCTTAATTTTCCTGACTGACTCGTGCTGACTAGTGCTGAGTCGTGCTTAGTGCTGACTGCGGCCGACAAGCCCATGGACCGCTACCAGGCGGATAAGCAGCTCATCCGGGGGTGGCGGTAGCGCAAGGGCGAAAGAATCTTAAAACTGCTAGCTGACATTTTCTGGTCAAAGGCCAGATTGGGAGAGCGGCAACGATGGACGCCAGCTTTTTCCAGGGATAGAATCGCGGCCCAGTCATTGGGGAGTAGCCGCCCTTTTTCAAAAAGGGGCTTACGTCAACATACTTGGTCGTTCGACCATGGCGTAAGCGGTTTCTGCTTGGCAAGACCTTTGACCATACTGCCTTCGGATTGGCCGGGAGGGCGGCGTGGTCATTTGTCGAATACCGGCCAAGGAAACCAACATGGAAGCTTTCCTCGTCTCCTCGGGCATCGTCGCCCTCGCCGAAATCGGCGACAAAACTCAACTCCTCGCCTTCATCCTGGCCGCCAAGTTCCGCCGGCCGCTGCCGATCATTGTCGGTATCCTGGTGGCCACATTAGCCAATCATGGCTTCGCCGGTGCCGTTGGTTCCTGGATCACGACCTTGATGGGGCCGGAAACGCTGCGCTGGGTGCTCGGGGTTTCCTTTATTGCCATGGCGGCATGGACGCTGGTCCCCGACAAGTTCGATGAGGATGACGCGAAGCTTGCCCGCTATGGTGTTTTCGGCACCACGCTCATTGCCTTCTTCCTTGCCGAAATGGGTGACAAGACCCAGGTAGCCACGATCGCCTTGGCCGCCCAGTATCAGAATCTGTTTGCGGTGGTGGCCGGCACCACTTTCGGCATGATGTTGGCGAATGTGCCGGCAGTCATCATGGGCGACCGGATAGCCCACAAAATGCTCGTCAAGCTGGTGCATAGAATTGCGGCAGGGATTTTTGCCGTGCTGGGGATCGCCACCTTGCTTGGCGCAGGGCAGGCCCTAGGGATTTAACCTTCGCTGGGGGCGCGCATCCAGCGCCCTTGCAGCCCTTTTTAGCAGCTCCGTTCCTTCGTTATTTCCTCCGTCATTTCCCTCCGTTTCCGCCGCGCCGGAACGGGGGGAGAAGACGCGACATCTAATGCCATGTCCGGACAATTCGGGCGCCGGCCGGCGTCCCAACAATTGATTCAGGAGTGCGCAATGAAAAACCTACTCAACGCCAGCATCCTGGCGTACCTGGCCCTGGCGAATGCTCCCTGCTGGGCCCAGGCTGCGGCCCCGACGGACCCCCAGATCGCCGCCATCGTCGTCACGGCCAACCAGGTCGATATCGATGCCGGCAAGTTTGCCAAAGCGAAGAGCCACTCGAAGGACGTCAGACAATTCGCGCAAATGATGGTGACCGACCATAGCGCGGTGAATAAGCAGGCAGTGGCACTGGTGCACCAGCTCAGGGTGACGCCGGAAAACAACGGGACCAGCGACAGCCTCAAGCAAGGCGGCGTCGATAACCTGGCCAAGCTCAAGACCTTGCAAGGCCGGGCCTTCGATCGGGCCTATATCGATCACGAAGTGGCCTATCACGAGGCGGTCATCGACGCCCTGGACAAGACCCTGATCCCGAATGCGAAGAACGAACAGCTCAAGGCCTTGATGGTGAAAGTCCGCCCGGCCTTCGACGTGCATCTGGAGCACGCCAAGCACCTGCAATCCCTCCTGGAGAAGGGCGGTGCTTAAGCCGGCCTGGCGCAGGTCCGGGTTCTGGCCCAGCCTCGCGGTGGCCTGGGCCGCCCTCGCCGGTGGGGCGCCATTTTCCCTGGCGGCGCCCACGGTGCATGCGGTACGGATCGAGGGCATGCGCTTCGTTCCCGAGACGCTGACGGTCCATCGCGGTGATCGCATCGTGTGGACCAACCGGGATCTGGTGCCCCATACCGTGACCCAGCAGGCCTTCGATTCCCATGCCCTGGCGCCCCAGGCCTCCTGGTCCTACGTGGCCGGCAAGCCGGGTACCTATGCCTACCACTGCACCTCCCATCCCACCATGGTGGGCACCCTCGTCGTGCAATGAGCGAAAGGACTGTCATGGCCGATACTTCCCTAACCGCAGCTGCCTTCGACCTTCCGCCCGGCGACGACGAAAAGACACTGGAGCAGACCCTGGTGCAGCGCATCGTCGCCGGGGATCGCAAGGCCTTCGAACTGCTGATGCGCCGCCACAACCGGCGCCTGTTCCGCCTGGCCCGCGCCACCCTGCGCAACGACGCTGACGCGGAAGATGCCCTGCAGGAAGCCTATATCGCCGCCTACCGCGCCATGGGCCAGTTTCGCGGCGCCGCCGCGGTCGGCACCTGGCTCTCCCGGCTGGTGCTCAACGAGTGCCTGGGCCGTCTGCGACGGCAGGCGCGCCGCGACAACGTCATTCCCATGCAGAGCCTGCACGACGATACGAGAGTCGACGCCATGACCACGCCCGACCACGATTCCCCTGAAAAGGCGCTGCTGCGTAGCGAACTGCGCGCCTTGCTGGAACGGAAGCTCGACGCCCTGCCTGAAAGCTTCCGCCTGGTGTTCGTGCTGCGTTGCGTCGAGGAAATGAGCGTCGAGGAAACCGCCGCCTATCTGGAAATTCCCGAGGCGACGGTGCGCAGCCGGCTGTTTCGCGCCCGCAGCCAGCTGCGCGACGCCCTGGCCCAGGAGATCGACCTGGCCCAGCGCGATGTCTATGAATTCGGCGGCGGGCACTGCGATCGCATCGTCAACAACGTTCTTTCGCGACTGGAGCAACTGCCATGAGCCAGGAAACGCCCACTGCTGAACCGGATGCCGAATCGGCGACCAACCCGGATGCCGGACCCGACCTTTGCCTGGGCATCGACGCCGCCGCCCTGGCCGATGGCGCCATGGTGCAGGGCCACGTCGGCGACGAGGCCGTGCTGCTGGCCCGCCAGGGCAACGAGGTGTTCGCCATCGGCGCCACCTGCAGCCACTACGGCGCCCCCCTGGCTGAGGGCCTGCTGGTTGGTGACAGCGTGCGCTGCCCCTGGCACCACGCCTGTTTCAGTTTACGTGATGGCCAGGCCCAGTGTGCCCCGGCCCTGAACCCGGTGCCCTGCTGGCGCGTCGAGTCCCGGGGCGGCAAGTGGGTGGTGGGCGAACGCCAGGCACCGCCATCCCCAGGCCCCCGGCCGGCAACAAGCCTGCAATCCATCGTCATCGTCGGCGGTGGCGCCGCCGGCAACGCGGCGGCGGAAATGCTGCGCCAGCAGGGCTATGCCGGCCGGCTGACCCTGTTCAGCGCCGATGATGCCTTGCCCTACGACCGTCCCAACCTGTCAAAGAACTACCTGGCCGGCACCGCGCCGGAGGAGTGGTTGCCCCTGCGCTCCGCGGAGTTCTACCGGGACCAGGACATCGACCTGCAACTGCAGGCGCCGGTGGCTGCCATCGATACCCAGCGCCGCCTGGTGACCATGACCGATGGCCGCCATCACCCCTACGACGCCCTGCTGCTGGCCACCGGCGCTGAGCCGGTGCGCCTCAACGCGCCCGGCGCCGAGTTGCCTCACGTGCATTACCTGCGCAGCCTGGCCGACTGCCGCCGGCTGATCGCCGGACTGGCCGGGGCCAAGCAGGCCGTGATCGTCGGCGCCGGCTTCATCGGCCTCGAAGTGGCGTCGGCCCTGCGTCAGCGCGGCATCGAGGTACATGTGGTGGCCCCCGGCGCCATCCCCATGGCCCGGATACTCGGCCCCGAACTGGGTACTTTCCTGCGCCAACTGCACCAGGACCACGGCGTCGTCTTCCATCTCGACGACGGCGTGGCCGCCATCGCGCCCCAGGGGGTGACCCTGAAGAGTGGTGCCCAGCTCGCCGCCGACGCCGTGGTCGTCGGCATCGGGGTCAGGCCATCGCTCGCCCTGGCCGAACAGGCGGGACTTACCATCGACCGCGGTATCGCCGTGGACCATTACCTGCAGACTTCCGCTCCCGGCGTCTTCGCCGCCGGCGACGTGGCGCGCTGGCCGGATGGGTTCAGCGGGGAGCCGATCCGGGTCGAGCACTGGGTGGTGGCCGAGCGCCAGGGCCAGACCGCGGCCCGGAACATGCTGGGGGCGCAACAACCCTTCGCCGCCGTACCTTTTTTCTGGACCGAACAGCACGGGGTGGCCCTGGCCTACGTCGGCCATGCCGAAAACTGGGAGCGCATCGAGATCGACGGCAACATGGCCGCCCTGGATTGCCGCCTCACCTACTGGCGCGGCGACCGCCGGCTCGCCGTGGTGACCATCGGGCGGGATCGGGAAAGCCTGGGCGCCGAGGTTGAGTTGGAACGCCTGGCGAGCCTTGCTTAAGCCACACCGGATCGGGACAAGAAAAATGCCGGAGCCCTTGATCGAAACCTACGTCAGTACCGATATCGAAACCGACGGCCCGCTGTTCGGCAGGCATTCCATGCTCAGCCTGGGATCGGCTGCCTACACCGCCGACAAGCAGCTGTTGGGAACGTTTTCCGCCAACCTGGAAACCCTGCCGGGACTGACGTCCGACCCCGTCACCAGCGCCTGGTGGCAGACCCAGCCCGAGGCCTGGGCGGCCTGCCGGCGCGATATCGAAGCGCCGCAGGGCGTCTTTCTCCGCTACCTCGCTTGGCTCAAGTCTCTGCCAGGAAGGTTGGTTTTCGTCGCCTACCCGGCGGCTTTCGATTTTCCCTTCGTGCACTGGTACCTGGCCGAATTCACTGGGGAAAATCCCTTCGGCTATTCGGTCATCGACATCAAGAGCTACGCCATGGCCCTGCTGCACCAACCTTATCGCGCCAGCGGCAAGCAATCCATGCCCCGGGAATGGTTCGACCCCGCCCCCCATACCCACGTGGCCCTGGACGATGCCATCGAGCAGGGCCGGCTGTTCTGCAACATGCTCAAGGCCAATGCCGCGCAGGCCTGATCCGGGGACGAGCAGTGCTTACTTGGGGAAAAAAACGGGCAGCGGTTGAACCGCTGCCCAAACAAACGCCGATTTGGCGCAGAGGGATCGGAAGGTGGGGCTTGCCCGGGGGCAAGGTGCTCTAGAGGCGTTCGATGACCAGGGCGATGCCCTGGCCGACGCCGATGCACAGGCTGACGACGGCGTAGCGGCCCTTGCGCCGTTCCAATTCCCGCGCCGCGGTGAGGGCGATGCGGGCACCGGAGGCCCCCAGGGGGTGGCCGAGGGCGATGGCGCCGCCATTGGGATTGACCCGGCGGTCGTCAAAATCAATATTCAGCAGCTTGAGGCAGCCCAGCACCTGGGGGGCGAAGGCTTCGTTGATCTCGATCACGTCCATGTCGGCCAGGGTCAGGCCGGCCCGGGCCAGGGCCTTGGGAATGGCGTAGGCCGGGCCGACGCCCATGAGGCGTGGCTCCACGCCGGCGGTGGCGCCGGCCAGAATGCGCGCCATCGGTCGGGCGCCGGCTTTCTCGCCGGCGGCGCGGCTGCCGATCAACAGGGCAGCCGCGCCGTCGTTGATGCCCGAGGCGTTGCCGGCGGTGACCACGCCGCCCGGGAACAGGGGGCGCAGGCCGGAGAGGCTGTCATAGGTGGATTCGGGGCGCGGGTGCTCGTCCTCGGCGACGATGCGGGGCGGGGTCTTGCGCCCGGTGGGCACGGCGATGGGCAGGATTTCGCCGTCGAAGAAGCCGGCCGCCTTGGCGGCCGCGTAGCGGCTCTGGGAGGCGGCGGCGAAGCGGTCCGCGTAGCCCCGGCTGATGCCCAGGTCGGCGGCCACGTTGTCGCCGGTCTCGGGCATGGAGTGGTTGCCGTACTGTTCCACCAGACGGGGGTTGGGGAAGCGGGCGCCGATGGTCGTGTCGAACACCTGGAGGTCCCGGCTGTAGGCCGATTCGGCCTTGGCCATGACGAACGGGGCGCGGCTCATGCTCTCGACGCCGCCGGCCACGTACAGCTCGCCTTCGCCGGCGCTGATGGCCCGGGCGCTGTCGAGCACGGCGGCCAGGCCGCTGCCGCACAGGCGATTCACCGTCTGGCCCGAAACCGTCGGCGGCAGGCCGGCGAGGAGGGCGGCGTGGCGGCCCACGTTGCGGCTGTCCTCGCCGGCCTGGGCAGCGCAGCCGAGGATCACGTCTTCCACCTGGGCGGGGTCAAAGGGCGAGCGGGCGATGACTTCCTTGATCACGGTGGCGACCAGGTCGTCGGGGCGGACCGGGGCCAGGGCCCCGGCGTGGCGGCCGATGGGGGAGCGCAGGCCGGCGTAGAGGTAGGCGTCGAGCATGGGAATTCCTTTAATTTTTCGGTTCAGTTTTCCGGGGTGAGCAGGGACACGCCGAGGCGGGCGCGGCGGATCAGCCAGGGGCTGGGGCGGTAGCGCGGGTCCCGGTAGAAGTCGTGCAGTCCCTCGAGGATGGCCAGTACCGTGGCGGCGCCCAGGGCATCGCCCAGGGCCAGGGGGCCTCGCGGATAGGCCAGGCCCAGGGTCACGGCGCAGTCGATGTCTTCCGGCGTGGCGATGCGCTGCTGGGCCATGTCGCAGGCGATATTGACGATCATGGCTACCACCCGCTGGGCGACGAAGCCGGGGCTGTCGTGGATCACCGAGACCGGCGTGCCATCCACCGCCAGGGCGGCCCAGGCCGCATCCCGGGCCGCCGGGGCGGTCAGGGGGGTGGTCATGAGGGTCAGGTGGCCTTCCAGGTAGAGTGGGTCCAGGGCCAGGGTGCGGCGGGGATCCAGGTCTTCGGCCAGGGCGCTGCTGGTGGCGTCCTCGCCCATGGGCAGCACCAGGCACACCGAGTTGTCGCCGGGGCGCTCGCCGCTGTCGATGGGCATGCCCCGTTCCGCCAGCATCACCGACACCCGGGCGTGGGCGGCGGGATGGCGGGGGCTGACCCAGATCGGCAGGGCCGGGCTGGCGGGCATGGGGGGCGCCGGTACCGGCACGGCCTTGCCTTCCTGGTAGGTGTAGAAACCGCGCCCGCTCTTCTTGCCCAGCAGGCCGGCGGCCAGGCGCTGGCGGGTGATGGGGGAGGGGCGGTAGCGGGGCTCCTGGTAATACTGGTCGTAGATGGCTTCCATCACCGGCTGGGAAACATCCAGGCCGGTCATGTCCAGCAGTTCGCAGGGCCCCATGCGGAAACCGGCGGCACCGCGCAGGATGCGATCCACCGTGGCGAAATCGGCGATGCCCTCGCCCAGGATGCGCAGGGCTTCGGTGCCGTAGCCTCGGCCGGCGTGGTTCACGATGAAGCCCGGGGTGTCGGCGGCGCGCACCGGGGTGTGGCCCAGGCGCTTGGCCAGGCCGGTGAGGGCCGGGCCGACCCAGGGGGCGGTGAGCAGGCCGTCGATGACCTCGACGATTTTCATCAGGGGCACCGGACTGAAGAAATGGAAGCCGCCGACCCGGGCCGGCACCCGGCAGGTGGCGGCGATGGCGGTGATCGAGAGGGAGGAGGTGTTGGTGGCGAGCAGGCAGTCGTCGCCGACGATGTCCTCCAGCTGGCGGAACAGGCCGCGCTTGGCTTCCAGGTTCTCGACGATGGCTTCCACCACCAGGTGGCAGCCGGCCAGCTGCTCCAGGCCATCGGCGATGCCCAGGCGGGTCGTGGCGGCATCGGCCTCGGCGGCGCTGAGTTTGCCCTTGGCGGCGAGCTTGGCGAAAGTCTGGGCGATGGCCTCCCGGGCTTCCCCGGCGGCGCCTTCCCGGCTGTCGCACAGGCGCACGTGGAGGCCGGCCTGGGCGGCGATCTGGGCAATGCCCCGGCCCATTAAGCCGGTGCCGACGATGCCCAGGGTCAGGTCCTGGCGCAGGGGGTCGAAACTGGCGTCGCAAATGGTGTTGTTCGTGGCGTCGCTCATGGCTCAGCGTCCTTGGAAATTGGCCGGGCGTTTTTCGAAGAAGGCGGCCATGCCTTCCTTCTGGTCCTGGCTGGCGAAGAGCAGCTGGAAGGCCTTGCGTTCCAGCATCAGGGCGGTGTCCAGGGAGGCGTCCTGGCCGGCCAGGAGCACTTCCTTGATCTGCATGACGGCCAGGGGCGCCAGGGCGGCGATCTGGCCGGCCAGTTCCAGGGCCCGGGCCTGCACCTCGGTATCGGCCACCACCTCGCTCGCCAGGCCCATGGCCAGGGCCTGGGGCGCCGGCACCGGCTGGCCGGTGAGTACCATCTTCATCGCCTGGAACTTGCCCACGGCCCGGGTCAGGCGCTGGGTGCCGCCGGCGCCGGGCATGATGCCGACCTTCACTTCAGGTTGGGCGAAGCTGGCGCCTTCGCCGGCGACGATGATGTCGGCGTGCATGGCCAGCTCGCAGCCGCCGCCCCAGGCGTAGCCGTTGACGGCGGCAATGACCGGCTTGGGGCAGGCGGCGATGCGCTGCCACAGCAGATGGGTCTGGCGCAGCAGCATGTCGATGGCGCCGGCATCGGCCATGGCCTTGAGATCGGCGCCCGCGGCAAAGTATTTGTCGCCGCCGGTGAGGACGATGCAGCGCACCTCCGGGGCGGCGGAGAGGGTGGCGAAATGGGCCGCCAGCTGGCTGCGCACCTCCTGGTTGAGGGCGTTGCGGGCCTCGGGGCGGTTGATCCGGACCACCGCCACCTGGGGGGTCGGGGTTTCGAGTAGGACTACGTCTTCGTTCATGACTGGGCTCCGCGGGCTAGGGAGAATCTGGGCATGGGGCGGGACCGCCGGGGCAGCCCGCCGCTGCGCCTTATCGGTTCTGGAACTCGGGCTTGCGCTTGGCCAGGAAGGCCGCCATGCCTTCCTTCTGGTCCGCCAGGGCGAAGGAGGCGTGCAGGGTGCGCCGTTCGAACAGCAGGCCCTCGTTGAGAGGGCTTTCGAAGGAGCGATTCACCGCCTCCTTGAGCATCATCAGCACCGGCAGGGAATAAGCGGCGATGGTGCGGGCGGCGGCCAGGGCCTCGTCCAGCACCTGCTCCGCCGGGTAGAGGCGGGACACCAGGCCGCAGCGCTCCGCTTCCTGGGCGTCCATCAGCCGGCCGGTGAGGCACAGGTCCATGGCCTTGGCCTTGCCCACGGCCCGGGGCAGGCGCTGGGTGCCGCCGGCGCCGGGCAGGGTGCCGAGTTTCACTTCCGGCTGGCCGAACTTGGCTGTGTCGGCGGCGAACACCAGGTCGCACATCATGGCCAGCTCGCAGCCGCCGCCCAGGGCGACGCCGCGTACGGCGGCGATCACCGGCTTGCGGAAGGTCTTTAGGCGTTCCCAGTTGCGGGTGATGAAGTCGGACTTGTAGGCGTCCATGTAGTCGAAGGACTTCATGGCTTCGATGTCGGCCCCGGCGGCAAAGGCCTTGTCGGATCCGGTGATGACGACGCAGCCGATGTTGACATCGGCCTCGCAGGCATCCAGGGCCTGCCCCAGCTCGTCCATCACCTGGTCGTTGAGGGCGTTGTACACGGCGGGGCGGTTGAGGCGCAGCAGGGCGACCTTGTCCTGGATTTCAACAACAATGACTGAACTCATGGCTTGTTCCTTCCGGCAGCGTCAGGCGGCGTCGGCGAAAGCCTTGGCGGCTTCGCGCAGCTTGAATTTCTGCAGCTTGCCGCTCGGCGTCTGGGGCATCTGCTCCAGCACCTCCAGGCGTTCCGGGATGTACTGCTTGGTCATCTGCAGTTCGGTGAAATAGGCCGTCATGTCCTCGAAGGTGAAGCTGCAGCCCTGCTTCAGGGCGACGAAGGCGCACACCCGCTCGCCGAAGCGCTTGTCCGGGTAGCCCACCACGGCGGCGCTGGCGATGGCCGGGTGCTTGTAGAGCAGGTTCTCGATCTCCACCACCGGGATGTTCTCGCCGCCGCGGATGACCACGTCCTTGCTGCGGCCGGCGATGCGCAGGTAGCCCTCGGCGTCGATGAAGGCCAGGTCACCGGTGTCAAACCAGCCCTCGGCGTCCACGTTGTTGAGCTGGGGCCGCTTCAGGTAGCCGGCGAAGTTGGAGCAGGCGCGCAGCAGCAGTTCGCCGACTTCGCCGGGGGCCAGGGATACGCCATTGACGTCCACCACCTTGATTTCCACTCCGGGCAAGGGGCGGCCGTCGGAGATGCCCGACTTCTCGCCGGCCCGGGCCGGTTCGGTGACGGTGACGGCGCCGTTCTCTGTCATGCCCCAGGCGGAGCAGATGGACAGCCCCATCAGGCGCTGGGCCCGCTCGATCAGCACCGGGGGAATGGGGGCGCCGGCGCAGTTGAACTTGTTGAACTTGGGTGAGGTTTGCTCCCCGGCCTCCACCGCATTGCACAGGTCAGCCACGAAGGTGGCCGAGGCCATGCTGAAGGTCACCCCTTCGTCCCGGATGATCTGCAGGGCCCGCTTCGGTTCCCATAGATCCTGCAGCACCGTGGTGGCGTTGAGGATCACCGGCAGGGTGGCCAGGTAGCCGTAGCCGGTCAGGTGGGCCATGGGGGAGGCGCCCAGGATGACTTCCCCGGGGGAGAGCTCCATGCGCTCGATATAGGCGTGGAGATTGGAGAACAGGGTGTTGGAGGTGTGCATCACCCCCTTGGGCTCGCCGGTGGTGCCGGAGGTGTACATCAGCAGCATCACGTCGTCCGGCGCCAGGGCCGGGCCGCTGAGGGGCGGCGCATCGTCGCGCAGCAGCTTGGCCTCGAAACTGTCCGGGCCGCTGCCGTCCACCACCACCAGGTGCTGCAGGTGGGGCAGGCCGGAGAGCATGCCTCGGGCCATGGCCTCGTAGTCGAAGCCCCGATAGGTCTTGGGTACGACGAACACCTTGGACTCGCCGAAGTTGAGCATGAAGTTCAGTTCGTGCTGGCGGAAGATCGGCATCACCGGGTTGGCCACGGCGCCGATGCGGGC
>DATEZY010000097.1:0-37851 GCA_035255085.1 Azospira sp. | reverse complement strand
TGGAGCGACAAGGTGCGGCGCTCCGTGCTGCCCGACTCCAAGGCCGACCTGCTGATTTTCGGCAACGCCGAGCGGGCCCTGGTGGATCTGGCCCACCGCCTGGCCAAGGGCGAGTCCATCCACGACATCCGCGACCTGCGCGGCACCGCCTTCATGGTGCTCAAGGGCTGGCTGCCCGGTGACGACTGGTCGGAGGTGGATTCCACCACGGTGGACCTGCCGGGCAAGGTGGAGCCCCATCCCGATCCCTATTCCATGGGTGACAGCGGTCCCCGCAGTGCGCCGCCCTATGCCCAGGGAGCCCAGGCGGAGCAGGGGAGCGAGGTGGCAGTGCTGCCGCTGAAGTTCGTCCCCCCCGCCGAGCGGGTGGCGGCGCGCAAAGCCTTGCGCGCCAAGACCGTGGTGCGCCTGCCGTCCTACGAGCAGGTGGTGGAGGACCCGGTGCTCTACGCCCATGCCTCCCGCACCTTCCACCTGGAATCCAACCCCGGCAACGCCCGGGCCCTGGTCCAGGCCCATGGGGAGCGGGACGTGTGGCTCAATCCGCCGCCTTTCCCCCTAACCACGCCGGAGATGGACCACGTCTACGGTGCGCCCTACGCCCGGGCGCCGCACCCGTCCTACGGCGATGCCCGCATCCCGGCCTGGGAGATGATCCGCTTCTCCATCAACATCATGCGTGGCTGCTTCGGCGGCTGCACCTTCTGCTCCATCACCGAGCACGAGGGACGCATCATCCAGAGCCGTTCGGAAGACTCCATCCTGCACGAGATCGAGGAAATCCGGGACAAGACCCCGGGCTTCACCGGTACCATCTCGGATCTGGGCGGCCCCACCGCCAACATGTACCGCCTGGCCTGCAAGGACCCGAAGATCGAGTCCTCCTGCCGCCGCCTCTCCTGCGTCTATCCGGACGTGTGCGAGAACATGCTCACCGACCATTCCCACCTGATCAGCCTGTACCGCAAGGCCCGGGCCATTCCGGGGGTGAAGCGGGTATTGATCGGCTCCGGCCTGCGCTATGACCTGGCGGTCCGCTCGCCCGAGTACGTCAAGGAGCTGGTGACCCACCACGTCGGCGGTTACCTGAAGATCGCGCCGGAGCACACGGAGGAGGGCCCCCTCTCCAAGATGATGAAGCCGGGTATCGGCACCTACGACCGCTTCAAGCAGATGTTCGAGAAATTCTCGCGGGAGGCGGGCAAGGAGCAGTACCTGATTCCCTACTTCATCGCTGCCCACCCGGGCACCAACGATGTGGACATGCTCAACCTGGCCCTGTGGCTGAAGACCAACAACTTCCGCCTGGACCAGGTGCAGACCTTCCTGCCCACCCCCATGGCCCTAGCCACCACCATGTGGCACAGCCGCAGGAACCCCCTGAAGAAGGTGGGGCGCGGTTCCGAGGTGGTGGAGACGGCCCGGGCCGGGCGCCAGCGCAAGCTGCACAAGGCCTTCCTGCGCTACCACGATCCGGAAAATTGGCCCCTGCTGCGGGAGGCGTTGAAGGAAATGGGCCGGGCCGACCTCATCGGCAACGGCAAGAAGCACCTGATCCCCATTTTCCAGCCGCCGGGTACGGGCATGAAGATGGAAGCCATGTTGCGGCGCGATGCCAAGGAAGCCCGGGAGGGTGCCAGCAGCCGTTCCCAGGGCGGGGCGCGGAAGCAGTCCGGCAATAAGGTGAGCGGCCAGGCTGGAACCCAGGTGGGACGGGGTTCTTCGTGCCAGGCCCGGCGTCAGGCAGGCGGGGCGCCGACGCGCGGCACCCCTCGCCCGGGAGCCAAGCCTAGTGGTGCTCCCAGCGGACGTCGCCGCAAATAACCTGCAATTCACCCTCGACCTTGAAGGCACAGGAGAGGGTGACGCACAGGCTGGCGCTGGACATGGAAAGGTAGGGCCGGGTCACCTGGACCTTACCGAAGCTTTCTACGGCGCGGCGGAAGTAGGGTCGGCGGGCCCAGCGGGCGCCCCGGGTGTCGGCCAGGGGGGCGAAGCGGGGGTCCTGGTTGGGGCCCATGTTGGAGCTCCAGCGGTTATGGCCGATCTGCTGCCCCTGGGCGTCCAGCAGGTAGCAGAAGGCGGAGTTTTCCAGTTGCAGGAAGGACTTGGCCGCCTCATCCAGGGAGCGCCCGGCGGACAGCAGTACCGAGGCGTAGCCCAGGGCGTTGTGGTAGGGAGCGATGTTCTCGTGATAGCTGCGCTTATCCCGCAGCCAGCGGGAGTCGAAGCTGGACCACAGGTCATTCAGGGCCAGGCTGGGGTTGGCGTTGTCCTGTACCCGGGGGGCGGGCCGGCCGAAATAGAAGCCCTGGACGAAATCCACGTCGGACTCCAGGGCGATGTAGGCCTCGTCGGCGGTTTCCACCCCTTCCATCAACACCAGGGCGCCGGCTTCGTGCAGCAGGGAGGCGATCTGGGGCAGGGTGCGGCGGATCTTCGGATCCTTCGCCGCCTGGACGATGAGGGAGCGGTCGAGTTTGACGATTTCCGGGCGGATGCTCCACACCCGGTCGAAGTTGGAATGGCCGGCGCCGAAATCGTCCAGGGCGATAAGGAAACCCTGGCCACGGTAGAAATCCACGGCTTCGCGGAAGCGGGTGTTTTCCTGCACCGCGTCTTCCAGTACCTCGATCACCACGCGCTGGGGCGGTAGTCCGATTTCGGCGAGCAGGGGCTGCACCAGCTTGTCCGTTTCCAGGCGGGGGCCGTTGAGGAAGACCTCCGGTGACATGTTCACGAACAGCCAGCCGTCGGCGGCTGGCTGGGCCGCGAAGTTGCGCAGGTGCACGGCCCGGGCTAGGCGATCCAGGTGCTGCAGGGTCAGCAAGTCCTGGTTGGCCTGGCTCAGCAGTTCCAGGGGAGAGACCGGATTTCCGGCTCGATTGCTGCCCCGCATCAGGGCTTCGTGGCCGACGATACGGCGGTGGGAAAGGCTGAAAATCGGTTGGAAATGGCTGGAAAGCGTCACATCGCCAAATTGACCGGTTACCCCAGCCCCATTTTCGGGCCCATCTCCGGTATTCTGCGCCGGCCCGATGGCGGCGATAATTTCGTTATGCCCAGACTCGCCGGCGATGGTGGGGATGGAAAAACTGTTCAAAACGCTGTTCCTAAGCAAAGTTTTCGCATTTTAGACCAAGACACCCATGGAAGAACGCACTCCTTACGAAATGCTCGGCGGCGAAGCTGCCTTACGCGCCCTGGTGGATCGCTTTTACGATCTGATGTTGCTCGAACCCGGATTTGCCGAATTGCGGGCCATGCACCCGGAAGACCTGTCCGGCTCCCGGGACAAGCTGTTCTGGTTCCTCTCTGGCTGGCTCGGCGGCCCCGGGCTGTACCAGGAGAAATTCGGCCATCCCCGGCTGCGGGCCCGCCACCTGCCGTTCACCATCGGTGCGGTGGAGCGGGACCAGTGGGTCAAGTGCATGGTCCAGGCCATGGCAGAGCAGGGGGTGGATGAGGCTTTGCGCCTGAAGCTGGGCGTTTCCTTCTTCAACACCGCTGATTTCATGCGGAACAAGGAAGGCTGAGCGTAAGGCCTGGAGGCAGGCTGGGAGGCGCTTCCGGCCTGCTCTGGCGGGTGGGGTATGCCAGCAGGCAGTAGGCACGGCCTTCTCCGGGAGGGCTGGCTTGTCAGGGGCATGGAGCGGTCGTTGCCGCTCCGAGCCCCGCCCTTTCTGGAAAAATGGCCCATATTGCACTGCAAAAACAAGGGCTGTGCTATCATTACGGCCTTCAAAAAAGGCCCGCTGCCGTCTATTGCCTGGGCCCTTTCCCTGACCGAATCCTCTTTTTTAGCGAATTTACATGTCCCGTCCTATCCGCAACATCGCCATCATCGCCCACGTGGACCACGGCAAGACCACCCTCGTGGACCAGCTCCTCCGCCAATCCGGCACCTTCCGTGACAACCAGCAGGTGGACGAGCGGGTGATGGACTCCAACGACCTGGAAAAGGAACGGGGCATCACCATTCTGGCCAAGAACACCGCCATCGAGTACGAAGGCACCCACATCAACATCGTGGACACCCCGGGACACGCCGACTTCGGCGGCGAAGTGGAACGGGTGCTGGGTATGGTGGACGGCGTGCTGCTGCTGGTGGATGCGGTGGAAGGCCCCATGCCGCAAACCCGCTTCGTGACGAAGAAGGCTCTGGCCCTGGGCCTGCACCCGATCGTCGTGATCAACAAGGTGGACCGTCCGGGCGCCCGTCCTGACTGGGTGGTGGACCAGACTTTCGACCTGTTCGACAAGCTGGGTGCTACCGACGAACAGCTCGACTTCCCCATCATCTACGCTTCCGGCCTCAACGGCTTTGCCAAGCTGAAGCTGGAAGAAGAAACCAGCGACATGCGCGCCCTCTTCGAGACCGTGCTGTCCCACGTGCCGGCTCCCTCCGGCAGCGCCGATGCTCCCCTGCAGCTGCAGATCGCCGCTCTGGACTACTCCACCTACACCGGCCGCCTCGGCGTTGGCCGTGTGCTCAATGGCCGCATCAAGCCCGGCCAGGCTGTGGCAGTGATGAACCACGAAGACCAGGTGGCCTCCGGCCGCATCAACCAGGTGCTGGGCTTCAAGGGCCTGGACCGGGTGCCCGTGGAAGAAGCCGAAGCCGGCGACATCATCATCATCTCCGGCATCGAAGATATCGGTATCGGCCTGACCATCGCCGACAAGGACAATCCCATCGGCCTGCCCATGCTGACCGTGGATGAGCCCACCCTGACCATGGACTTCATGGTGAACTCTTCCCCCCTGGCCGGCACCGAAGGCAAGTTCGTCACCAGCCGCCAGATCCGCGACCGCCTGACCAAGGAACTGCTGACCAACGTCGCCCTGCGTGTCGAAGACACCGCCGACTCCGACGTCTTCCGCGTTTCCGGCCGTGGCGAACTGCACCTGACCATCCTGCTGGAAAACATGCGTCGCGAAGGCTTCGAGATCGCCGTGGCCAAGCCCCGCGTGGTGTTCAAGGACATCGACGGCGAGAAGTGCGAGCCCTATGAGAACCTGACCATCGACCTGGAAGACGAAAACCAGGGCGCCGTCATGGAAGAACTGGGCCGTCGCCGTGGCGAACTGACCAACATGGAATCCGACGGCAACGGCCGTACCCGCCTGGAGTACCACATTCCGGCCCGCGGCCTGATCGGTTTCCAGTCCGACTTCCTCACCATGACCCGCGGTTCCGGTCTGATGAGCCACATTTTCGACGACTACAAGCCCGTCAAGCCCGATCTGCCCGGCCGCCACAACGGCGTGCTGATCTCCCAGGAAAACGGCGAGGCCGTGGCCTACGCTCTGTGGAACCTGGAAGACCGCGGTCGCATGTTCGTCAGCCCCGGCGACAAGCTGTACGAGGGCATGATCATCGGTATCCACAGCCGGGACAACGACCTGGTGGTGAACCCCATCAAGGGCAAGAAGCTGACCAACGTGCGGGCCTCTGGCACCGACGAGGCCGTGCGTCTGACCACCCCGATCAAGTTGACCCTGGAATCCGCTGTCGAATTCATCGACGACGACGAACTGGTGGAAATCACGCCCAAGTCCATCCGCATCCGCAAGCGTCACCTGAACGAGCACGACCGCAAGCGGGCCATGCGCGAGTCCTGATCGACGCTAGCAAGCTATGACACTGCCTTCCTTTACGGAGGGCAGTGAAGGATGAAAAAGGCGACCTGTCGGTCGCCTTTTTTCTTGCTTCCGCTTTGTGGGGGAATGGTGGAACGCCCCTTAGCCCAGGTAGCGGGCAGCGAACTCGGCGGCAGGCAGGGGCCGGCTTTCCAGGTAGCCCTGGTAGCTGTCACAGTTGAGGTCCCGCAGCAGGGCCAATTGCCCGGTGCTTTCCACCCCTTCCGCCACCACCTGGAAGTTCAGGCTGTGAGCCATGGCGATAATGGCCCGGACGATAGCCAGGGCATCGGACGTTTCAGCTTCCACCGTATGCTCGTCCAGAGCAGCAATGAAGGACTTGTCGATCTTGAGGGTGTCGATGGGGAGGAGGCGCAGGTAGGAGAGGGAGGAATAGCCGGTGCCGAAATCGTCCAGGCTCAGGCCCAGGCCCGACCCCTCCAGTCGGCGTAGTTCTGCCAGGCTGTCTCCCTCCTGGCGCAGCAGCACCGATTCGGTGATCTCCAGTTCGATCGCCGAGGCCGGCAGGCCCTCCGCCCCCAGGCGCTCCAGGATGTGCTCCGCCAGGCCGCCACCCCAGAACTGGCGGGCGGAAAGATTAATGGCGATGCGCGGCGGCAACCCCTGCCGCTCCCCCCAGGCCCGATGCCAGGCGGCGGCCTGGGCAATAGCCGTATCCAGCACCCATTGACCGATCGGCACGATCAAGCCGCTTTCCTCGGCGATGGGGATGAAACTGTCCGGCGGCACCATCTGCTCCCCGTCATGCCAGCGCAACAGGGCTTCGGCGCCGACCAGACGGCCGCTGGCGATATCGATCTGGGGTTGGTAGTAGAGGGAAAACTCGCCATTGTCCAGGGCCTGGTGCAGGCGGCGTTCGACGTAAACCCGGGATTGCAGGCGCTCATTCAGGGCACCGGTGTAGAAATGAACGGTGTTGCCGCCGGCCGACTTGCCGGCATACATGGCGGTATCGGCGTTGCGCAGCAGGGTATCCATGTCTTTTCCATCGTCTGGATAGACGGCGACACCGATACTGGCGGTGAGGAAAAACGCGTGATCGCCTTCCTGGTAGGGCTGGGCCACCGCTTCCAGCAGCTTGGCGCCGACCTGGGCAGCCTGGGCGGAGCTTTGCAGGTCCGACAGAATGACGATGAATTCATCGCCGCCTTGCCGCACGATGCTGTCCGATTCCCGCAGAGCCTGGCGCAGGCGGCCGGCGGCGGTGTGCAGGATGCGGTCGCCGACGTTGTGGCCGAGGGAGTCGTTGATATTTTTGAAACGATCCAGGTCCACGAACAGCACCGCTACCCGTGAGCCTTCCCGCTTCGCCCGCCGCAGCGCCTGGGGCAGATGCACGGCCAGCAGCAGGCGGTTAGGCAGGCCGGTGAGCTGGTCGTGGTGGGCCAGGTAGTGGATGCGCTCCTCGTCCTGCTTGCGCTCGGTGATTTCGGTGACCGAGCCGGCCATGAGGGTGGCGACGCCGTGCCGGTTACGCACGGCAATGCCCCGGGAGGCAATCCAGCGGTAGTCGCCGTTGTGGTGCCGGACCCGGTATTCGCAATAAAAGTGATCGGTGATGCCCTTGAGATGGTCGGCCACGGCCCGGCTATAGCGGGCGACATCGTCCGGATGCATCAGGGCCAGCCAGGCCTCGCTGTCGGTGAGGCTGTTCTCGGGATAACCGAGGATGGCCAGCAGCCGGGGCGAGGCATGCAGTTTCTTGGTCACGGGGTTCCAGGCCCAGATGCCGCCATGGGCTCCTTCCATCACCAGTTCATGGACGTGGGCCGCCTGGCGCAGGCGGGCGATTTCCCTTGCCCCGACCAGGGTGGCGGCCAAAAACAGTGCCAGGGTGAGCCAGGATAGCCCGTAGTGGCCTTGGCTAAAGACGACAGTCAGGGCTGCGCCAACCAGGGCGGCAGCGAACAGCACATAGGGGAGAACCCGGCCCAAGGGCGCCGGGGCCGAGACCAGTGGGCGGTTCTTTGGTAATTTTTCTCGGGCTGGAGGAGCGGCAGGGGGCTGGGAGGCCATGGTCAGGTCAGACGGTGGTGTCCCAGCACGTTAGCATGGGGGCTCGGGGGCTACAACAACGTCCAAGGCCGCCAAGGGGCTGGCAGGCAAATTTTTCATCGGGCGGTAACTTTTTTGCATCGGCGTTGTTCTAACCGACAGAAGTTCCTATACGCAGGAGGATGCCATGACCATCTTCAGCAATTACCAAGCCCGCTTCGACGCCTCCAAAGAGGAGGAAATGTCGGTTCAGGAATATCTGGAGCTGTGCAAGACGGACAAGTCCGCCTATGCCAGCGTGGCCGAGCGCATGCTCATGGCCATCGGGGAGCCGGAACTGGTGGATACCCGGCAGGACCCGCGCATGTCGCGCATCTTCGCCAACAAGATGATCAAGATCTATCCGGCCTTCAGGGATTTCTACGGGCTGGAAGAGGTAATCGAACACATCGTTGCCTACTTCCGCCATGCCGCCCAGGGGCTGGAGGAGAAGAAGCAGATTCTCTACCTCCTGGGACCGGTGGGCGGGGGCAAGTCCTCCCTGGCGGAAAAATTGAAGAGCCTGATCGAGAAAGTGCCCTTCTACGCCATCAAGGGCAGCCCGGTGCACGAATCGCCCCTGGGCCTGTTCCGGGCCGATGAGGATGGGCCGATCCTGGAAGAGGATTACGGCATTCCCTTGCGCTACCTGGGGGGCGTCATGTCGCCCTGGGCGGTGAAGCGCCTGCATGAGTTCAACGGCGACATCACCCAGTTCCGTGTGGTCAAGCTGCGTCCTTCGGTGCTGTCCCAGATTGCCGTGGCCAAGACCGAGCCGGGAGACGAGAACAACCAGGATATATCCTCCCTGGTGGGCAAGATCGACATCCGCAAGCTGGAAACCTATTCCCAGGACGACCCGGATGCCTACAGCTACTCCGGCGGCCTGTGCCTGGCCAATCGGGGCATCCTGGAATTCGTGGAGATGTTCAAGGCGCCGATCAAGGTCCTGCACCCCCTGCTCACGGCGACCCAGGAGGCCAACTACAAGGGCACCGAGGGCTTCGGCGCCATTCCCTTCGACGGTTTGATCCTGGCCCACAGCAACGAGGCGGAGTGGCAGACCTTCCGCAACAACCGCAACAACGAGGCCTTCCTGGACCGTATCTACATCGTCAAGGTGCCTTACTGCCTGCGGGTTTCCGACGAGATCAAGATCTACGGCAAGCTGCTCGACAATTCGTCCCTGGCCCATGCCCCCTGCGCGCCGGACACCCTGCGCATGATGGGCCAGTTCTCGGTGCTGTCGCGTCTTAAGGAGCCGGAGAATTCCAGCCTCTACAGCAAGATGCGGGTCTACGACGGGGAAAACCTCAAGGACACCGACCCCAAGGCCAAGAGCTACCAGGAATATCGGGACTACGCCGGGGTGGACGAGGGCATGACCGGGCTCTCCACCCGCTTTGCCTTCAAGATCCTGTCCAAGGTATTCAACTTCGACCACCGGGAGGTGGCGGCCAACCCGGTGCACCTGATGTACGTGCTGGAGCAGCAGATCGAGCAGGAGCAGTTCCCGCCGGAGGTGGAAGAGAACTACATGCGCTTTATCAAGGAGTTCCTGGCACCGCGCTACGCCGAGTTCATCGGCAAGGAAATCCAGACCGCCTACCTGGAAAGCTACAGCGAATACGGCCAGAACATCTTCGAGCGCTACGTAACCTACGCCGACTTCTGGATCCAGGACCAGGAGTTCCGGGATCCGAACACCGGCGAGATCCTGGACCGCAGCGCCCTGAACGACGAACTGGAAAAGATCGAGAAGCCGGCGGGCATCAGCAATCCCAAGGACTTCCGCAACGAGGTGGTGAATTTCGTGCTGCGGGCCCGGGCCAAGCACGAGGGCAAGAGCCCGGCCTGGACCAGCTACGAGAAGCTGCGGGCGGTGATCGAGAAGAAGATGTTCTCCAACACCGAGGAATTGCTGCCGGTCATATCCTTCAACGCCAAGGCCAGCGCCGACGAGCAGAAGAAGCACCAGGACTTTGTGAACCGCATGATGGCCAAGGGCTACACCGAGAAGCAGGTGCGGCTGCTGGCCGAGTGGTATCTGCGGGTCAGGAAGTCATCCTAGGAGAAAGGCTGCGGGGGAGGGCTGTTCATCGCCTATGGCTCGCCCTCGGGGCATGAAAGGGGAGGCTCCATGGTCCGCATCATCGACCGGCGCTTCGACAGCAAAAACAAGAGCGCCGCCAATCGCAGCCGCTTCCTGCACCGCTTCAAGGGGCAGATCAGGAAGGCGGTGGCGGATGCCATTGCCCATCGCTCCATCCAGGACATGGATAGCGGCGAGAAAATCGGCATCCCGGCCAAGGACATTTCCGAACCTCAGTTCGAGCAAGGGGCCGGAGGGCAGCGGCAACGGGTGCATCCGGGCAATGACCGCTACCACGGCGGCGACCAGGTGGATCGCCCTGCCGGGGGCTCCGGCGGCGGTGGCGGCTCTAAGGCCAGCGAGGACGGGGAGGGGCAGGATGACTTCGTCTTCAACCTGTCCCGGGAAGAGTTCCTCGATATCTTCTTCGACGACCTGGCCCTGCCTGACCTGATCAAGACCCAGCTGGCCCGGGTTACCGAATACAAGCGTATTCGCGCCGGCTATACCGCCAGCGGCATCCCCGCCAATATCAGCATCGTCCGCTCCATGCGCGGCGCCGCCGGTCGCCGTATCGCCGGTACAGCCCCCTACCTGGCCAAATTGCGGGAACTGGAGGCGCGGCTCAAGGAATTACTGGAAACGGAGCACCGGACTGAACTGGATCCGGAAGTGAAGGATATCCGCAAGGAAATGGCCCGCCTCCGGGCCCGCATCGAGGCCATTCCCTTCATCGACACCTTCGACCTGCGCTACAACAACCGCATCAAGGTGCCCCAGCCTTCCACCCAGGCCGTGATGTTCTGCGTAATGGACGTTTCCGGCTCCATGGACGAGCAAAAGAAACAGATCGCCAAGCGTTTCTTCATGCTGCTCTATCTCTTCCTGACCCGCACCTACGAGCATATCGAGCTGGTTTTCATCCGCCACCACACCGTGGCCACGGAGGTGGAGGAGGAGGATTTCTTCCATTCCCGGGAAACGGGAGGAACCGTGGTGTCCAGCGCCCTGGAGTTGATGCACAAGGTGATTACCCAGCGCTATTCCACCTCCCTGTGGAACATCTACGGGGCCCAGGCCTCGGACGGCGACAACTGGGACAACGATTCTCCCCGCTGCCGGCAGATTCTCGGCGAGCGCATCCTGCCCCTGGTGCAGTACTACGCCTATATCGAAATTGCCCCGGATCCCCAAAACCTGTGGCGGGAATTCCAGAAGCTCAGCGCCGGCCACAGTAACTTCGCCCTCCAGCGCATCGAGGGGCTGGAAGACATCTACCCGGTGTTCCGGGAGCTTTTCCGGAAGAAGCTCTCATGAGCAAGCGCAAACCCAAGGGGCTGCCCGACGGCTCCGAATGGAACATGGACCTCCTCGGTCGCTACGATGCCGAGATCGGGCGCATCGCCCACGCCTATGGGCTGGAGGGCTATCCGCACCAGATCGAGATCATCACCGCCGAGCAGATGATGGATGCCTACGCCTCCAATGGCATGCCGGTGCTGTATCACCACTGGTCCTTCGGCAAGCATTTCCTGTCTACCGAAAAGGGCTACAGGCGCGGCCAGATGGGCCTGGCCTACGAAATCGTCATCAACTCGGACCCTTGCATCGCCTACCTGATGGAGGAGAACACCCTGACCATGCAGGCCCTGGTCATCGCCCATGCGGCCTACGGCCACAATTCCTTCTTCCGGAACAATTACCTGTTCAAGACCTGGACCTCGGCGGATGCCATCATCGACTATCTGATCTTCGCCCGGAATTACATCGCGGATTGCGAGGAACGATACGGCCAAGATGAGGTAGAGCGTCTGCTGGATGCCTGCCATGCCCTGATGAATGTGGGGGTTGACCGCTACAAGCGCCCGCCCAAGCTTTCCCTGCTCAAGGAGCGGGAGCGCCAGAAGGAGCGGGAGGCCTATCTGCAAAGCCAGGTGAATGACCTGTGGCGCACCCTGCCCCACCGGGAGGTGGAGGCCGAGAAGGAGCAGCCGCGCCGCTTTCCCGAGGAGCCGGAGGAAAACCTGCTCTACTTCATCGAGAAAAACGCGCCTCTCTTGGAACCCTGGGAGCGGGAGGTGGTGCGCATTGTGCGCAAGGTGGCCCAGTACTTCTATCCCCAGCGCCAGACCCAGGTGATGAACGAAGGGTGGGCAACCTTCTGGCACTACACCCTGCTCAACACCCTGTACGACGAGGGGCTGGTGGGGGACGGCTTCATGCTCGAATTTCTGCAGAGCCATACCAACGTGGTCTATCAGCCGCCCTACAACCACCAGTGGTACAACGGCATCAATCCCTATGCCCTGGGTTTTTCCATGTGGCAGGACCTGCGACGCATCTGCGAAAAGCCCACCGCTGAGGACCGGGAATGGTTTCCCGACATTGCCGGCAGCAACTGGCGGGAAACCTTCGACTTCGCCATGAAAAACTTCAAGGACGAGAGCTTTATCGCCCAGTACCTCTCGCCCAAGCTCATGCGCGACTTCCGCTTCTTTGCCGTCATGGACGATGACCACGAAGACAAGCTGCGTATCTCCGCCATTCACGACGAGCCCGGCTACCGGCAGCTGCGCCAGATGCTTTCGGAGCAATACAACCTGGGCAGCCGGGAGCCTGACCTGCAGGTGTGGAATGTGGATTTCCGCGGCGACCGGTCCCTGACGGTGCGCCATTTCCAGCACCAGCGGCGCCCCCTGGGCGAGGCGACGGAGAAGGTCATGCAGCATCTAGCCTTTCTCTGGGGTTTTACCGTGCGTCTGGAAACCCAGGGCGAGGACGGCAGCGTGGAGCAACTATTCGAGTCCCGGCATGAGAGAAGGCGGGGGAATTAGCTCCTGGATGCCAGCCCTGTAAGGCGACCTAAGCTGACTGCATAACCTGCTCTCCCTCCTTTTCGCTTATCCTGTGCAAAAGCGATAGACGCAGGGAGTGCTGGCATGACGGATGACATTCAACTGGTGATCTTTCAGGTGGGGCGCAAATATCTGGCCCTGCCCCTGGAGCAGGTGGAGCATATCCTCCGCCTGGGAGGCGAAAACGGCGAAGGCGGAGGAATCTCCGCTGAGGGTGGGGTAATCCTTTTTCAGAACGAGGCCATTCCCTGGCGACCTCTCTGGGAGCCTCTGGCGGAACCCAGTCTCTACAAGGAATTCGATGAGCTGGGGCAGACGCTGCCCCAACGCCGCCAGGACCACATCGACTGGATGGCGGCCCTGGAGCAGTCCCTGCTCCATGATGCGCCCTTTGCCAAGGCCCGCAGTCCCTATGAGTGTGCCTTCGGCAAGTGGTTCTACAGCTTCAAGTCCCGGGACCAGCGCCTGGGATTGCTGCTGGGCCAGTTTGAGTCGCCCCACGCCCGCATTCACGGTTTGGCCGACAAACTCCTCGGACTCTCGGCCAACGGCCATCGGGATGAGGCCATGCGCCAGTTTTTCCTGGAAAAGGAAAGTACCCTGGCTGAATTGCTGGAGTTGTTCGATACGGTGCTCACCTTGCTGCCGAGCCTCAAACGGCCGGTGGCCTTGATTCTCAACGATCAGGGGCAGCGCACGGCCCTGGGGGTGGATCGGGTCCTGGATATCCGTTCCGTACCCGCTGGAGACGTGCATCCGCCCCGGGGCAGCCTGGGCGGTCTGGCCCCCAAAGGGTTCGTCACCATGGATGGGGGGCTGAACGAATCCAGTGCCTCGATAGGGGGGCTCATTCCTCTGGTGGATGCAGCCCACCTGGCCGCCTTGCAGTAAAAGGGCTGAGTTGGGGCGCAGCCTGCCCTCCGGCTCTCGGTCGTCGGGACATCAGCCCCCGGTCATGGACATGAAGCGCACTACCTGAGGGCGGTCCAACTGGTTGGAAAAGTCGTGACCATAGGGCTTGATGCCCATGGTGTCGAGAATGCCCTGGCGCAACGGGCCATCATCATGGGGATGGTCGCGTAGCAACGGCAGCAGGGCCAGAGCATCGTTCTGGCCCAGGCAGGGGTAGAGATCACCGGTGGCGGTTATCCGTACCCGGTTGCAGCTGTCGCAAAAGTTGTGGCTATGGGGGGAAATGAAGCCCACCCGGGTCTCGCTTCCGGGAACGCGCCAGTAGCGGGCAGGGCCACCGCTGCTTTCCAGTGAAGGCACCAGGGCATAGCGCTGTTGCAACGTCGCCAGGGCCTCATCGCTGGAATAGTAGGTGCCGCTGCGCCCATGGCCCACGTCGCCCAGGGGCATTTCTTCAATAAAGGAAATATCCAGGCCCTGGGCCACGGCATAAGCCACCATGTCTGCCAATTCGTCGTCGTTGATGCCCCGCATCATGACGGTGTTGAGCTTGATGCGCTGAAAACCGGCCGCCTGGGCTGCCTCAATGCCGGCCAGCACCTGTTCCAGCCGGCCGAGGCGGGTGATGGCCTTGAAGCGCTCGGGGCGAAGGCTATCGACACTGACGTTAAGTCGGGCCACCCCGGCGGCCTTGAGGGCAGCGGCATGGCGTTGGAGCTGGGAGCCGTTTGTAGTGAGCACCAGTTCCTTCAGGCCTTCCATGCGCCCCAGGCGTTGCAGCAACCACAGGGCATCCTGGCGTACCAGGGGTTCGCCGCCGGTAATCCGCACTTTGGTGGTGCCGAGGGAGACAAAGGTATTGACCACCCGCAGGCATTCTTCCAGCGTCATGATCTGGGACTTGGGGAGGAAAGTCATTTTTTCCGCCATGCAGTAGGTACAGCGGAAGTCGCAGCGATCAGTCAGGGAAAGGCGCAGATAGGTGATATGCCGCCCGTACTTGTCCACCAGCGTACCCGGGGCATGAGTCGTTTTTTCCGGCGTGGAGGCAGGCACGAAATCCGCCAGATGGGGCGGGACAGTTTCGGGCGTCAGGTTTTCGTTGCGCATGGGCGGATAGGCTGGCGGTAAGTTTTTATTCGACCATGAACAGCTTCAAATGTTTTACGCTCCGGGCCAATGATTTGCATCAAAAACACTTCCCGCCAAGGGGGTATTGCCGAACCGGGGATATTGGCGGATTTGTGGTCAAAACCACGACCGCTGGTTTTTTACGCCAAATGTGGCACTTTGGGAATGGGCTAGGGGGAGCGTCCTAACACCGCATGACTCTGCTGGTGCGTGCCAGGAGGGGGAGGGGGCAATGCTACAAATGGGGTCGCGACTCTGTTAAAGTGGCGATGACATAGCAATTGGTGGGGAGGTGAAAAGCAATGATAAATAGAAATGAAAAAGGCCCGCATAAAGCGGGCCTTTCAGAATTTGGCTCCCCGACCTGGGCTCGAACCAGGGACCTACGGATTAACAGTCCGGCGCTCTACCAACTGAGCTATCGAGGAATTACTAATACAACTACTGCTAAAACAATTACTAAAAAACAGCTGAAACGAGCAAGCTGCCTTTTGAAACTTGGCTCCCCGACCTGGGCTCGAACCAGGGACCTACGGATTAACAGTCCGGCGCTCTACCAACTGAGCTATCGGGGAACAG
This sequence comes from Azospira sp., assembly GCA_035255085.1. Taxonomy (GTDB): domain Bacteria; phylum Pseudomonadota; class Gammaproteobacteria; order Burkholderiales; family Rhodocyclaceae; genus Azospira. Next base: position 22,584 of record DATEZY010000097.1, on the reverse strand, counting down.
AAGAGGCGCGAATTATAATTTCCTAAGCGTAGGTCGTCAATCGGGTTATTAAAAAAATATGGATTCGAATCTGATTTACCAAAAAACCGCTGCTGGTGAGGATGCGATGCGTCATCGCTCGCGCCTTGTACAGCGCCATCTGCGGACGGTGTTGATTCTGGTGGATGGCAAGAAGACCGTTGCCCAACTCTGTGAAAAGATAGGGAATAGCCAATCGGTAGAGGAGGCTCTGGCGGAACTGGAAAAGGGGGATTTTGTGGCGCTGGTTGCCGATCAGCCTTCGCCGGTGGATAAAAGCATGTCCACACTTCCGGAAGAGCAACTGCTGGTGGCGAATGAGCCTCCCGATTTTGCTACTGATCAGGAGGAGCCCCCTGTCTCGGTAGATAACCCGCCCCCCCCAGAAAGTCAGCCGGATTCCGACTCCATGTCTTTGCCCCCTAGCGAAGAACCGGTCCCTGACACCCATTTACCGCCAATCGCCCCGGAACCTGTCCCGCTCGAAACAAAAGCCGCAGCACCGGCCAAGGCATCGTGGTTATCTCGACTCGAAACGCCGCCCCCCGAGGCGCCGGCCAAAACGGCGAAGCAAGAAAAGCCAACGAGAGCGCCCAAACGTAGCGATGGTGGCGCCCGGTCTTTTTCCCTGCCTTTGCCCGCTATGGGCTGGCCGCGCCTCTTTGCCTATCTTTCCCTCGGACTGGTCGCAGCCTTCTTTGCCTTGCTCTTCCTCTATCCCTACGATCGCCACCGTGCGGAAGCCGAAGCCTTGCTTGGCAGCATGGCAGGTCAAGAGGTCCGTATAGACCATCTGGGATTCCAGCTCATGCCGCGTCCTGGCCTGGAGATGGACTCGGTGCATGTCGGTGGCGAGAGCGGCGTGCGCATTGCCAAAATTCGGGTTCGTCCCGATCTTGGAACCCTGGGCCAAGGCACTCGAGTGATGCGGGAGATGGAGGTCTCGGGCGCGACCATTCCCCTCCCGATGTTGCTGGAGCTTTCCCGCTGGCTTGCCGCCGGCTCTGATCGGCCTGTGCGAATCGAGCATCTACGCGTGAGCCAGCTGAGTTTGCAGTTGGGGAGCTTTGTCCTGGCAAATCTGGCAGGAGAGGTGTCCTTTGGCAGCAACGGGGAGGTCAGCCGCCTCAGCCTGGAAAATTCGGAGCACAGCGTAAAGCTGGACGGGGTGCCCCGGGATGGGGCTCTGGAGTTGAATCTGGAGGCTGCCGGCTGGTCCGCTGGGGAAGCGGCACCACGCTTTACCAGTCTGAGCGGCCATGGACTGCTGACTCCAAAAAACATCGCGCTGGATAGCATCGATGCCCGGACTCTGGACGGCCTGTGGCAGGGCAAGCTGAACCTGGGGTGGTCCCGGGGTTACAACCTGGAATCAAGCCTATCCGCCAAGGCGGTATCCGTGCGTAAATTGAGCGCTGCCCTGGGGCGGGAGGCGAAGCTTGATGGCGAGATCGGCGGCAATTTCAAATTGAGCGCCAGCGGTGCTGATTGGCCCCAGATGATCTCCCAACTGCAGGGGGAGGGGGCTTTTACCGTGGGTCGTGGCCTGATCGGCAATATGGATCTGGCTGAAGCGGTTCGTCGCTCCGCTGCTCCTACCATCAAGGGGGGCGAAACCCGTTTCGAGCAGTTGGGCGGCCGGTTCCGCTTCGACCCCAAAGGCCTTCAATTGAGTGATGTGCAACTCAATGCAGGCCCCTTGCAGGCTGCCGGCAAACTGGCCGTAGGCGAGGCGGGCAAGCTGGATGGTGCTTTGGAGGTGGTCATGCGCAGTTCGGCTAACCAGATGCGGATGCCGGTAGCCCTGCGCGGGTCTTTGGCCGAGCCCTTGTTGCAGCCGGGGCGGCGCTAGGCAACAGCAGCAATTCACGGGAAATAAAAAGGGCGAGGCCGCGGCCTCGCCCTTTTTCTTGGTGCTAACGCAACTTAGCTCTTCACCACTGCAGCAATGGCATCGACCACGGCGTCGATGTTCTTGTTGTTCAGTGCTGCCAGACAGATGCGGCCGGTACCGACGGCGTAGATACCGAATTCGTTACGCAGCACATCCACCTGGGCGGAGGTGAGGCCGGTGTAGGAGAACATGCCGCGCTGCTTCACCACGAAGGAGAAGTCCTGGGCCACGCCCTTGGCCTTGAGCTTATCCACCAGAGCCACACGCATGGCGCGGATGCGGTCGCGCATGCCGGCCAGTTCGTCTTCCCACATCTGGCGCAGTTCGGGGGTGGACAGCACGGCAGCTACCACGGCGCCACCATGGGTGGGCGGGTTGGAGTAGTTAGTGCGGATGACGCGCTTCACCTGGGACAGCACACGGGCGGATTCTTCCTTGCTGGCGGTGACCACGGACAGGGCACCGACGCGCTCGCCATAAAGGGAGAAACTCTTGGAGAAGGAGCTGGAAACGAAGAACTGCAGGCCGGAGGCGGAGAAGGCGCGCACCGCCACGGCGTCAGCATCGATACCGTCAGCAAAGCCCTGATAGGCCATGTCCAGGAAGGGCACCAGGCCCTTGGCCTTACACACGTCTACCACTTCCTGCCACTGGGCGTCGGAGAGGTCGGCACCGGTGGGGTTATGGCAGCAGGCGTGCAGGATGATGATGGAACCAGCGGCCAGGCCCTCCAGGAAGGACTTCATGCCGGCAAAGTTCACGCCCCGGGTGGCAGCGTCGTAGTAGGGGTAGTTTTCCACCACGAAACCGGCGGATTCGAACAGGGCCCGGTGGTTTTCCCAGGACGGGTCGCTGATGTAAACCTTGGCATTGGGGGACAGGCGCTTGAGGAAGTCGGCGCCGATCTTCAGAGCGCCGGTGCCACCCAGGGCCTCTGCGGTAATCACGCGGCCAGCGGTCAGCAGTTCGGAACCGGCGCCGAACAGCAGGTTCTGCACGGCCTGGTTATAGGCGTTCAGACCTTCGATGGGCTGGTAGCCGCGGGGGGGCATGGCTTCCAGGCGAACCTTCTCGGCGGCCTTGACGGCGGCGAGGAGGGGAATCTTGCCGTTGTCGTCGTAATAGACGCCAACGCCCAGATTAACCTTGGTAGTACGGGTGTCGGCGTTGAACGCCTCGGTCAGACCAAGAATCGGGTCCCGCGGAGCCATCTCCACGGAAGCAAAGATCGACGAACTCATGCAATGCTCCTGTTGTGCCAGTCATGCGGCACTGCGCCATGCGCCGTACCGCGAGTTGGTGAATAATGTGCGCATACAAGTTGTTCTGCTCCCCTATTGTTTCAGTGGGCAGGCAACAGGCGCAACGGATAATTCTAACATGAGCACCACCCCCAACAGCAGTCCGCAACCAGCTGAAGTCGTGACTTTTCCTGGCAGCCCCTATCGGCTGCATCAGCCCTTTCCCCCCGCCGGAGATCAGCCTGAGGCCATTCGCCTGCTGTTGGAAGGGCTGGAGGATGGCTTGGCCTTCCAGACGCTTCTCGGCGTTACCGGTTCCGGTAAGACCTACACCATGGCCAACGTCATCGCCCGCACCGGGCGGCCGGCCCTGGTCCTGGCGCCGAACAAGACTCTGGCTGCCCAGCTTTATTCCGAATTCCGCGAATTCCTGCCAGACAATGCGGTGGAGTATTTCGTCTCCTACTACGACTACTACCAGCCGGAAGCCTACGTCCCGTCCCGGGACCTGTTCATCGAGAAGGATTCCTCGATCAACGACCACATTGAGCAGATGCGGCTGTCGGCCACCAAGAGCCTGCTGGAACGGCGCGATGTGGTGATCGTCGCCACCGTCTCCTGCATCTACGGTATTGGTGACAAAGACGATTACCACAACATGATCCTGCACCTGCGGGTAGGGGATAAGGTCGGCCAGCGGGACATCATCAAGCGCCTCTCGGAAATGCAGTACGAGCGCAACGAGGTGGATTTTCAGCGCGGCACCTTCCGGGTGCGGGGCGACGTTATCGACATCTTTCCGGCCGAACATGCGGAGCACGCCATCCGGGTCTGCCTGTTCGATGACGAACTGGAAACCCTGCAGCTGTTCGACCCCCTTACCGGGCACCTGCTGCACAAGCTGCCCCGCTTCACTATTTACCCCTCCAGTCACTACGTGACTCCCCGGGCCACGGTATTGCGGGCCGTGGAGAGCATCAAGGAGGAGCTGCGCAAGCGCCTGGAGTTCTTCCACAAGGAGCAGCGCCTGGTAGAGGCCCAGCGCATTGAGCAGCGCACCCGCTTCGATCTGGAGATGCTCAACGAGCTGGGTTTTTGCAAGGGCATCGAGAACTATTCCCGCCATCTTTCCGGCCGCAAGCCCGGGGAAGCACCGCCGACCCTGCTGGACTACCTGCCGCCGGATGCTCTGCTGTTCATCGACGAATCCCACGTGGCGATTGGCCAGGTGGGGGCCATGTACAAGGGCGACCGCTCCCGCAAGGAAAATCTGGTGGAATACGGCTTCCGCCTGCCTTCGGCCCTGGATAACCGCCCCCTCAAATTCGAGGAATTCGAGGGACTGATGCGGCAGACGATATTCGTATCGGCCACCCCGTCAGATTACGAGCAGACCCATCAGGGCCAGGTTGTGGAGCAGGTGGTGCGTCCTACGGGGTTGGTAGATCCGGTGGTAATGGTGCGCCCGGCCTCTACTCAGGTGGATGATCTGTTGTCCGAAGTGCGCTTGCGCATCAAGGCCGGAGAACGGGTGCTGGTGACCACCCTGACCAAGCGCATGGCAGAGGACCTCACCGATTACCTGCGGGAAAACGGTATCAAGGTGCGTTATCTGCATTCGGACATCGATACCGTGGAGCGGGTCGAAATCATCCGTGACCTGCGCTTGGGGGAGTTCGATGTCCTGGTCGGCATCAACCTGTTGCGAGAGGGTTTGGATATTCCCGAAGTCTCCCTGGTTGCCATTCTCGATGCGGACAAGGAGGGCTTTCTGCGTTCTGAGCGTTCCCTTATCCAGACGATCGGCCGAGCAGCCCGGAATTTACACGGAACCGCCATTCTTTATGCAGACAGAGTCACCAACTCCATGGGCCGCGCCATGGAAGAGACCGAGCGTCGGCGGGCCAAGCAGATCGCCCATAATGAAGCCCATGGCATCACTCCCAAAGGAGTTAACAAGCGGATCAAAGACATCATCGACGGTGTCTACGATCCAGACGCTGCCCAGAAGGAATTGAAGGCTGCCCAGCAGCAGGCCATTTATGAAACAATGGGCGAGAAGGATCTCTCACGGACAATCAAGCGTCTGGAGAAGCAGATGCTTGAATATGCTAAAAACCTGGAATTTGAAAAAGCCGCCGAAACTCGCAACGAACTCTTCAAATTGAAGGAGCAGGCATTCGGCGCTGCAGTCCACGACAGGGAGGATGTATGACCAAAGTCCTTTTCGTCTGCATGGGCAACATTTGCCGCTCCCCCACGGCAGAGGGTGTTTTCCGGCATTTTGTGCGGAACCACGGCCTGGAAGACAAGGTATTGATTGATTCGGCCGGCACCCACGGCTATCACGCCGGCGAGTCCCCGGACCCCCGCACCCAGCGTGCCGCCGCCGAGCGGGGATATGACCTTTCTGGGATCCGGGCACGCAAGGTGGCCCCGGATGACATGGAGTATTTCGACCTGATCCTGGCGATGGACCGGGGGAATCTCGATGTCCTGCGTACGCTCTGCCCCGCAGAGCGCCAGCATCGCCTCAAGCTCTTCATGAGCTACGCCCGTAATTTCGATGACGAGGAAGTACCGGATCCGTATTACGGCTTGGGCCACGGTTTCGACATCGTCCTGGATATGGTGGAGGATGCCTCCCAGGGCCTGGTCGAGTCCATAAAACGCGAACTGGGGTATGAGGACCGCCCGGTCCCGCATACCCCAGCCAAATTCACCACCAAGGCCTGAAAGGCCTTGGTGAGTTCCTGTTTGTATCCCCTTACTTCTGGGTTTCCACCAGTTGTAGCGGCTCGTCGCTGACCACCACAGTTACCGGCCGTACCTTGCGGCCACGAGGCTCCGGCGTAGGCGCCACGATGGGCTGAGCCTGGGAGGTGGTTTCTACCATGACCAAACCGGCACCGGAAAGCGCCTGACCGAGACCCCCCTCTGCTTTTGCAGGGCCTGCAGCTTGGGAGGCTGCAGGCGCCGTCACTTCCGTCTCAACGGCCGGTGCAATCTGCGTCGGCGCGGCAACTTCGGCTTCGACCTTCACGACGGGGGGCTCGACAGCAACAGGTTCGGGGGTGACTTCCGCTACCACCGGGGTTACAGCTACCGCTTCCATAACCGGCACCGGCTCGATAGCGGGGGCGGCTACTTCAGCCTGAATAGCTTCAGGAGCGGCAACCGCAGCGACTTCCCGTTCCGGGGCTGCAGGCACGACTTCAGGAGTAGGAGCGGCTACGGTCTCGACGGCAACCGCTTCAGTCGCGACGTTCAGGATCTCGCCTTCAGCGCCGACCGCTTCCGGACGACGCTCACCACGTTCCCGGCGACCGCCACGGCGACCACGGCGGCCGCGACCACCGGTCTCCTCACCGCTAGGTGCTTGGTTCGGCGTTTCGCTGGCGATGTTTTCCGCGGTGGCATTCACTAAAGCCTGGGCGGCCTTCTCTTCCGCGGCCCGCTCACCCCGGGGCTGACGCTCCCGACGCTCCTGCTTCTCCTGGCGCGGCTGCTCGCCAGCCTGCTGGGAGCGTTCGCCCCGTTGGCGACGACCTTCGCGCGGTTGTTGTGGCTCACGGGGCTCGCCGGCGGTTTCTTGACGCTGTTGGCGTTCCTGACGCTCTTGGCGTGCGTCATTGCGTTCGCTACGTTCCCCGCGACCTTCACGGCCTTCACCTTCGCTACGACCGCGACCGCGACCGCGACCACGACCTTCACCGCGTTGCTCGCCCCGAGGCTGGCCGTCACGCTGCTGGGTACGCCCCTTGTTCCGAGCGGGAGCCGCGGGTTCGGGAGTGGGCTCGGGCTGGCGATTGCCGCGGAACCACGAGAAAATTTTGCTGATGATGCCGGCTTCGGCCTTCGGGGCCGTAGCGGCGGGCTTTTCGGCCGCCATCGGGGCCGGTTGTTCCGGCGTCAGGTGCTTGATCGCGGCTTCCTGGCGCGGCTTGGCGGCTTCACCCTGGGCGTTGGCCTGCCTTACTTCTTCTGCCGGCGCTTCCATCATGCGGTAGGACGGTTGCTGCAGGTCTTCCTGGTTCAGATCGTCGTGCCGCAGGCGCAGGATGGTGTGGGCCGGAGTTTCCAGGTGAATATTGGGGATCAACAGGATATTGACCTTGTGCCGCAGTTCAATGGCCTGGATGTCGGGGCGCTTCTCATTGAGCAGGAAGGTAGCCACGTCCACCGGCACTTGTACATGCACGGCGGCGGTGTTGTCCTTCATGGCCTCCTCTTCGAGGATGCGCAGGATATGCAACGCTGCGGATTCGGTGGAGCGGATGTGACCCGTTCCGGTGCAACGCGGGCAGGGGATGTAGCTGGTTTCAGCCAGAGCGGGACGCAGGCGCTGGCGGGAAAGTTCCATCAGGCCAAAGCGGCTGATCTTGCCCATTTGTACCCGAGCGCGATCATGGCGCAGGGCATCGCGCAAGCGATTTTCCACCTCGCGCTGGTTGCGCGGGCTTTCCATGTCGATGAAGTCGATGACGATCAGGCCACCCAGGTCGCGCAAGCGCAGTTGGCGGGCCATTTCATCGGCCGCTTCCTGGTTGGTCTTGAAGGCCGTTTCCTCGATATCCTGGCCACGGGTGGCGCGGCCGGAGTTTACGTCCACCGACACCAGGGCTTCCGTATGGTCGATGACGATGGCGCCGCCGGAGGGCAGGTTCACCTGGCGGGAGTAGGCCGATTCGATCTGGTGTTCGATCTGGAAGCGGGAGAAGAGGGGGACGTCGTCCCGATACAGCTTCACCCGATTGACGTTGGCGGGCATGACCGTTTCCATGAAGGCCCGGGCTTGCTCGTAAACCTCGTCGGTATCGATCAGGATTTCGCCAATATCCGGCTGGAAGTAGTCACGGATGGCGCGAATGACCAGGCTGCCTTCCAGGTAAATCAGGAAGGGACCGGACTGGGACGTGGCAGCCCCTTCAATGGCGCTCCACAGTTGCATCAAGTAGTTCAAGTCCCACTGGAGTTCTTCCAGGGAGCGACCGATACCCGCCGTGCGAGCGATGAGGCTCATGCCGCCAGGGACTTGCAGCTGATCCATCAGGTCGCGCAGTTCAGCACGCTCGTCGCCTTCAACGCGACGGGAAACGCCACCGCCCCGGGGGTTATTGGGCATCAGAACCAAATAACGGCCGGCCAGGGAAACAAAGGTGGTAAGGGCTGCGCCCTTGTTGCCACGCTCGTCCTTTTCGACCTGGACGATGACTTCCTGGCCTTCCCTCAGGGCTTCCTTGATGGAGGCCTTGCCGGCTTCAACACCAGGTTGGAAATAGGCGCGCGAAACTTCCTTGAACGGGAGAAAGCCGTGACGCTCTTCGCCGTAATTGACGAAAGCCGCTTCCAGGCTGGGTTCGATGCGGGTGATGACACCCTTGTAAATGTTGCTCTTGCGTTGTTCTTTGGCGGCCGATTCTATATCGAGGTCAATCAGTTTCTGGCCATCGACAATGGCGACACGGAGTTCTTCGGCCTGTGTCGCATTGAAAAGCATGCGTTTCATTCGGTGGGCTCCCGCGCTGGCAGCACGGGCGAAGTCCCTACGCAGGTAGCGACACGATTAGTTGTTGTCGAGGTATTTCATCGGCAATTCAGGAATGGCAACTAATGGTGGAAAGATCGAAAAAATATTCGCTGAAATTCTCGCAGCGGGCCCGAAAAATGGGGGCCGGGGAATTTGCCTGGGGGAATCCGTACGTGCTCGGAGCGCGCAAATCAAGTAGTATCGCTACTTTTGGTGAGCGAACTTAACCAGTTCCGATTTGCGTTGGCACGATCTTGCACAGGTCGGCGCAAGTGAAACCACTGTGGCCTGCCGGAAGGTTCATGTCGCCTTATGGCGCGTCAAGCAATGCTGCGAACCCTGGCCGGTCTTACGGCGTAGCGCCTCTTTCAAGCCAAGACGCAAATCCAGTCCAGTATATTAAAAATGCCCGAAGTAAGCAAAAATTCCGTAACACACGCCGTTGTCACGGAAGAAGAAGAGGGGCAGCGCCTCGACAACTATCTTCTCAAGGTCTGTAAAGGCGTCCCCAAGAGTCACGTCTACCGCATTCTGCGTAGTGGTGAAGTGCGGGTAAACAAGAAGCGAGCCGATGCTGCCTATCGCATCCAGGTAGGGGATGTCTTGCGCCTGCCGCCCATTCGCGTCTCGGCCAAGGTCGAAGAGGTCTTGGCCGCCGAGGTGGCCGGCCAGGCGATGAAGGCCGATCTTCCCATTCTCTATGAGGATGACGCCCTGCTGGTGATCAACAAGCCGGCGGGAATCGCCGTTCATGGCGGCAGCGGTGTCTCCTTCGGTGTTATTGAGGCTCTCCGCCAGCAGCGCCCCCAGGCCAAATTACTGGAATTGGCCCATCGCCTGGACCGGGAGACATCAGGAATCCTGCTAGTGGCCAAGAAGCGTTCTGCTCTCACCGCTCTGCATGACATGTTTCGCGAGGGCGGACAGGGCCGGGGGGCAGACAAACGCTACTTGGTCGCCGTGCAGGGGCGCTGGATGGACCCGCTACGCAATGTCCGCCTGCCCCTGCTCAAGTATTTGCTCGAGAACGGGGAGCGTCGGGTCAGCGTTAATCCGGAAGGCAAGGCGTCCCACACGGTATTCCGGCTACTGGCGCGCTGGGAGCGCTTCAGCTTGCTGGAGGCCCAGTTGAAGACAGGCCGCACCCACCAGATTCGGGTTCACCTTTCCCATCTCGGCTACCCGATTCTGGGGGACGAAAAATACGGGGATTTCGCCCTAAACAAGTCCTTGCACAAGGAGGGGCTCAAGCGCATGTTCCTCCATGCTTGGAAAATGGATTTTGCGCACCCGATTACCGGGGAACCTCTCTCCCTGGAAGCGCCTCTGCCGGAACCCCTGGGGGCTTTTTTGGCCCACTTATCGGAACGGGAAAGCAAGGATTATGGCGAAACGTTTTGAACTTGTAGTCTTTGACTGGGACGGCACCTTGATGGATTCGGCTGCCGCCATCGTTACTGCCATTCAGTCGGCCTGCCGCGACTTGGGGCTACCCGAGCCGACCGATGCCCAGGCACGTCACGTGATCGGTCTCGGCCTGGAAGATGCCATGCGCCTGGCGGTGCCGGCGCTGGCTGCCTCGGACTATCCGCGCATGGTGGAACGTTATCGCCATCACTATCTACCCCGGGATCACGAGCTGACACTTTTTTCCGGTGTGCCGGAATTAATCCGGGAACTGAAAGATGCCGGACACTTCCTGGCGGTAGCAACAGGTAAGAGCCGGGTTGGCCTGGCTCGAGCCCTCGAGGTCAGCGGCCTTGGGCCGCACTTTCACGCAACTCGCTGTGCCGATGAGTGTTTCTCCAAGCCCCACCCCCAAATGCTTGAGGAATTGATGGAGGAGCTGGGGGTGCAGCGGCAGGCGACGGTGATGATTGGCGATACCACCCATGACCTGCTGATGGCCGCCAACGCCGGGGTCGCCTCCCTGGCGGTGAGCTATGGCGCCCATGAGCCGGATGCCCTGGCATCCCAGTCACCACTGGCTACCTTTTCTCGCGTTACTGAGCTCTCCGCATGGCTGAAAGCCAACGCCTGATCTGTGCTTCGAGCGATTTGCTTGACGGTGGTCGCGGCGTGCGATTTTCGGTCGATCGGTATGGCAAGGAAGAGCCGGCCTTTGCCATCCGCTTCCAAGGCCAGGTTTACGGCTACTTGAATCGCTGCGCCCATGTCCCGATAGAACTGGATTGGCAGCATGGCGAGTTTTTTGATTATTCCAAGTTATACTTGATTTGCACCACCCATGGCGCTCTCTACGCGCCTGAATCCGGACACTGCCTCGGCGGGCGTTGCCAAGGGCGAGGATTGATCCCCTTGCGTTTGGAAGAACGGGATGGTGTGGTTTATTACATTTCAGTGGATTGAGTTTTTACGTGGATATTCCCCAGCCCCCCCAGAATCCCTTGCCAAATGACTCCCAGTGGGAGCGGAAGGTGCTCGAAAAGCTGGCGCTTGCATCGTTGGCAGAGCAGAGGACACGGCGGCGCTGGGGTATTTTCTTCAAATTGCTGGGCTTTGCTTATCTCACCCTGGTGCTGGTGGTCGTTGTTGACTGGGGTAATCCGGACAAGCTGACCGATGGCAAGCACACCGCGCTTGTTTACCTGCACGGAACCATAGAAGCCAATGGCGAGGCCAGTGCGGAAAAAATCAACAATGCGTTGCAGTCGGCCTTCGAAGACAAGGGGACGGCCGGGGTAGTGCTGCGCATCAATAGCCCTGGGGGCAGTCCTGTCCAGGCCGGCATCATCAATGACGAGATCCGGCGTCTGCGCAGCAAATACCCGGATACGCCTCTATATGCCGTAGTTGAAGATGTCTGCGCATCCGGCGGTTACTACGTGGCGGCAGCGGCAGACAAGATCTATGTGGACAAGGCTAGCCTGGTGGGATCCATCGGTGTGCTGATGGATGGCTTTGGCTTTACCGGCGCCATGGACAAACTCGGCGTCGAGCGCCGCCTCCTTACTGCCGGAGAAAACAAGGGCTTCCTTGACCCCTTCTCGCCCCAGGACGCCAAGCAGAAGCAATTTGCCCAAACCATGCTGCAGGACATCCACAAACAGTTCATCGAGGTGGTGCGGCAAGGCAGAGGCACCCGGCTCAAGGAAACGCCTGAACTCTATTCAGGGCTGGTTTGGACTGGTGCCCGTAGCATCGAACTAGGCCTGGCCGACGGACTGGGGACGGTGGAATCCGTAGCGCGGGATGTAATCAAGGCGGAGAAGGTGCTGGATTACACCATGCGGGAAAATATTGCCGAGCGCTTTGCCAAGCGATTTGGTGCAGACATGGTGGAAGGTGCGGTACACGCCTTCGGCCTGGCTGCCTCGGCCAAGGCCCGCTGATTTTTCCGGCCGGGAGCGACGGGCTCCTGGCCGGAAAGGGTCACTTGAGGGCGAGAAATAGGAATACCGTCGGGCGTCGCTCCAAGTCTGGAAGCTCCGCTTGTTTGCGCCATTCTGCAACACTGCAGGTCTTCACCGTTTCACTGGGCAAGGTCAGGTCGCTGGCCAGGCAGAGCAGGGTGCTCGGGCTGCAATGCTTAAGCAGGCTTTCCAGCATTTGCCGATTCCGGTAAGGGGTCTCAATAAACAGCTGGGTGCAGACTTGGCGACGAGATTCTGTTTCCAACTCCCGCAGGCGCTTGCTGCGCTCCTCTTCCTTGGCGGGAAGGTAGCCGTGAAAGGCAAAGCGCTGCCCGGACAGCCCTGATCCCATCAAGGCTAATAACATGGAGGAGGGGCCAATCAGGGGTACCACCCGGATGCCTTCCCGTTGCGCCAGGCGCACCAAATCGGCGCCGGGGTCCGCTACTGCCGGGCATCCCGCCTCGGAAACTAGGCCCACATCGTGCCCTTGGCGCAGTGGCTCAAGCAGGCCGGGGAGGGCATTGGCGTGGGTGTGTTCATTTAATTCCTGAACGGAAATCTCCTGAATCGGCCGAGGCATGCCGATGGACTTGAAAAAGGCTCGCGCGGATTTGGCGTGCTCGGCGACGAAGTGGCCCAATTGCCGGACCTGTTGGCATACCGGAGGAGGCAATACAGCTTCGGCGGGAATGTCGCCCAGGGGGACTGGAATGAGGTAAAGGGTTCCAATGGTCATGTTTTTTTGTTCTTTACGGAGTTCTCAGAGAACGGAGTAGCCTTCTTCGCCTAGTAAATCACATAGGGCGATTAAGGGTAGGCCAATCAGGGCGTTCGGATCATCCCCTTCCATTCTGGCAATGACGGCAATGCCAAGCCCCTCTGACTTGGCGCTGCCGGCGCAATTGTAGGGCTGTTCCTTTAACAGGTAGCGTTCGATTTCCCCGTCCGTCAAATCCCGGAAGGTTACCAGGGTGGGAATGCCGCGCAGGTGGGTCGCGCCAGTGGCGGCGTTAAAGAGGCAGAGACCGGTATAAAAATTGACCGTGCGCCCCCGCATGGCCTTCAGTTGTTCCACTGCTCGCTCATGAGTGCCGGGTTTTCCATAGATATTCCCATCCAGGCAGGCGACCTGGTCGCTGCCAATGATCAAGGCATCCGGAAAGCGGTGTGCCACTACCCTGGCCTTGGCCTCCGAGAGCCTTAGGGCCGTTTGTTCCGGCGTTTCTCCGACAAGAGGGGTTTCATCCACCTCCGGGCTTGCAGTATCAAAAGGCAGTTGTAGCCGGGCTAGCAGCTCCTTGCGAAAGGGGGAGGTAGAGGCCAGGATGAGCGGTGCTTTGGATAGGGGGGGCATGGGAATGGAAGGGTGGGGGTGAGGAGGGTTGAGAAAAAACACGGGTAAGTTATTGCGCTGTCGACGTAATACATCGGAAAACCCGTTGTTTTTCTTTGACACGCTAAGCCGAAAATAATATCATCCGGCCCCTATGTCGCAACAGGTTGTAATTGACAGTCTGGCATTTGCACGGGATGCGGGCCTTATCGAAGGCGAGCTTCCGGTTGCAGATATGCCCCGAGCGCACGATATGCTGGCGGAAGTTGGCGGTAGCGTGCGCTATAGGCTTCAGGGCAGGGTCAGCGCCAAGGGTGAGCCCCAACTGCTGTTGCAGTTGGATGGTTTTTTGCCGTTGCGCTGCCAGCGTTGTCTGGAAAGAATGGATTATCCATTCCATACAGAAAGTATTCTGGAGTTGGTTCGGGGTGGCCGGGAGTTGTCTCAAGATGATCTGGAAGACGACACCAGGGACTTTCTCCCTGTTCAGAAAGAAACCGATGTCTTGGCGTTGATTGAGGATCAGGTAATTCTTGATCTGCCTGTAGTGCCACGGCATGAAAGTTGTGACTTGCCGCAAGGTGAAGCCGATGACCTGGAGAAATCTCCCTTCAGCGTCTTGGCGAAACTCAAGCGTCAAGCGCAGTGAATTGATTTTTAGGAGCTAGTTATGGCCGTTCAGCAGAACAAAAAGTCCCCGTCCAAGCGCGGTATGCACCGTGCACACGATTTTCTGACCACCCCCTCTCTGGCCGTGGAACCCACTTCCGGTGAAGTGCACCTGCGTCACCACGTCAGCCCCAGCGGTTTCTACCGCGGCAAGAAGGTCACCAAGGCCAAGGGCGAGTAAGTCTCCCAGACAAGGCAGGCAGGCAGCCTCGCTGAGGCGGGCTGCCTGCCTTTTCTTTTACCCAATTCGAGTCCTCGGATGGGAATCACCATAGCTATTGACTGCATGGGCGGGGATCATGGTCCCGACGTGACCGTGCCGGCTGCGCTCGACTTTTTGAGTCGCAATCCGGACGCCCGTGCCATCCTCGTCGGCCTGGAAGAAAAGGTTCGGGCCGCCTTGCCTGCGCCCGTACCGGAACGGCTTGTCGTGCACCACGCCAGTGAGGTGGTGGCCATGGACGAGCCACCAGCCCTGGCGCTGCGCAACAAAAAAGACTCCTCCATGCGGGTCGCCATCAACCTGGTCAAGGAAGGCGAGGCGGATGCCTGCGTTTCCGCCGGGAACACCGGTGCCCTGATGGCCATTTCCCGCTTTGTCCTGAAAATGCTGCCGGGCATCGACCGGCCCGCCATTTGCGCTGTGCTACCCACCGTCAAGGGCCATGTACATGTGCTCGACATGGGGGCTAACGTGGATTGCACCCCCGAGCATCTGCTGCAGTTCGGGATCATGGGGGCCATGCTGGTATCGGCGGTGGACCATAGCGAACGCCCCACCGTTGGCCTGCTCAACATCGGCGAGGAGGACATCAAGGGCAATGAGGTGGTCAAGCGTACCGCTGAATTGCTCAAGGAATCCGACCTCAACTTTGTTGGAAACGTGGAAGGCGACGGCATCTACAAGGGTGACGCCGAGGTGGTAGTGTGCGACGGTTTCGTCGGCAACGTCGCCCTCAAGACCTCTGAGGGTCTGGCCCAGATGCTATCGATTTTCCTCAAGCAGGAATTTCGTCGCAATATTTTTACCAAACTGGTGGCCTTGCTCGCCCTGCCGGTACTCAAGGGCTTCAAGAAGCACGTGGATCACCGCCGCTACAACGGTGCCAGCCTGCTTGGCCTGAAGGGTATCGTCGTCAAGAGCCATGGCTCCGCCGATGCCTACGGCTTCCGCCACGCCATCGAGCGTGCCGCTGAAGAAGCCAGGGGCAACGTCATTTCCCGCATCGCCGGACGTGTGGCGCAGTACGCCCCCGGCGGTGCCTCCCAGATGCCGACCCAGGAGGTCGCCTGATATGTATTCGAAGATTAGCGGTGTTGGTAGCTACCTGCCCGGAGCCCCGGTCACGAATGATGACTTGGTGGCACGCGGTGTTGATACCAGCGACGAATGGATTGCCACCCGTACCGGCATTCGTGCCCGGCATTTGGCCGCGCCCGGACAGACTGCCAGCGATCTGGGCCTGGAAGCATCCCGTCGCGCGCTAGAGCACGCCGGTATTGATGCGGCCGATTTGGACCTGATCATCGTCGCCACCTCCACGCCGGACTTCATCTTCCCCAGCACCGCTTGCCTGCTGCAAAGCAAGTTGGGCAACAAGGGGGCGACGTCGTTCGACGTGCAGGCGGTATGTAGCGGCTTCATCTACGCCCTGACTATTGCGGAAAAATTCATCCGGTCCGGTAGTCACAAAAAGGCGCTTGTAGTGGGTGCCGAAGTTTTTTCCCGTATCCTCGACTGGCAGGACCGGGGCACCTGTGTACTGTTTGGCGACGGTGCCGGTGCCGTGGTGCTGGAAGCTTCCGACACTCCAGGAGTTATGGCCTCCACCCTACGGGCCGATGGTAGCTACAACAACATCCTTTCCGTTCCGGGCCAAGTGGCAGGCGGCTCTGTTACCGGCGACCCCTTCCTGCGCATGGACGGCCAGGCTGTATTCAAGTTCGCCGTGCGGGTTCTGGCCGATGTGGCGACAGAGACCTGTACTGCCGCCGGTGTTGTTCCGGGCGATGTGGATTGGCTAATCCCCCATCAGGCCAATATCCGGATCATCGAAGCTACAGGTAAAAAGCTCGGCTTCTCCATGGACAAGGTGATTGTCACAGTGGACCGTCACGGCAACACCTCGGCCGCATCGATTCCCTTGGCCCTTGACGCTGCGGTGCGCGATGGACGTATCCAGCGAGGACAAAAGGTCTTGCTCGAAGGCGTCGGCGGTGGCTTTACCTGGGGGGCGGTGCTGCTCCAGTTCTGAGCGCCCCATAAGCCCCTCAATTATTCAAAATAATCCGCTTCCAAAGATCAACTAGGGGGATATAGATGGCTTTTGCATTCGTTTTTCCCGGCCAGGGATCCCAATCCGTCGGCATGATGGCCGCCTACGGAGATTCTGCCGTGGTCCGCGCCACCTTTGACGAAGCCTCCGCCGCGCTCGGCCAGGATTTGTGGCAGATGGTGGCTGAAGGGCCCGCCGAGGCTCTGGCACAGACCGTCAATACCCAACCCGTCATGCTTACCGCCGGTATCGCAGCCTGGCGCCTGTGGCTGGAAAAGGGTGGCAAGACCCCGGCCGTACTGGCTGGTCACAGCCTGGGCGAATACTCCGCCCTGGTGGCTGCTGGCGTGCTGGAGTTCAAGGAAGCCGTGCCTTTGGTGCGGCTGCGGGCCGCATCCATGCAAGAAGCCGTTCCGATGGGGACTGGCGCGATGGCAGCCATTCTCGGCTTGGACGATGATGGTATCCGCGCTGCCTGTGCCGAAGCGGCTCAGGGTGAAGTGGTGGAGCCGGTGAACTTCAATGCTGCGGGGCAGACCGTTATCGCCGGTCACAAGTCAGCCGTGGAGCGGGCCATGGATGCGTGCAAGGCCAAGGGTGCCAAGCGCGCGGTAGCCCTGCCGGTTTCCGCCCCTTTCCATTCCTCACTCATTCGGCCTGCCGCAGACAAGTTAGCAGCGCGCTTGGCTGAACTCGAATTGGCAGCGCCCAAGATTTCCGTGGTCAATAACGTCGACGTAGCCATCGAAACCGATCCCGCCCGTATTCGGGACGCTTTGGTTCGACAAGCCTACAATCCGGTGCGCTGGGTCGAAACCATTCAAAAAATGGCTGTCCTGGGGGTTACCCTGGTGGCAGAGTGCGGCCCTGGCAAAGTGCTAGCCGGCCTCACCAAGCGTTGCGCCGATGGCGTGAATGGCGTGGCTCTGGCTGATTTGGCGGCCATCGAAGCCAACCTCAATCTGGAGTAAGACATGCTGCAAGGACAAATTGCTCTGGTTACCGGTGCCTCCCGCGGCATCGGCAAGACCGTCGCCCTGGAACTGGCCCGTCTTGGCGCCACCGTCATCGGTACCGCAACCAGCGACCAGGGGGCTGCCAATATTTCCGCCTACTTGGGCGAAGCTGCAGCCAAAGGCAAAGGTGCCGTCCTGGAAGTGCGGGACCAGGCCCAGGTGGATGCACTCATCGGCGACATTGAAAAAGAATTCGGCCCGATCTCCATTCTCGTCAATAACGCCGGCATCACAAGGGACAATCTGGCGATGCGGATGAAGGATGATGAATGGGATGCGGTGATCGACACCAACCTCAAGGCGGTTTTCCGTCTGTCCAAAGCTGTCATGCGCGGCATGATGAAGGCCCGTACCGGACGCATTATCAACATCACCTCGGTGGTGGGTCATGCAGGCAACCCCGGACAGGCCAACTACTGTGCCGCCAAGGCCGGTGTTTCAGGCATGACCCGCTCCCTAGCACGGGAACTGGGGAGCCGTAACATCACCGTCAATTGTGTTGCGCCGGGCTTTATCGACACTGACATGACCAAGTCCCTGGACGAAAAACAGAAAGAATCCCTGCTGGCCGGCATCCCCCTGGGGCGCCTTGGCCGGCCGGAAGATATTGCTGCAGCGGTGGCCTATCTGGCCTCGCCGGCAGCCGCCTATGTCACGGGGAGCACGCTCCACGTGAATGGCGGCATGTACATGGACTAGTCTGGTCCCTGTATGCAAACCAGGCGCTTAGGCGCCTGTCGGCCCGCGTTTGGTAAGCGCGGGGCATTTTGGTAGAATTGATAAGTTTGTTTCACACCCGATAACAGGGAAGGAGCCCTTAATGGAAAACATCGAACAGCGCGTCAAGAAAATCGTTGCCGAGCAACTTGGCGTCAACGAAGCGGACATCAAGAACGATTCCTCGTTTGTTGATGACCTCGGCGCGGACTCGCTGGACACCGTGGAACTGGTGATGGCCCTCGAAGAAGAATTCGAGACCGAAATTCCGGATGAAGATGCCGAGAAAATCACCTCCGTCCAGCAGGCGATCGATTACATCCTCGCCCACAAGAAGTAATTTCTAGGCGCGGATCTTCCCTAGGGGCCGGCACCCAGTGGTGCCGGCCCCTTGATCGAAGAAACTCCGCCTTGTCTTCCTGATTCAAATTTCCCCTAATTCTTTTCCGGAGCTGAACTTGGCACGTCGTCGAGTCGTCATCACCGGCCTGGGCATCGTTTCCCCGGTCGGCAACACCGTTGAAGAAGCCTGGCAAAATATTCTTGCCGGACGCTCCGGGATCGGCCAGATCACCCGGTTCGACACCTCCACTTTCCCCACCCGCATCGCTGGCGAAGTGAAAAACTTCGACATTGGCCAGTACCTGTCGCCCAAGGAAGCCCGCCGCATGGATACCTTTATCCATTACGGTATGGCTGCCGGCATCCAGGCCATCAAGGATGCAGGTATCGAGGCCAACCCTGTCGATGCGGAACGCATCGGCGTGGCCATTGGTTCCGGCATTGGCGGTCTGCCGCTGATCGAAAACACCAAGGATGATTACATTGGTGGCGGGGTACGCAAGATTTCCCCGTTCTTCGTGCCCGGTTCGATCATCAACATGATTTCCGGCAACCTGTCAATCATGTACGGTCTCAAGGGGCCGAACATCGCGCTGGTTACCGCCTGCACCACGGGCACCCACAATATCGGCGAAGCCGCCCGCATTATCGAATACGGCGATGCTGATGTGATGGTGGCCGGTGGTGCCGAATCCACCGTTACCCCTCTGGGTGTTGGCGGCTTCTGCGCGGCCCGCGCCCTATCCACCCGCAACGACGATCCCCTGACGGCTAGCCGTCCTTGGGACAAGGATCGGGATGGCTTCGTCCTTGGCGAGGGTTCCGGCGTTCTGGTGTTGGAAGAATACGAGCATGCCAAGGCACGCGGTGCCCGCATCTATGCCGAACTGATTGGTTACGGCATGAGCGGTGACGCTTACCACATGACCGCCCCCGATACCGATGGCCCCAAGCGCTGCATGCAGGCTGCCCTGCGCAACGCCGGGGTGAATGCGGACCAGGTCCAGTACCTGAACGCTCACGGTACTTCCACCCCCTTGGGCGACAAGAACGAAACCGATGCCATCAAGTTGGCTTTTGGCGACGCGGCTCACAAGCTCGTGGTCAATTCCACCAAGTCCATGACCGGCCACCTCTTGGGTGGCGCTGGCGGTATCGAGTCTCTTTTTACCGTGTTGGCCGTGCATCACCAGGTTTCCCCTCCGACCATCAATATCTTCAACCAGGACCCGGAATGCGACCTGGACTACTGCGCGAACACGGCACGGGAAATGAAGATCGACGTGGCGCTGAAGAACAACTTTGGCTTCGGTGGCACCAACGGTTCCCTGGTATTCAAACGCATTTGATGGGAGTTACGGGGTGCAGTTACCAGTTCGTCTAGGGCTGCATCCCTCCCGTCGCCTGGCGTCGATTCTCGTCGCCACCCACGCCGCCGCCCTAGGCGGCGTTTTCATTTTGTCCTGGCCAATTGTCTGGCGAATACTGCTGGCCTTGTTCGTCGTGCTCTCCGCGGTTTTTGAGTTACGGCGCCAGAAGCTTCCCGGTGCTGTAGCATGGCTACGCCTGGGAACTAAAGGCGAACTCGAATGCGGGACGAGGGATGGTGATGAAGAGGGATGGCGTGCCCGGGTTCTATCCAGCACCACGGTTTGGCCGTGGATAGTGGTGCTACGTTACCGTCCGGAAAGCGGGGGGCGAATTGGAGCGATCGTGATCCTAGCTGACTCCATGGAAAACGCCGAAGCTTTCCGCCGGCTCAGAGTATGGCTACGTTGGCGGGCCGAAGAGGGCCCGCCAAGCCAGTTTTAGCGCTTGGATGTCTTGCGCAGGTAGGAAACCCGGGGCTTTGGCAACATTTCCGGGTAATCCCGGCTGAAATGCAGGCCACGGCTTTCCTTGCGCTTCAGCGCGCAGCGCACGATCAGGTCGGCGGTCATGACCAAGTTGCGCAACTCGATCAGGTCGTTGCTGACGCGGAAGTTGGTGTAGTACTCGTGGATTTCCCGCATCAGCAGCCGGATGCGGTGCTGAGCCCGTTGCAGGCGTTTGGTGGTGCGCACGATGCCCACGTAGTCCCACATGAACCGGCGCAACTCGTCCCAGTTGTGGGAAATGACAATTTCCTCATCCGGGTCGGAAACCCGGCTCGCATCCCACTGGGGCAGGGGAGGGATGGTGACCGGCGGCTGAGCCAAGATGTCGCGTACGGCAGCCTCGGAAAACACCACACACTCCAGAAGTGAATTGGAGGCCAGGCGGTTGGCGCCGTGCAGACCGGTGCAGGATGCCTCGCCAGCCGCATAGAGACCGGGGATATCAGTACGAGCCCGGAGGTCGGTAACGATACCGCCACAGGTATAGTGGGCTGCCGGCACAACGGGAATGGGATCCTTGCAGATATCGATACCCAGTTCCAGGCAGCGGGCGTGGATATTGGGGAAATGCTCCCGCAGGAATTCCGCCGGCTTGTGCGAAATATCAAGATAAACGCAGTCCAGGCCGCGCTTTTTCATTTCAAAGTCGATGGCACGAGCCACCACATCCCGGGGGGCCAATTCGGCCCGGGGGTCGTGAGCCGGCATGAAACGAGTGCCGTCCGGCAGACGCAGGATACCCCCTTCGCCCCGCACTGCCTCGGAAATGAGGAAGGACTTGGCCTGGGGGTGATAGAGGCAGGTCGGATGGAACTGAATGAATTCCATGTTTGCCACACGGCAGCCCGCACGCCACGCCATGGCAATACCGTCACCGGTGGAGGTATCCGGGTTCGTGGTGTACAGATAGACCTTGCCGGCACCGCCGGACGCCAGCAGTGTATGGGGGGCACCAATGGTGATCACTTCCCCGGTGCGGGTATCCAGAGCGTAGGCACCGAAACAGCGGTTTTCGCCCTGACCCAGCTTGGCGCCGGTAATCAGGTCGATGGCGATGTGGTGTTCCAGAACCGTGATATTCGGATGCCGGCGTACCTTGCGGGTCAGCGTATCCTGTACTGCCAGGCCTGTAGCATCGGCGACGTGGATGACCCGGCGGGCGCTGTGCCCTCCCTCTCGGGTCAGGTGGTAACCGGTGCTGTCCTTGGTGAAGGGAACACCTTGCTCGATCAGCCAGTCGATGGCGCGGCGGCCATTTTCTACAACGAAGCGGGTAGCCTTCTTGTCGTTGAGGTAAGCCCCTGCGGTGAAGGTATCCCGGATATGGGCCTCGATGGAGTCCTTGCTGTCCAGAACGGCAGCGATGCCTCCCTGGGCCCAGGCGCTGGCGCTGTCTTCCAACTGCCGTTTGCTGATGAGGGCGACACGGCGGGAATCCGCCAACCGAAGTGCCGCGGACTGTCCTGCCAGACCGCTGCCGATAATCAATACGTCAAAGTGCTGAACCACGATAGAGCCTTCTCTTGAGCCAATCCGCGGGAATCACGTGAGGGGGAACTATAGCACGCCCCGGCTGGGCATTTTCGGGGAAGCGCGCGCCAAACAAGGGAAGAGCAGGATGGCGGCTGAACCTATTTTTAGGACGTTGGTCGTATTCTTAGTTCATCGGTTTGGTGCATTGCGGCGGTTGCGACGGCTTGCGTTATACTTCGTCTGCCCATCAAAACCATCCATAAAAGGCATTCAAACAGCATGAGCGAACGCGAGATTGACCAAAAGCTGGTCGAGCGGGCGCAATCCGGTGACAAGCGAGCCTTCGAGCTGCTGGTAGCAAAGTACCAGCGCAAACTCGGACGCTTGCTTTCCCGGTTTATCCGCGATCCAGCCGAAGTGGAAGACGTCGCCCAAGAGGCCTTTATCAAAGCCTATCGGGCTTTGCCGTCCTTTCGGGGAGATAGCGCGTTCTACACCTGGCTTTACCGTATTGGCATAAATACGGCAAAAAATTACCTGGTGGCCCAAGGTCGGCGGGCGCCGACTTCGACGGAGTTTGATTCGGACGAGGCTGAGACTTTCGAGGACGGCGAGCAGTTACGGGACATCAATACCCCCGAAAACATGCTGATTTCCAAGCAGATTGGCGAAACAGTCAATGCTGCCATGGAAGCATTGCCGGAGGAATTGCGAACCGCCATCATGCTACGGGAACTCGAAGGGCTCAGTTACGAAGAAATCGCCCGCATTATGGATTGTCCCATCGGCACGGTACGTTCCCGGATTTTTCGGGCACGCGA
>DATEZY010000096.1:0-8097 GCA_035255085.1 Azospira sp. | reverse complement strand
TTGGCCTTTTCTCCCGCTTCCCCGCCGTCCCACCTCCCCTCCTCCCCCCTTATTTCACCTTGATTTGGGTCCACATGCGCGACAGGACGCGGCGCAGGGCCGGATCGAAGTCCCGCAGCATTTCCAGGCGCACCAGGTCCGCCGGCGGCGGGAAAATGCCCGGGTTACCTGCCACTTCCGGGCGCAGATGCTCCATGGCGGCGGCATTGGGATTGCCGGCCCCGATGAGATTGGAGACGTCGGCCGCATTAGTGCCGTCGAGCATGAAGTCGATGAATTTCAACGCCAGGTCGGGATGCCGGCCGGAGCGGTGCAGGACGAAGTTGTCCACCGCCAGCACCGCCCCCTCCCGGGGGGTGGTGAAGTCGATGGTGAAGGGCCGCTTCGCCTCCCGCGCATCCTGCTGGGCCCGCCACATGTCGTTGGAGTAGCCATGGGCAACCCAGATGGTGCCGATGGCCAAGTCCTTGATGTAGGTGCTGTTGGAAAAGGTGGCCCAGTAGGGCTTGGCACGCAGGATCAGGCGCTTGGCCTGTTCCCACTTGGCCGGGTCGGTGTCCTGCACCGAATAGCCCAGGTACTTCATCGCCGCCGCCATGAGCTCCCGTTGGCTGTTAAGCACCGTCACCTTGCCCTTGAGCTTTTCCAGGTATTTCGGCTCGAAAATCAGGGCCCAGGTGTCGGTGGGCAGGCCTAGGCCCCTGAGCTTGTCGGCGTTGTAGCCGATCAGGGTGACGGTAGTGGCGTAGGGCACCGAGTAGCGGCTGCCCGGGTCGTACCAGGGATTGAGGAATTCCTTCTTCTCGTTGCCCAGGTGGGGTAGGCGGGACTTATCCAGGGGGCGCAAGGCGCCGCGCCGGATCAGGGCCTCCACGGCATTGCCTGTGGGCACCAGCAGGTCGTAGCCCTCCGCCCCGGCATCGAGCTTGGCCAGCATTTCCTCGTTGTCCGAGTAATAGTCCTGCTTCAGGATGCAACCACAGGCGGCCTCAAAGCGCCGCGCCGTATCGGCCGAAATGTAGTTGTTCCAGTTGTAGAGATAGAGCACCTCCTGGCCCTGCACCGGCAGCACTAGCAACAGCAGGATGATGACCAGTAGGCGCTTCATTCCCGGGCTTTCAGCAGGTCTGGCGCCAGGCGGGAGGCGATGGCGATCAGCGACAGGGTGATGGCCATGAGCAGGGTGGACACCGCATTGACCTCCGGCGTCACCGCCACCTTGATCATGGAATAGATCTGCAGCGGCAGGGTGGTGACCCCCACCCCGGCGACGAAGAAGGTGATGACAAAATCGTCGATGGACAGGGTGAAGCTCATCAGGAAACCGGCCAGCACCCCGGGCAGGATCAGGGGCAGGGTAACGCGGCGGAAGGTCTGCCAGGGATTGGCCCCCAGGTCCCGGGCCGCCTCGAAAATGCTCTCGTCCATGCCCGCCAGCCGGGCCCGCACGATGACCGCGACGAAGCCGATGGAAAAAGTGATGTGGGCCGCCAGGATGGAGAAGAGGCCCAGGGTCAGATCCAGCACCTGGCGGAAGAACAGCAGCAGGGAAATGCCCAGCAGGATTTCCGGCATGGCCACCGGGGTCAGCACCAGGAAGGGCAGGTAGCGGATGCGCCAGCGGTGCATGGCCATGCCGGCCATGGTGCCGAGCAGGGTGGCGATGGACGAGGCGGTGAGGGCGATCAGCAGGGAATTGCCGGCGGCATGCAGCATGTCACTGTCGTGCACCAGGCGAGCGTACCAGTCGGTGGTGAAGCCGACCCAGGCGGCGTTGAGCTCCGAGGCGTTGAAGGAAAAAAGCACCACTACCGCCAGGGGCAGGTAGAGGAAGGCATAGACCGCCAGGGCGGCGGCCCACAGCAGGGGCTGGCGACGCCGGCTCATGGTACCCGCCTTCCCCTGCGCCGGCTGGCCCTGCCGGCCCAGGCAGCGATCCCCGCCAGGGTCAGCACCATCACCGTGAGCAGCAGGGACAGGGTGGAACCCAGGGGCCAGTCCCGGTTATCCAGGAACTGCTCCTTGATCAGGTTGCCGATGAGGATGTCGCCGGTGCCGCCGAGCAATTCCGGCACGGCGAACATGCCCAGCACCGGAATGAACACCAGGGCGGTGCCGGACCAGATGCCGGGCAGGGACAGGGGGAAGGTGACGCGCCAGAAGCGCACCCAGGTCCCGGCACCCAGGTCCTGGGCCGCCTCGAGCAGGGCTGGATCGTGCTTTTCCAGGTTGGTGTACAGGGGCAGGATCATGAAGGGCAGATGCACATAAACCATCCCCACCAGCACGGCGAAGGGCGTGTACAGCAGGTTGAGGGGCCCCAGGATCATCATCCAGGCATAGATTCGTACCAGGAAATTGCTGGCGAAGGGCAGGATCACCAGCAGCACCAGCAGGTCTCGCCGCCCCTTGGGGCTGCGGGCGATCAGGAGGGCCAGGGGATAGGCCAGGAGGAGGCAGATCAGGGTGGTGCTGGCGGCCACCAGGAAGGACTTGAGGAAGATCTCGGCGTAGATCCAGTCGCCGAAGAAGAAGCGGTAGGTCTCCAGGGTCAGGTTCAGCCGGCCGTCCAACACCAGGGGCGCCAGACCACCGAATTCCCCCGGGTGGCGGAAGGAGGCCAGCACCACGATCAGGGCCGGCAGCAGGAAAAAGGTGACCAGGAACAGGGTCGGCGGCGCCGTCACCAGCCAGCGCAGCAGCCGGTCGCCCCGGGGCACCGCCCGTTGGGCGACGCCGGTGGCGGGGGCGGAACGGCGCGCCATGACGGCCCTCAGCGGTCGAGGAAGAGGCCGGCGTCGTGGCGCCAGGCGACGGTGACCGGATCCCCCACCTCATGGAAGCGGGCCCGGCCCGGGGCGGCGTTGGCCATCAGGGCCTCCACCACCGGCCCCTGCTCCAGGGCCACCTTGTACACCGTCACGTCGCCCAGGTAGAGCAGGTCGGTGACCTGGCCGGCAAAGCGGTTATGCAACTCCACCGGCTCCTGCCGGCCGTAGAGGCGCACCTGTTCCGGACGCAGGGCAAAAGTGCCGCTCTGCCCCGGATGGGCCTTAGCCGGCGGCGCCAGGATTCCCCCCAGCTCGGGAGACTTCAGGTGCAGGTTGCCCGGGCGGCTGGCCGTCACCTCCACCGGCAGCAGGTTGATGTTGCCGATGAAGTCGGCGACGAAGCGGCAGTTGGGAAAGCCATAGAGGGTATCGGGCGCATCCACCTGCTCCACCCGCCCGGCGTTCATCACGGCGATGCGGTGGGACAGGGCCAGGGCCTCCTGCTGGGCGTGGGTGACATAGACGAAGGTCACCCCCACCTCCCGCTGCAGGCTGATCAGTTCCAACTGCATGCGCTCCCGCAGCTTGGCGTCCAGGGCCCCCAGGGGCTCGTCCAGCAGCAGCAGGCGCGGCTTGTTCACCAGCCCCCGGGCCAGGGCCACCCGCTGCTTCTGGCCGCCGGACAGCTCGTCCGGATAGGCCCCGGCCTTGTCCTCCAGGTGCACCAGGGCCAGGGCCTCCCCCACCCGGCGACGCACCTCGTCCCGGGACTTGCCCGCCATTTCCAGGGGGAAGGCGATATTGCCGGCCACCGTCATGTGGGGAAACAGGGCGTAGCTCTGGAAAACCGTGTGGATGGGGCGTTTTTCCGGGGGAATGCCGGCCAGGGGTCGGCCATCGAGCAGCAGGTCGCCTTCGTCCGGCGCGTCGAAGCCGGCGATCATGCGCAACAGGGTGGTCTTGCCGCAGCCCGAGGGGCCGAGCAGGGTAAAGAACTCCCCGGCCTCGATGGCCAGGGAGACATCCTTCGCCGCCTCGAGCTGGCCGAAGCGGCGGGTGACGTGGCGGATTTCGAGCAGGGCCATGGTGGGGCGGTCTCGATCCAGGGGACCGGCCCATTCTACCCCCGTGGAATACCGCCGTGGGGGCGCCGTAAAGCCCTAGGAGGAGTGGTGGTGCAGGGGTTCGCCGCCGTGATGGGTGTGGGCGGCGGCGTGGTGCTCGTGCAGCGGCGCCGGGTGGCCGGGACGGCCCACCCACTGGGGCAGCAGGGAGCCCACCACCATGCCCAGGCAGGAGGCGGCCAGGCCCAGCAACTGGGGCGGCACCGGGCTGGCCTCGCCGATCAGCACTTCAACCAGCAGCCAGGTGAACAGGCCGCCGAAAATGGCGGCCAGGGCGCCCTGACCGTTGGCCCGCTTCCACAGGGCGCCGGCGAAGAGGGGCACGAAGGCGCCGGCCAGGGTGACCTTGTAGGCGTTCTCCACCATCTTGAAAATCGAAGCGTTAGTGGACAGGGCGAAGGCCAGCACCACGGCGGCGAAGCAGACGATGGTGACGCGCATCACCCAGAGGAAGTGGTGGTCCCGCATCTGAGGATAGAAGCCGCGCACGATGTTCTCGGAGAAGGCCACGGAGGGGGCCAGCAGGGTGGCCGAGGAGCAGCTCATGATGGCCGAGAGTACGGCGCCGAAGAAGATCACCTGGGCCGCCACCGGGGTGTAGTCCAGCACCAGCATCGGCAGCACCCGCTGGTAGTCGGTCTGCATCAGGGCGAGGAAGCGCTCGGGATCGATGATGGTGGCCGAATAGGCGATGAACATGGGTACAAAGGTGAAGCAGAAGTAGATGCTGCCACCGAGGAAGGAGCCCCACAGGGCCACCTTCACGCTCTTGGCCGAGGTGATGCGCTGGAACACGTCCTGCTGGGGAATGGAGCCCAGCATCATGGTCAGCCAGGCGCCGAGGAAGGTCAGCCATTCGGTGAGGCTGGCCTGGGGAAAGAACTCGAACTTGCCGGCAGCCCGGGCGTGCTCCAGCACCGGGGCCACGCCGCCGGTGTTACCGCTGACCACGTAGGCGATGTAGAGCATGCCGCCCATGATGATGCCCATCTGCACGAAGTCCAGGATGGCCACGGAGAGCATGCCGCCGAAGGTGGTGTAGGTGAGGACGATGGCCGCCCCCAGGATCATGCCCGCGGTCTGGGACACCGCATCGTTGGTGACGACGGAGAAGACCAGACCCAGGGCCTTGATCTGGGCCGAGACCCAGCCCAGATAGGAAGCCACGATGCAAAGGGTGGTGAGCACTTCCACGGTGCGGTTGTAGCGCAGGCGGAAGTAGTCGCCCAGGGTCAGGATGTTGAGCTTGTAGAGATACTTGGCGAAGAAGAAGCCGGCGATGATGAGGCACAGGGAGGAGCCGAAGGGGTCGGCGACCACGCCCCGCAGGCCGTCCTTGACGAAGGTGGCGGAGACGCCGAACACCGCCTCGGCGCCGAACCAGGTGGCGAAGACGGTGGCGGTGACCACCGGCAGGGGCAGGTGGCGGCCGGCCACGGCGAAGTCCTTGGCGCTATGCACCCGGGTGGCGGCGAACAGGCCGATGCCGATGGACACCAGCAGATAGAGGATGACGAAGGCCAGGAGGGTGGTCATGTCAGGAACCCGGGCAAGAATCTGGAAAAGGGGCGGATTTAAAAAACGCGCCAGTATAGCCGTTTTCGCCTCTCGAAAAGCTGACGATTAGCTGCCAAATACCCAACAAATCAAGCCATTGGCACCAACTCGGTGCAACTTCTGGGATCAGGGAGGTCCCGCTGCCCTGCCACGCCGGTTCCCCGTCAGTCCCGGGGGAACACCGCTCCGATCACCCGGGCCAGCAGGGCGGCGGTGCGCCCGCCGGCATCCCGGTCCGGGTTGAATTCCATCACTTCCAGGGCCAATAGCCGGGGATCGCCGGCCAGGCCGGCGAGGCAGGGCATCAGTTCGGTCTGGCTCAGTCCTTCCGGTTCCGGGCTGCCCACCCCTGGGGCTTCCCGGGGATCGAGCACGTCCAGGTCCAGGCTCAGACCATAGCCCCCGGGAGCGCTGCGCACCCGGGCCAGGGCCTCGGCGAACACCGCGGGCAGGCCGCGCCGCCCCACCTCCTCCGCACCGAACACCCGCACCCCGAGGCGCCCGAGGAATTCGGCCTCCTCCGGCTCGTAGCTGCGGGCGCCGATCAGGGCCACGTGCTCGGGCAACAGCTTGGGAGCGGGGCCGGCGACCGTCACCAGGCGCCGGTCGCCCTGGCCCAGCAGGCAGGCCAGGGGCATGCCGTGGATCGCGCCGGAATGGCTGCTCTCCGGGGTATGGCTGTCGAGGTGGGCATCCAGCCAGAGCAGGCCGATGGGTGGCGCGCTGCGGGACTTCACCCCGCTCCAGGTGCCGATGGCGCAGGAATGGTCGCCACCCAGCACGACCGGCGTCTCGCCCCGCGCCAGGGTTTCCGCCACTTCGGTGGCCAGGCGCTGGCACAGGTCCGCTACTTCGGCCACCCTGCCCGGCAGGCGCTGGCGGGGAAAGAGGGTATCGCCCCAGGTCAGGTCCGGGCGCCGGTTCAGGTCATCGAAGGCATGGGCCCGATGCAGGGCTGTGGGCCCGGCATGACAGCCCGGATCCTGGGCGCCAACACCGCTGGCAGCACCGATGAGGCGGAGGGAGCGAGTCATGGCAATGGACCGCACAAAAAGGCCAGTGTATCGCCATGCCACGGCCCCGGCATGATGGGGAGGGGGTAGCCTGAGCGCTCCGCCCCACCTAAGCCTCAGGGCGGCCAGCCTTCCCTGGGGTAGGCTGGGGGCCACTCGGCGGTAGCGATGGCACCGTCGACGGGGCAGGCAGCCAGGCCAGGGCCAGCTGCTGATACAGCTCCGGACTAAGCCGGGAGCTGACGGCCTTGGCCAGCACGGTGACCGCCATCAGGCTGATCACCATCTCATGGCCGTCGATCATTTCCATGACGATGATGGCGGACGTGATCGGCGACTGGGTGACCGCGGCAAGAAAGCCCGCCATGCACAGGGCGATCAATTGGGTCGTGGGGACCTGGGCAAGCAGTAGGGAGAGGTTCGATCCGAGCCCGGCGCCGATGGACAGGGAAGGGGCAAAGATGCCGCCCGGGATGCCGGAATAGTAGCTAAGGGCGGTCGCCAGAAAACGGGCCAGAGGAGCAAACCAGGGCAGGGTCGCATCGCCGGCCACTACCTGGGAGGTCATGGCGTAGCCGCTGCCGAAAGACTGGCCGCCGCTGACCCAGCCGATCGCCGCCACCAGCAAGCCGCAAGCACCGGCAAACAGCACCGGAGAGCGGCGGCGCCATTGCCACAAGCCAGGGAAATTCCCTTGCACCGGCCACAGCAGCATACGACTGAACAGCCCGCCGAGCAGGCCACAGAGGATGCCGCCAACCAGAATCGGCAGGATGATGGCCCGATCCACGGCCCCCACCCTCAGGGAGCCGAAATAGTTGTAGTTGCCGAGCAGGGCGATGGCGACCAGGCCGGAAAGGATGATGGTGCTGACCAGCACCCCGCTGGTACGCGTTTCCAGGCGGCGTCCGAGTTCTTCGATGGCGAAGACGATGCCGGCCAGAGGCGTGTTGAACGCCGCCGCCACCCCCGCCGCGCCGCCGGCGATAAGCAGGTCCTGGGGGCGCAAGGCGCGCCAATGGGGCAGGAAGCGGTGAGCGGCGTGGACGATCGAAGCCGCCACCTGGACCGACGGGCCTTCCCGTCCGGCGGAAAAACCGCCGATGAGGGCAAAGGCTCCCAGCAGCACCTTGCCCAGGGCGATGCGCAGGGAGACCAGGGTCTTTACCGGCGCACCCCGGGCCACCAGCTTCGTCGCTGCGATGACTTGGGGAATGCCGCTCCCCTGGGCGCCGGGTACGTAGCGCAGGGTCAGCCAGACTGTCGCCATCCCCACCGACGGCGTCAGCAGGAAAACCAGCCAGGGACGGTTGGCGGTGAGGAGGTAGAACAGGCCCAGGGCCCAATCCGCCAGTTTGGCGAACATCACCACGCTCAAGCCGGCCCCCAGGGCCGCCAGCCAGAGGGTGGCGCGGGTGCGCCAGCGGAAAGTGCTGAGCTGGCTGCGCAAAATAGCCATGGCCGTGCCTACTCCTGTTCCCGCACCTCGACGCGGCGCAGCGCCTCCCGGCAAGCATCATTGCTGCAGACCGGGGCCGTTTCGCTGCCCAGGGAGTGGATCTGGATCTGGTTGGCACGGACGCCCCGCCGCATCAGGTCGGCGGCCACCAGGGAGGCCCACTTTTCCGACAG
>DATEZY010000095.1:0-8964 GCA_035255085.1 Azospira sp. | reverse complement strand
CGGGAGGGTGTCGGTCATGTGTAAACGTCCGGCCTGGTGCCCGGCGTCCCTGAAAAATTAAGCGATGCTGAATCGGTGAAAACGAATATCCCGCAACGGGGAGGCTGAAACCTGCCGCTACGGGACAAGGTGCTATCCCCTGCCGGGAAGATACGGTAGCTCGTGCCGGGAACGCACGAGAACCTGTGCCGGGGCAGGGCGCCGCCACCCGGAGGGGGGCGCCGGCTAGTTATCTGGGAAGGTGGGAAGGGCTTAGGCCCGGCGCCGCTTCTTCGGCATGGGCTTGCGTTGCCGCTGGCCGGGGCGGGGCTTGTCCTGCTCGGTGACCTTGGGCTTGGGCATCAGCAGATTCTTGCCGGCACCTTTGCCCGATTCCCGGTGGGCCAGGATGGCGGCCTTGATATCGGCCACCGGCACCGCCAGTGGGACATTTTCATCCTTGGGCGCCTGGGTGGACAGTTCGTCCTTGATGCCGAACAGGCGCTCCGCCAGTTCTCCCTTTTTCGGCTGGCCGGCCATGATTTCCTGGGCGGCGGGAGTCAGGGCGAAACCGCCTTCCGCGGCGCAGATCATGCCGCGGGCGGCGAGGCGGGGGAAAGCCTCGCTCAGCTTGTCTTCCGAGGGAATGTTGCCCTGGAGCAAATCGATGGCGGCCACGATCTCGACAAGCTCGGCCGGTCTCCGTTTCGAAGCAAGGGTGGTGGCCAGCAGCAGGAGGGCGTCTACATCGTGGATTTTGTGCATCGAAAAACCTTTAAAAGCGGCGGAATTTGGCCCTCGGGCAGGGGCGGAGTGTCTGGTCTGTACCGGCATTTTGCATCAAGCCAAAAAGGCGGGATGCGAAGGAGAAGAAGGGGGAGCTTGGGGTGCCGGCTGGCTAAAGCTGCGGTGTCTGGTAGTGGCCTGCGTGAGCGCCAGGGATTACTGCTCGGCGATACGGCGGGCGCCGTTGTAGCGGCTGACCCAATAGCTCTGCCGCATGTCTTCCACCCGCACCTCGCCGCCGGGGCGAGGGGAGTGCACGAACTGGTTGTTGCCGAGATAAATGCCGACGTGGGAGAAGGCCCGGCGCATGGTGTTGAAGAACACCAGATCGCCCGGCTTGAGGTCGCTGTCCGCGACCTGCTGGCCCACCTGGCTCATTTCCTTAGCGGTGCGGGGAAGAACGAGGCCGACGGACTCCTGGAAGACGTAGCGCACGAAGCCGCTGCAGTCCAACCCGGAATCCGGGTTGTTGCCGCCGCGAACGTAACGCACGCCAACGAACTCCAAGCCCTTGATGATCAGGTCCTGGACGCCGCTGGTGTATCGCTTGAAGAAGGAGGGTTCGTCGCTTCGCTCCACCTTGTTGAAATCGTCCGCGAGAACCGGGGAGGTCAGGGCGGCGAGGGCCAGAAATACGGCAGCAAGGCGGGCGGCAACGCTTGGTTTTACCGTCATGGCCCGGGACTCTATTTGAAAATCAGCCAGTTGTAAACCTTTCGTAATAGTCTCTGAAAATGGCGTTGGCGTAGCGTTTGGCCTGGCGTAATTGCGCTCGGGCCAGGGTTATAATCGCGGCACAGAGAGTTCTATGGCCTGGCGGGTAGGCACCGGACAATATCAAAATAGGGAGAGACCCCATGCCCCGTTCGCGCAAGTCCTCGGGTACCCCGGTGGCAGGCAGTTCGTCTGCCGCTCGGCTGTGGGAAGCCGCTAAGCAGAATTTCCACCTTTCCCGCTTTTTCAACTCTTCCCGCTGCAACCCCCATTCCCGCTTTCCCGACACGACTACGCAGGGGGCACTTGGCCGCCCCTGCCTCAGACTGGAGATGGCCGGCGCCTGAGCCGGTTTTGCTGATCATGGACGACCCGCAAAATCCTTCGACCCGACCCCGCATCCTGGTGGTGGATGATTCCCGCATGGTGCGGGCTTCCCTCGTCAAACACCTGCGGGAGCATTACGACTGCCGTGAAGAGGTGGATGGCGATGCCGCGTGGCAGACCCTGGTGCTCGATCCCACCATCCAACTGGTGATTTCCGACCTGTCCATGCCGGTGCTGGACGGCTTCGGCCTGCTGGATCGCATTCGTCAATCCAAGCTGGGGCGCGTGCGGCAGTTGCCGGTGATCGTCATTTCCGGCGACGAGGACGATGCCGCCAAGGCCCGGGCCAAGGAACTGGGGGCCAATGACTTCATCACCAAGGGGATCGGCACCGTCGAACTGCAGACCCGGGTCGCCTCCCTGATGCGCCTGGGAGCAGCCCAGACCCAGTTGGAAAATACCGAGGCGGCCCTGGAAGCCAGCCGGGAAGAACAGCTGCGGGACCCGGTCACCGGCCTGTTCACCCGCCGCACCCTGGAAGTCCAGGCCGAGCAGGCCATTTCCCTGGCCCGGCGGCAAAAATCCCCGGTCAGTTTCCTGGTCCTCGGCTTCGATCACCTGAACGTACTCACGGCCAAGCATGGGGCCGGCCTGCTGGCGCCGTTGCAGGGCCATTTCGCCAAGATGCTGACGGGCCAGGTGCGCCAGGAAGATAGCCTGGGGCATTTTTCCGGCGAGGCTTTTGCCATTGTTTCTCCCGGTACCCCGGGGGAGTCCGCGGTCATCTTTGCCGAGCGCCTGCGGGCGGCGGTGGAGGCCTCCCACGTCGCCGTTCATGGGCAGCGCCTGCCCTTGACCGTGAGCGTCGGGGTCGCCTGTTTCCCGGATGATGGCGGTGAGGGAGTGGAGGCCCTGTTGCAGCAGGCCGTGCAGCGCATGGAAGGGGCTCGGGCCGAAGGCGGCAACCGGGTCTGGGCGCCGCCGCCGGTCGAGGCGGCCGCGGCTGAGGCGCCGATTGAAGTGGCCATTCCGGCGCTTGGCCCCCCTCCCGACCTGGAACAGGCCCTGGCCATGCTGGGGACCGGCGAAGAGGAAGGCCTGCGGCCCCACGCCGATGCCCTGGCAAAAGCCTTGCTGCCCCTCTTAAGTTTTCTTAATTATGAATTACAATTGGGGATTCCAGTCGGAGAACTGGAACAACGATTAAAAGGGTCCGTATCGGAACCCACGCACGCCGGGCACACGGGAGACAGCACCCAGATGCCCGACGGCGATCATAAAAGTTAGTGCAGGAAGCAAACGCAAGAGGGAGTCTTATGACCAGCTACAAAGAGTTTCATCGTCAATCCATCGAACAACCGGATGCCTTCTGGAGCGAGCAGGCCCAACTGATCGACTGGCACAAGCCTTTCGACAAGGTGTGCGATTTCTCCCGTCCCCCGTTTGCCAAGTGGTTCGTCGGTGGCCAGACCAACCTGTGCTACAACGCCGTTGATCGCCACGCCAAGACCCGCCCCAACGACAACGCCCTGATTTTCATCTCCACCGAAACCGACGTGGAGAAGGTCTACTCCTTCGCCGAACTGCAGCGCGAAGTCGAGCGCATGGCCGCCATCTACCAGAGCCTGGGCGTCAAGAAGGGCGACCGCGTCCTGATCTACATGCCCATGATCGCCGAAGCCTGCTTCGCCATCCTGGCCTGCGCCCGCATCGGCGCCATCCACTCCGTGGTGTTCGGCGGCTTCGCCTCCGGCTCCCTGGCCACCCGTATCGACGACGCCAAGCCGGTGCTGATCGTTTCCGCCGAAGCCGGCATGCGCGGCGGCAAGGCCGTGCCCTACAAGCACCTGCTGGACGACGCCATCAACCAGGCTGAGCACAAGCCCGCCAAGGTGCTGATGGTGGACCGCGGCCTGGACAAGGCCTTCAACAAGGTCGAAGGCCGGGACGTGGACTACGCCACCCTGCGCGCCCAGTTCATGGATGCCCAGGTGCCCGTGACCTGGGTGGAGTCCTCCGACCCCTCCTACATCCTGTACACCTCCGGCACCACCGGCAAGCCCAAGGGCGTGCAGCGTGACACCGGCGGCTACGCCGTGGCCCTGGCTTCCTCCATCAAGCACATCTACTGCGGCAAGCCCGGCGAGACCTTCTTCTCCACCTCCGACATCGGCTGGGTGGTGGGTCACTCCTACATCATCTACGGCCCCCTGATCGGCGGCATGGCCACCATCATGTACGAAGGCACCCCGATCCGTCCGGATGCCGGCATCTGGTGGCAGATCGTCGAGAAGTACAAGGTCAATGTGATGTTCTCCGCCCCCACGGCGGCCCGGGTGCTGAAGAAGTACCCCACCGAGTTCATCCACAAGTACGACCTGTCCAGCCTCAAGCACCTGTTCCTGGCCGGCGAGCCCCTGGACCAGCCGACCCACGAATGGATCATGGGCGAACTGAAGCTGCCGGTGATCGACAACTACTGGCAGACCGAAACCGGCTGGCCCATGCTGTCCACCGTGCGCGGCGTCGAAGACACCAAGATCAAGTACGGCACCCCGTCCTTCCCGGTCTATGGCTACAACGTCAAGATCTTCCGCGAAGACGGTTCCGAGTGCGAAGCCAACGAGAAGGGCATCCTGGCCGTGGTGCCGCCCCTGCCTCCCGGCTGCCTGTCCACCGTGTGGGGCGACGACGAGCGCTTCGTGAACACCTACTTCAACCTGTTCACCGAGCCCCAGGTCTATTCCTCCTACGACTGGGCGATCAAGGATGACGAGGGTTACCACTTCATCCTGGGCCGTACCGACGACGTAATCAACGTGGCCGGTCACCGCCTCGGCACCCGGGAAATCGAGGAAGCCGTGCAGGGTCACCCCGCGGTGGCCGAAGTGGCCGTGGTCGGTGTGAACGACGCCTTGAAGGGCCAGATCCCGGTGGCTTTCGCCGTGGTCAAGGACGCCGCCAAGATCGCTACCCCCGAACTGGTGGCGGCTCTGGAGAAGGAAGTGATGAAGCGGGTGGACGAGACCCTGGGCGCCATCGCCCGTCCCGGCCGCGTGTACTTCATCTCCGGCCTGCCCAAGACCCGTTCCGGCAAGCTGCTGCGCCGTTCCATCCAGGCACTGGCCGAAGGCCGGGACCCGGGCGACCTCACCACCATTGAGGACCCCACCGCCCTGGAACAGATCAAGGCCGCCCTAGGCGCTGCCTGATCCACTTCTGCTTGGCTAAAAGCCCGCTGCGTTCTGCGCAGCGGGCTTTTTTATTGTCCCTAGCCAGGCCCTCACGGTTGCGTGCAATGCCGCCGACCGGCGCGTTGGCAAGGTCGCGGGCCCGGCCGTCACCATCCCCCTGTCCTTAAATTTGCGCTGCTGCCGTCCCAAACCGCTACACTAGCGCACGACAAAAGTCATAGTTCGGAGCGGCCGGGTGGCCGCGACCGTTCAAGGGAGAAAAAATGTCAGTGAGCTGGATCGTCACCAATGCGGTGGCCGCCCTCATGTTGCCACCGGGCAACGGGCTGGCCTTGTTGCTGCTGGCCCTGCTGTTGCGCCATCGCCGGCCCCGGGCCGCCCTGACCCTGGCCATGACCGGCGCCCTGTTGCTGACCGTGCTGTCCATGCCGGTAGTAGGCGACGCCCTGGTGCGGCGCCTGGAAGTGGCGCCGGTGGAACCGGGCCAGCTGCGGGCCCAGGCCAAGGGGGCCGGGGCCATCGTGGTGCTGGGTGGCGGGCGCTATCGCAATGCGCCGGAATATGGCGGCGACACTGTCGGCGGCGAAACCTTGGTGCGCTTGCGCTATGCCGCCCTGGCCCAGCGCCAAACCGGCTTGCCCATCCTGGTTACCGGCGGCAACCCGGAAGGCGGCGGCAGCGGCGAGGGCGAGGCCATGGCCCAGGTGCTGCGGGAAGAATTCAAGGTGCCGGTGCGCTGGGTCGAAGCCAGTTCCGGCAATACCCGGGAAAATGCCCTGGAAACGGCGCGCCTGCTGAAAGAGGCGAATGTCAGCCGGGTCCTGCTGGTGAGCCATGCCTGGCATCTACCCCGGGCTTCCCAGGCCTTCCTCCAGGCGGGCCTGGAAGTGGTTCCGGCCCCCACGGTCTTTGCCCGGGAGCCGGCCACACCTCTGGATTACCTGCCGCGGCCGGAAGGCCTGCGCAAGTCCTACCAGGCCCTGCATGAATGGCTCGGCCGCTTCTGGTACTGGCTGCGGGGTTAGGCATGGAACGCTTGAACTTGCGCGGCCTCACCGCCCGATCCACCCTATCAACCCTATTCGTCCTGCTTTCCTGCCTGGCCGCTACCGGCGCCCGGGCCGACAGCGCCTGCGGCCTGCTGGAAATGCGGGAAGTGTTCGATGCCCTGCCGGCAGTGGCCCAGCGCTTTCCCGAGGCCGGCGAAATTGGTGGCGAAGCGTATCGGCAGCTGGCCGTCGCTCCACCGGAAGCCAGCGCCGACGGCCTCGCCATGGCCGCCCTGGTGGATGCCCGGGATGGCCGGGCCTGGCTGCTGCGCTACGGTGATGGCGCCTTCGACTGGTTCGGCCCGGTCATGGTGAACGATCCGGCCTTCCTCGCCGGCTGCCCGGCGGCTCCCCTGCCGGCCGACTACCGGCGGCCCCGGGACATTGCCGCCTTCGAAATCCTTAATCTGGATCCCGATCCGCTCCCCGGTTCTGGCCCCGCTTCTAACCCAGCTCCTGCACCCGCTGCCAGTAGCGGCGATGCAGGGCCACGCTAGCCTGGCGGTCCACCACCGCCTCGATCAGCCAGGGGCCGCCGGCGGCGAAGGCTTCCGCCAGGGCGGCGCGGCACTCGGCCAGGCTGCTGACTTTACGGTGGCTGACGCCATAGGCCGCCGCCGCGGCGGCGAAATTCACTGCCACCGGCGTCAGCCAGCCGGCCTCGAATTCCGGTAGCACCCGGGACGGCAGGTATTCGAATATGCCACCGCCGCCGTTGTTGCTCACCACCAGCACCACGTCCAGTCCCCGGGCGGCGGCCAGGCCGTTCAGGTCGTGGTGGGTGCCCAGGTCCCCGAGCAGGGCAGCCACCGGCCCCGGCATGCCTGTGGCCTTGGCGGCTGCCGCCAGCCCGAGGGCGGTGGACAGGTTGCCGTCGATGCCGCTGACCCCCCGGTTGCCATGGAAGGTGAGGGGCTTGGCGCCGCTGCCGGAAAAGGCATCGGCATCGCGGATGGCCATGGAATTGCCGATGAGCATCCGCCCGCCCGCCGGCAGTTGCTGCAGCACGGCCTGCAGCACCCCGGGTTCGAATAGCTGCTCTTCCGCCTCCGCCAGAGTCCGCTCCACCTGCCCCTCGGCGGCGGCTTCGGCTTGCAGCCAGGCGGCGCACCAGGGGGCCGCCGCTGCAGCCTGGCCGTAAAGGCGTTGCGCCAGCTCCCGGCACAGGGCGGCAGGATCACCGCGCAGCAGCATGCCGGCCCGGTGCTGGGGATCGGGCCAGGTATCGTAGGCATCCACCAGCAGCAGTTCTTCTCCGGCGCTTTCCAGCCAAGTGAGCAGGCTCCGGCTCACCGGTGCGGCGCCGAAACGTAGTACCCAGGCTGGCCGGTGGGCGTGCACAAAGGGGGCGGAGCGGAGGATGGCCTCGCCGTGGGCCAGCACCCGGCTCCGGTCGTGGGGGCCGAAACGCAGGTTGGACAGGGGATCGGCCAGGATCGGGCAATCCAGGGCTGCGGCCAGGGCCGTGACGGCGCCGGCGAAGTCCGGACCGAAGGCTGGCATCTCTCCGCCGCCGCAGAGGATCACCCCGGGCCGGCCACGCAGGCGGGCGGCGGCCTGGGTCAGGGCCTCCTCCGGGGGCAGGCTGCGGGGCAGGGGAGTCACCAAGGGGGGCAGGGGCGGCGGGGCCAGGGCTTCGTCCCCGGGCTCCGGCAGGAAAGGCTCCCGCAGGGGTTGGTTGAGATGCACCGGGCCGGGCCGGGGCCAGCGGCCCTCGCTTACCGCCCGGGCCGCCAGGCGGTGCAGGTAATCCGGGGAAACCGTCGGGTCCGGCAGGCCCAGGGCATGGGTGGCGCGCACCGAGGCGCCGAAGATTTTCACCTGATCCACCGTCTGGTTGGCTCCCCAGCCCTGGACTTCTGGCGGCCGGTCGGTGGAAAAGAGGAGCAGGGGCACCTGGCCCCGGTCCGCCTCCATCACCGCCGGGAACCAGTTGGCCACGGCGGAGCCGGAGGTGCATAGCACCAGGGGCGGCATGCCGCTGGCCTTGGCCAGGCCCAGGGCGAAGAAGGCCGCCGAGCGCTCGTCCACCACCACATGGCAGCGCACCTCGGGGCAGCGCAGCAGGGCCAGGGTCAGGGGGGTGGAACGGGCGCCGGGGGAAATGACGGCATGGCGCACGCCGGCGGCGATGAAGCCGGCAATGAGGGACTGGGCCCAGCGATAGTTGAGGGTGCCGGTGGCGGTCATGGGGAAGTCGGGAAGTCGCAAAGTCGCAAAAGGGAGGTGGATTTTTCCACGGGCGGTAGATGGGGTGAAGAATTGTGCAGCATGAAATCCGGGCCTGAATTTTTCGCCTGCAATGGAGGCCGGGAATTTTGGCATGGGGCAAGCCGAATGTCATGGCTGCGATGATGCCTGCTGGAGTGCCGGCTTACCCGGTCGGTCCCTGTTGCCGCTGCGCTTTAGTCAGTGCCGGTGCGTTGCTTGGTATGCCGGGGACGGTCGGCCAGGGGAGTGAGCGCGCTGAGGGCGTCGAGCATGGGGCCGAACTTGGCTTCGGTTTCCGCCAGTTCCTCTGCCGGGTCGGAACCGGCGACGATGCCGGCGCCGGCGTAGAGCTCGGCATCCTGCCCTGCGATGCGGGCGCAGCGCAGGGCCACGGCCAGGCTGCCGTTGCCCTGGGGGTCGATCCAGCCGACTCCGCCGCTGTACCAGGCGGGGCGATCTTCGCCGTGCTGGCGCAGCCATTGCCGGGCTGCCAGCGTGGGCCAGCCGCCCACTGCCGGAGTGGGGTGGAGGCGGGCCGCCAGGTCGAGCAGGCCAATCTCCGGTGCTACCCGGCCGCTGAAGGCGGTGCGCAGGTGGCGTAGCCGGCTGGCGCCGGGCAGTTCGAGAATGCTTGGCGGCGCGGCGGCGAGATCGGGGCAGACCGGGCTCAGGGCCTGGCGAATGGCCTGGGCCACGTAGGCATG
>DATEZY010000094.1:0-6225 GCA_035255085.1 Azospira sp. | reverse complement strand
GATGTAGACCGTGCCCGCGACATCGACGGCCACGTACTCGAACTTGGGGTTGAACGCGATGGCCATGTTGGCGGGGATGGTCCAGGGCGTGGTGGTCCAGATGAGGCCGTAGACTTCGCGGCCGGCGAGATCAGGGTGGATCCGGACCGGGTCGGACGTGAGGCGGAAGCGCACCCAGATCGAGGGGCTGGTGTGGTTGGCGTACTCGACTTCCGCTTCGGCCAGCGCGGTGCGGTCCTTAATGCACCAGTGCACCGGCTTGAGACCCTTGTATACGTACCCTTTGTCCAGAAAGTCCACGAAGGCCTGGGCGATCACGGCCTCGTAGGCGGGGCTCATGGTGAGGTACGGATTCTCCCATTCGCCGAACACACCCAGGCGCTTGAACTCGCGGCGGTGCAATTCCACGTACTTCGCGGCGTACTTGCGGCACTCGGCGCGAATCTCGGAGGCGGTCATCTTGGCCTTGCGAGGGCCCAATTCGGCGTCCACCTTGATCTCGATGGGCAGCCCGTGGCAGTCCCAGCCCGGCACGTAGGGCGCATCGAAGCCGGAGAGGGTCTTGGAGCGGACGATAATGTCCTTCAGCACCTTATTCACCGCGTGGCCGATGTGGATATCGCCATTGGCGTAGGGGGGGCCGTCGTGCAGCACGAAGCGGGGGCGACCGGCGCAGACCTCGCGAATCTTCTGGTACAGCCGATTTTCCTGCCATTGCTGTACCCACAGCGGTTCCCGCTTGGGCAGGTCGCCGCGCATGGGGAAGGGAGTGTCGGGAAGATTCAGGGAGTTCTTGTAGTCAGCCATAACAGCCTCAAATACCTAGGAATTTTTAACGCTGAAAAAATGCGTGGGCGGCTTCCGCGTCCTGGCCGATTTGGGCCACGAGCGCGCTGAAGTCGGGGAATTTCATCTCGTCCCGCAGCTTGTGCAGGAAGGATACGGAAAGGTGGGCACCGTAGATGTCGCCGTCGAAATCGAAGAGGTGCACTTCCAGCAACGGCTTGAGTTCGCCGCCCACGGTGGGGCGCACGCCCAGGTTTGCCACCCCGTTCAAGGGCAGCGGTCCAGCCCCGGTGGCACGCACGGCGAAGACGCCGGTCAGGGGCAGCGGATTATGCTTGATGCGGATATTGGCGGTGGCAAAGCCCAGCTGCCGACCCAGCTTCTGGCCGTGCACCACCCGGCCGTCGATGCTGTAGGGCCGGCCCAGCAAGCGCGCCGCCCGTTCCATGTCGCCGTTGGCCAGAGCCTCCCGCACGCCGGAACTGGAGGCCCGCTCGTCCTGGGAAAGGACGCTTTCCATGGCCTCGACACGGAACCCCAGGGCATCCCCCGCTTGTTGCAGCAGGGCAAAATCGCCGGTGCGCCGGGCGCCGAAACGGAAATCGTCGCCGATCATGAGATGCCGTACTTTGAGGCCCTGCACCAGAATCTTCTCGATGAACTGATCCGCCGTCAGGGCGGCAAAGGCATCGTTGAAGCGGCAAACACAGGCCAGATCGACTCCGTAGGTCTGGAGCAGCTCCAGCTTTTCCCGCAGGGTGGTGAGCCGGGCGGGCGCCGAGGCCGGGGCGAAAAATTCCCGGGGATGGGGCTCGAAGGTCAGCACCGCGGCCGGCAGCCCGCATTGGCTGGCCGTATCGGTCAAACGGCGCAGCAGGGCACGGTGCCCCATGTGCACTCCGTCGAAATTACCGATGGTGAGCACAGTGGCACTGGGAGCCGGGGTAGAGACGCCGCGCAGAACAAGCATGGAATGCCGGAAAAAAGGCTGAATTATAACGTTTTTCAGCCCTGGCCGGCGTTGGCGGCCAGGTTTGCCGGGGCAGTAGCGCAGAATTCCTGGTACTGCTGCTGCACCAGATCGGCGCAGTGCTCGGCCAGTTCCAACAGGACTCCTTCCCACGCCGGGTCGGCGGCAAACACCATGAGATCATCGGCCGTGGCCGCTCCCTGGCGACCGCTGGCGCGCAACTGATCCCAGGCGACCAGACGACCGAAGCTGACCAGCAACTCCAGCAGCGACTCCGACTTGACCTGGGGCGAGGCCAGATCCACCCGATCCTGGCTCGGCTGCAGGGCCTTGAGCACGAAGGGTTTGCCGGCAAGCTCCACCGCCTTGAGGAAAGCCGGAGAGATGGCCTGCAGGCGTTCCTGCACCGCCACTACCCGCTCGGCTTCCGTTGCCCAAGCGGGCTGTTTGACCTTGAGCCGCGGCAACAGTGCCGAGGGCAGGGCCTGCTTCAGATCCAGCAGGTAGTGCCCATCCACCCCGCCCTTGCCCTCCACCAGGATGACATAGCGCTCCACGCCCAGGCTGCCGGTACCGGCGATACGCCGTGCCACGTCAAGGGGGGCGAAGAACGCAGGATTTTCCTGCCTGGCGGCGAATTCCGTCATGAAGGCCAGCACCTTGTCCCGATCTTCCTGACTGACCGGCAGGGCCCGCTTGCCATCGGTACGCAACAGCCTGCGCTTGCCCTTCAGTTCGGTACGGCTCTCGACAAAATCCCGGCGCTTGCGGCTTTTCAGGCTGTCGAACAGATCGCCGATCAAGCCGGTAGCACCATCCCGGTCGATCCAGCGCGCCTTGCCGGCCTGGAGCGCCTGTCGGTAGGCCGCGAGACAATGCCTGGCCAAGCCCCGGGCCTGCTTTAGTTCGGCGCCGAACTGGGGCGCTGCCACCAGGATGCTGGTCAGGAGGCGCAGGATTTCCCAGGTGCAGGGCGCCAGAGCACCTTCGTCGAAGTCGTTGAGGTCGAAATAGACCAGCCGGTTGTCGCCCTTGTAGCTACCGAAGTTCTCCAGGTGCAGGTCGCCGCAGACCCAGGCCCGGGGGGCTTCAGCCAAGAGGCGGTGATCCGGCAGATCGGCATGGAACAGGTGACAGGTGCCGCGCAGGAAGGTGAAGGAGGACTGGCGCAGGGCCTGGTATTTCAGGGCCAGGCGCTCCGGGTCCCGCCCCCGGTTGTAGGCGGCAATGCGCTCGACCACCGGGGGCGTGGCGTTCATCAGTCCAACCGGGCGAGCTTGGACTTGGCCAGGGGCGGATTCTTGGCGAAGTACTGCCGAATCCCCTTGAGGATGGCTTCCGCCATGCGGTCCTGGTAGGCCTCATCGTTGAGGCGCTTTTCTTCTTCCGGATTGCTGATGAAGGCAGTCTCCACCAGGATCGAGGGAATATCCGGCGCCTTGAGTACGGCAAACCCCGCCTGCTCGACGCTGGCCTTGTGCAGGGAGTTGATGCCCCCCAATTCGCCCAGCACGGCCTTGCCCAGCTTCAGGCTGTCATTGATGGTGGCGGTCTGGGAGAGGTCGAGCAGGGTCTTGGCCAGGAAGGGATCCTTGACGCCGATATTGACGCCGCCAATGAGGTCCGCCTCATTTTCCTTCTGTGCCAGCAAGCGGGCCTGGGTGCTGCTGGCACCGTTTTCCGACAGCACGAAGACGGAGGAACCTCGAGCATCGGGCTTGATCCAGCCATCGGCGTGGATCGAGACGAAGAGGTCGGCCTGGACCCGGCGAGCCTTTTGCACCCGCATTTGCAGGGGCACGAAGAAGTCCGAATCCCGGGTCAGCACGGCCCGCATGTTGGCTTCGCCATCGATCTTGGCCTTGAGGCGACGGGCGATGGAAAGCACCACATCCTTCTCGTGGCTGCCACCCTTGCCAATGGCGCCGGGGTCTTCCCCGCCATGCCCCGGGTCCAGGGTAATGGTCACCAGGCGATCGACGATGGCCTTGCCGCGCCTGGCCTCGCCAGTCTTGCTCTCTGGCCGGGAGTCGGGGCGAGAGTCGGTA
The DNA here is from genome assembly GCA_035255085.1 of Azospira sp. Classification (GTDB taxonomy): domain Bacteria; phylum Pseudomonadota; class Gammaproteobacteria; order Burkholderiales; family Rhodocyclaceae; genus Azospira. The sequence goes on along the minus strand of DATEZY010000094.1, from coordinate 2,421 downwards.
CGAACATCCGACCGCGCCTCCGCCCGGATCTCGGGCTTGGCAGCTTCTGCCGGCCGCACCTTGTCCTCGGGCAGCGCCTCGCGCCGTCCCGCATCAGCAACAGGCTCAGCCCCCTCTCCCCCCTTAGACTCAGACCCTTTATCCAGCAGGGACAGCAGGGGATCCGGAGGATTCACCGGATAGATGTCGAGCACCAGGCGGCTGCTGTATTCGCCCACGGGCTTGAGGGAAAAGACCTGGGGCGCCACCTCAGTCTTCAATTCCATGACCAGGCGCACTACGCCCGGCTTGTAGCGCCCGGCCCGGAGCAGTTTGATATAGGGGTCGTCCGCTGCCACTTTGTTGGCCAGGCTTTCCAGGACCCCGTTGAATTCCACGCCCTCAATATCAACCACCAGGCGTTCCGGGTTCTTCACCGTGAAATGGGTGAATTTCAAGGCCGTATTGGCACCGCCGTCGTGCTCCAGGGTGACCCGGGTGTAGTCGGCTGCGGGCCAGACGCGTACCGCAAGAATGTTCGGCCCGCGCCCCACGGCGGCACGTGCCAGGGGCGAGACCAGCAGAAACAAGGCAGCCCCCGCCTTGAGCAGGCGGCGACGCGGATGATGCCCCGGCATCAGGCCGGAGGCAGAATGCTTGACTGGGTATTTAGGCACTTTAGACATGATGCACCCCCAGGACTTCCCGGAAGGATATCCACCTCCCGCCCGCCATCGGCGCGGAAGCGGAAGACGAGACGCAAGTCCGCTGGCGGCACATAGGCACCCGCCTTGTCCGGCCACTCCACGAGGCACGCCGCCCCCTGGCGGAAATAATCGTCCAGGCCTGCATCGACAAATTCTTCCGGATCATTGAAACGATAAAAATCAAAGTGATACAAGTATAAGCTCGAAAGTTTGTAAACCTCAACCAAAGTATAGGTTGGGCTCTTCACTGGGCCTTGGTGCCCCAGTGCCCGCAACAAGGCGCGCACCAGGGTGGTCTTTCCCGCCCCCAGATCCCCTTCGAGGTAAATCACCATGCCGCTCCCCACCAGGGGGGCCAGGGCTTGACCCAGGGCGATGGTGGCCGCTTCATCCGGCAGATGCAGGGTGAGCGCTGACTGGTTATGATCGGGCGTATGCAAGGAAATGACTCCACAAAATCCGGGAACGAGGGCAACTGCGAGTCCGCCGGACCTACCACCCCGGCAGCGCCCGCCGCTCCACTCGATTACAGCGGTCTCGGCCCGCGCCTCAAGGCCTGGGGCCGGGAATTGGGATTCGCCGACGTGGCGGTAGCCCTGGCACAGGTGGGCGAAGCCGCCGGAAAGCTACAAAGCTGGCTCGACGCGGGCTGCCACGGCGGCATGGATTATATGGCCAAACACGCCCACCTGCGGGCCGATCCCCAGGCGCTGCACCCCGGCACCCTGACTGTCATTTCCGTGCGCCTGCCCTATTTTCCCCAGGCCGAAGCAGCCGGCCAGGTCCTGGCCGACGGCGAGCGCGGCTACATATCGCGCTACGCCCTGGGGCGGGATTACCACAAGGTGGTACGCAACCGCCTACAGAAACTCGCCGACCGCCTGGCCGAGACGGTGGGTCCCTTCGGCTACCGGGTATTTTCCGACTCGGCGCCGGTGATGGAGGTCGAATTCGCCAGTCAGGCCGGCCTGGGCTGGCGCGGCAAGCACACCCTGCTGCTGACCCGGAGCGGCTCCTGGCATTTTCTCGGCGAAATCTATACCGACCTCCCCCTGGTGCCGGACCAGCCGGTCAGCGACCACTGCGGCGCCTGCACCCGTTGCCTGGAAGTCTGCCCCACCCGGGCGATCACCGCCCCCTACCGGTTGGATGCCCGGCGCTGCATTTCCTACCTCACCATCGAACACGACGGGCCCATTCCCGAAGAGCTGCGCCCCCTCATGGGGAACCGCATCTACGGCTGCGACGACTGCCAATTGTTCTGCCCCTGGAACCGTTTCGCCAGCCCCGGAGATCCGGAGTTCGCCCCCCGCCAGGGATTGGACGGCGCCTCCCTGGCCAGCCTGTTCGCCTGGAGCGAGGCGGATTTCCTGGAGCGCCTGGCGGGCAGCCCGATTCGCCGCATCGGCATTGAACGCTGGCGACGCAATATCGCGATCGCCCTGGGCAACGCCCCCGGCAGCCCGGCAGTCATCAACGCCCTCATTAGCCGCCAGGACGATCCTTCTCCCGTAATTAGGGAACATGTAGCCTGGGCCCTGCAACGCCACCGGGGCAACTAATACAGCCGGCAAAAAACAAAAAGCCAGGCAAATGCCTGGCTTTTTGCTGCCGACGCAAGCGCCGGTAGGCCAAAAACTTACTTGGCAGGAGCTTCAGCAGCGGCGGGAGCCGGGGCAGCAGCTTCAGCCTTCTTGGCAGCAGCCTTCTTGGCCTTCTTCTTGGCAACCTTCTT
>DATEZY010000093.1:0-83198 GCA_035255085.1 Azospira sp. | reverse complement strand
CTGCGTCCCCAGTTGCTCGATCTGCGCAATTCCGGCGACACGGAGGGAGACCCTTCCCGGGTCGTCGGTTATGCCGCCCTGGCCTTCCGGGTGCCCCATGTCGTCTGATCCCCGCCTCGGCCCCTACCTGCTGGCCCTGGCCCGCCAGGCCATCGCCCGGCGCCTGGGTCTGCCCGAACCGCCCCTGCCCGCACCGCCGGCCGGACCGACAGAACCTTCGCCCACCTTCGTTACTCTTATGAAGCGGGGTCAGTTGCGCGGCTGCATCGGCTGCCTGGAACCGCGGCGTTCCCTGCCCGAGGATGTGGCCAACAATGCCCAGGCTGCCGCTTTCCAGGATTCCCGCTTCCCCCCGCTGGAAGCCGAGGAGTTTCCCGATATCCGCATCGAGATTTCCCGCCTGTCGCCGGCCACACCGCTCCGCTTCAAGGATGAGGACGATGCCATGGCCCAACTCCAACCCGGCCGGGACGGGCTGATTCTCAGCCTGCGTGGCCATAGCGCCACCTTTCTCCCCCAGGTCTGGGAACAGCTGCCGACCCCCCGGGATTTTCTTTCCCACCTCAAGCGCAAGGCTGGCCTGCCCAGCGACTACTGGAGCGACCAGCTGCAACTGGCCCGGTACACGGTGGAGAAATGGCAGGAAACATGGCAAGAAGCACCGAGGAGGCCATCATGAGCACCCCACTGCAATCCCCTCCCGAAAGCGCCCACCCGGGGCGCTGGTGGCATCGCCTGGATGACGGGCGCCTGCAATGCGATCTCTGCCCCCGGGATTGCCGCCTGCACGACGGCCAGCGCGGCGCCTGCTTCGTGCGCCAGGCCCAGGGCGAGCAGATCGTGCTCACCACCTACGGCCGATCCTCGGGCTTCTGTCTGGACCCGGTGGAGAAAAAGCCCCTCAACCATTTCTACCCCGGCACCAGCATCCTCTCCTTCGGCACCGCCGGCTGCAACCTGGCCTGCAAATTCTGCCAGAACTGGGACATTTCCAAATCCCGGGACATGGACCGGCTCATGGAAATGGCTACCCCCGAAGCCATTGCCGCCACGGCCCGACGAATGAACAGTCCCGCCGTGGCCTTCACCTACAACGACCCGGTGATATTCGCCGAATACGCCCTCGACACCGCCGCCGCCTGCCGAGCCCAGGGCATCCGCACCGTGGCCGTCACCGCCGGCTACATCCATGCGGAGCCGCGCCAAGAATTCTTTCGCGCCATGGATGCGGCCAACGTGGATCTCAAGGCCTTCTCGGACAATTTCTACGTCCGTCTCTGCGGCGGCCATCTGCAGCCGGTGCTGGATACCCTGGCCTATATCCGCCACAACACCGACTGCTGGCTGGAAATCACCACCCTGCTGATCCCCGGGGAAAACGACAGCGACAGTGAAATCCAGGCCATGAGCCGCTGGATTTACCAGGAACTGGGACCTGATGTCCCCCTCCATTTCACGGCCTTCCACCCCGACTGGAAAATGCAGAACATCCCGCCGACGCCTCCCGCGACCCTCACCCGGGCCCGCAAGATGGCGCTGGACGCCGGCCTGCACCACGTCTACACGGGAAATGTGCACGACCCGGAGGGCGGCACCACCTTCTGTTCCGGCTGCCACGCTCCCCTCATCGTGCGGGACTGGTACGAACTGCGCCATTACGAAGTAACGGCCCAGGGCAGCTGTCCCCACTGCCAGACGCCCCTGGCGGGGCGCTTCGAAGCCGGACCAGGGGATTTTGGCGCCCGGCGCATTCCCGTCCGGCCGGCGCCCTGAGCGGGAAGGGACATCCCCGTCCAGGCTTGGAAAAACCTTGCCGGCCAGCACAAGCCTGCCACCAAAGATAACCTGATCCGCAGCAGCAGCCATCGCCGGGACCGGGGCTGACGGGAAGGGCTATAATTCCGCCTCCTCGCCTCCACCCTGCCGTGAATTCGTGCCATCTTCCGTGCCGCTCTCCACCCTGCCTTCCCTGCCCGCTCTGCCCCGTGGGGGCGACCGTATCCACCTGCCGCCCCTGGCCGGCTCCGCCGATGCCCTGGCCCTCGCCCAGCTGGCACAAAAAGGCCGGCTGCTCGCCGTGCTCACCGCCAATGCGGCGGACGCCCAGCGGCTGCTGGAGGAAATACCCTGGTTCGCCCCGGAACTCAAGGTGCGCCTGCTGCCGGACTGGGAGACCCTGCCCTACGACAATTTTTCCCCCCACCACGACCTGGTGTCGGAGCGCCTGGCCACCCTCTACGCGGTCACCCGGGGCGAATGCGACGTGTTGCTGGTACCCGCCAGCACCGCCGTCTACCGGCTGACGCCGCCGAGTTATCTGGCGGCCTACACCTTCTTCCTGAAAAAGGGCGAGCGCCTGGACGCCGAGCAGTTCCGCACCCAGGTCACCCTGGCCGGCTACACCCATGTCACCCAGGTGGTTTCCCCGGGGGAATACTCCATCCGCGGCGGCCTGATCGACCTCTTCCCCATGGGTTCGGCCCTGCCCTACCGCATCGACCTGTTCGACGAGGAAATCGAGACCATCCGTACCTTCGATGCGGACAGCCAGCGCAGCCTCTACCCGGTGCCCGAGATCCGCCTCCTGCCGGCCCGGGAATTCCCCATGGACGACCAGGGGCGCACCCGCTTCCGCCAACGCTTCCGCGAGGTATTCGAGGGCGACCCTGCCAAGTCCGGCATCTACAAGGACATCTCCAGCGGCATTCCGTCCGCCGGCGTCGAATACTGGCTGCCCCTCTTTTTCGAGGAAACCGCCACCCTGTTCGACTACCTGCCCAAGGACACCGTGCTCTGCCAGCACCGGGACGTGCCCGCTGCCCTGCAGGACTTCTGGCGCGACACCCAGTCCCGCTACGACCTGCTCGCCGGTGACAAGGCCCGGCCCCTGCTGCCCCCGGCGGAGCTGTTCCTTTCGGAAGAACAGTTCTTCGTCGCCGCCAAGCCCTACGGCCGCATCGTCCTGGGACTGGCCGCCGGCGCCACGGAAGGAGCCGCCCCCCTGGCCGAACCGGTGCCGAGCGTGGCCGTGGAACGGCGGGCGGAAGATCCCCTCATTGCCCTGAAAGCCTTTATCGACGGCCATCCCGGGCGAGTGCTGCTGCTCGCCGAGTCCGCCGGCCGGCGCGAAACCCTGCAGCAGCTGCTGCAGGAGCATGGTCTCAAGCCCACCGCCAGCGCCGACCTGGCAGCCTTCCTCGGCGGCGATGCCCGCCTCGCCCTCTCCGTCGGCCCGCTCCAGGCTGGTTTTGCCTTGCCCGGACAGATCGCCTTCATCACCGAAAACGAGCTCTACGCCGGCAGCCCCACCCGCAAGTCCCGCAAGGAAGCCCAGCGCAGGGCCTCCATGGACAACTGGCTGCGGGACCTGACCGAACTCAAGGTGGGCGACCCGGTGGTGCATGAATCCCACGGCATCGGCCGCTACATGGGCCTGATCCACATGAACCTGGGAGACGGGGATACCGAATTCCTGGAGCTGCACTACGCCAACGAGGCCAAGCTCTACGTGCCCGTGGCCCAGCTTCACGTCATTTCCCGCTATTCCGGCAACGAGCCGGAGTCCGCCCCCCTGCACAACCTGGGCTCGGGCCAGTGGGAAAAGGCGAAGAAGAAGGCGGCCGAGCAGGCCCGGGATACCGCTGCCGAACTGTTGGCCCTCTATGCCGCCCGGGCGGCCCGCAAGGGCCACGCCTTCGCCTTCACCGAACACGACTACGAGGCCTTCGCCGAGGGCTTCGGCTTCGAGGAAACGCCGGACCAGGCCGCCGCCATCGCCGCCGTGATCGAGGACATGAAGTCGGGCAAGCCCATGGACCGGCTGGTCTGCGGCGACGTGGGCTTCGGCAAGACCGAGGTGGCCCTGCGCGCCGCCTTCGTCGCCGTGGCCGGGGGCAAGCAGGTGGCGGTGCTGTGTCCCACCACCCTGCTCTGCGAGCAGCACTACCAGACCTTCAAGGATCGCTTCGCCGACTGGCCCATTCGCATCGCCGAGCTCTCCCGCTTCAAGACCGCCAAGGAAACCACCCAGGCCCTGAAGGAAATGGCCGAGGGCAAGATCGATATCGTTATCGGCACCCATAAGCTCATTTCCAAGGAGGTGAAGTTCGATCGCCTGGGCCTGGTGATGATCGACGAGGAACACCGTTTCGGCGTGCGCCAGAAGGAAGCCCTGAAAGCGCTGCGGGCCGAGGTGGATGTGCTGACCCTGACCGCCACCCCCATTCCCCGCACCCTGGCCATGAGCCTGGAAGGCCTGCGGGACTTCTCGGTCATCGCCACGGCGCCGCAAAAGCGGCTGGCGATCAAGACCTTCGTCTCCAAGTTCTCCGACGGCATCATCCGTGAGGCAGTGCTGCGGGAGCTGAAGCGGGGCGGCCAGGTGTACTTCCTGCACAACGAGGTGGACACCATCGACAACATGCAGGAGAAGCTCGCCAAGCTGGTGCCCGAGGCCCGCATCGTCATCGGCCACGGCCAGATGAACGAGCGGGAGCTGGAGCGGGTGATGCGGGACTTCACCCAGCAGCGGGCCAACCTGCTGCTGTGCACCACCATCATCGAGACCGGTATCGACAATCCCCACGCCAACACCATCCTCATCAACCGCTCGGAGAAGTTCGGCCTAGCCCAGCTGCACCAGTTGCGCGGCCGCGTCGGCCGGTCCCACCACCAGGCCTACGCCTACCTGCTGGTGCAGGACGAGAAGGCCCTGACCAAGCAGGCCAAGCAGCGCCTGGAGGCGATCCAGCACATGGAAGACCTGGGGGCCGGCTTCTACCTGGCTATGCACGACCTGGAAATCCGTGGCGCCGGCGAGGTGCTGGGAGAAAACCAGTCCGGCGAAATGCAGGAAGTGGGCTTCAACCTCTATACCGACATGCTCAACCGGGCGGTCGCCGCCCTGAAGCAGGGCCGGGAACCGGATCTGACCCAACCCCTGGGCATCGCCACCGAGATCAATCTCCATTCCCCGGCCCTCCTGCCCGATGCCTACTGCCCGGATGTGCACGAGCGCCTGACCCTGTACAAGCGCCTCTCCAACTGCGAGGTGGAGGACGACATCGCCGCCCTGCAGGAGGAATTGATCGACCGTTTCGGCGAACTGCCGCTGCAGGGGCAAAGCCTGCTGGCCACCCACCGCCTGCGGCTGCTGGCCAAGCCCCTGGGGGTGACCAAGCTGGATGCCACGGCCGACCAGGTGACGGTGCAGTTCTGCAAGAATCCGCCCATCGACCCCATGCGCATCATCGGCTTGATCCAGAAGAACCGGAATTACCGCCTGGCCGGCCAGGACAAGCTGTTATTCTTGCGTCATTGCCCCAACCTCAATGACCGGGTGGCGGCAGTCAAAGACCTGTTCCGGCAACTGACGGCCTGACCCAGGGCACGCCCCCTCCATGGGGCGCAAGCCCGGCCTTTCCGGAACAATTTTCCGGAGGATCCGCATGGCCAAGACAGCACTCATCATCGGGGGCGGCGCCCCCAACGCCACCCTCATGTCCGGCGCCCTGGTGGCGTTCGAGGATGAGGGGGTGGAATTCGACGTAGTTTCCACCGCCGGGGCCGGTGCCCTGATCGGCCTACTCTACCTGGCTCCCCAGGGAGGCGACTCCCGGGCCGCCCTGAAGCGCACCGTGGAGATGGGCGTAGCGGACGTCATTTACGAACACTACCCGGTCAATTTCAAGGTCTTCCAGAAACCCGGGGCCATCGCCGACCTCTACCGCAATCTGCTCCAGGTCAATCCCATGGCCCAGGCCCTGGAAAAACAGTATGGCGAGAACAACATGGCCAAGCTGTTTTCCGACTGGACCAAGCTGCTTTTTGCCATCAATTGTCCCACCGACCTCAATGCCGACAGCCTGGGACTGTGCGCCCCCGTCCCCTTCCTGGAACAGACCGTGGATTTCGAGGCCCTGAAAAAGCGCCGGGAGCGCTTCTACGTCAATGCCTACAACATCGACGACAGGCTCATGCAGAATTTCAGCAGCGAGCGGAACGAAATCACCAGCGACACGGTACGGGCCGCCCTAGCCTTCCCCTTCCTCTACCCACCCTATCGCATGAAGGACCCGCGCAGCGGCACGGAGAAGTACTACTACGAGGGAGCCGCCCATGATTGCCTCAACTACGAAGCCCTGGTGAGCAACGAACCCGAGGTCAAGGACATCGTGATATTCGACGTGCTGGGAGCGGACCAGCTGATGCGCACGCCCCGGGATCTCTACGATGCCTGGCTGCTTTCCATCATCGTTCCCCTGGTGGAAATCGCCCGGGACGACACCAAGATTTTCGAGGAAAAATACAACCGGGACAAAAAGTGGAACCTGCTCAAGGTGCCCTTCGACATTCCCGCAGACAAGTGGGAAACGTCCCTGGACTGGTCCCGCACCAACCTGGAAACCCTGTTCCAGATCGGCTATGAATCCGGCCAGCGTTTCCTGGCCGGCCCGGGGAATAATCTGCCCCGCCGGCCTGCCGCCTCCTCAGCTAGTGCTTCACCAAGGGACAATCGCTCTCGGCCAGGGGCTTGAAGGCCTCGTCCCCGGGAATGGTGTGGAGAATCTTCAGGTAATCCCAGGGCTCGGTGATTTCCGACGGCTTCTTCACTTCCAGCAGGTAGATGTCGTGCACCATGCGCCCATCCTCCCGCAGGCGGGCATGGCGCACGATGGGGTCCTGAATGGGCAGTTCCCGCATCTTGGCCACCACCGTGCTGCCCTGGTCGCTGCCGGTAGCGGCCACGGCCTTGAAGTAATGGGTCAGGGAGGAATAAACCCCGGCCTGGAGATCGTTGGGCATGGCTCCGGTGCGCTCGAAGAAACGCTTGGACCAGGCCCGGGCCTCCGCATCCCGATTCCAATAGAATGAATGGGACAGCTTCAACCCCTGGGCCAGCTGGGGCTTCATCAGATGCACATCGTTAAGGGTCGTGGCCACGGCCGCCAGCACCGTGGTGCCCTTACTCACCCGCAGCAGGTCGAAACTCTGGCGTACCGCCCGGATCATGTCCTGGCCCGCGTCCACCAGGGCGATAGCCTGGGCGCCGGACTCCGCCGCCTGGCGCAGCTTGGCGAAGAGCGGGTCTTCCCCCCGGGTGTGATAGACGCTGCCCAACACCTGGCCGCCGTTGGCGCGGATCACCGTCGCCAGATCCTGCTCCACATTGCTGCCGAAGGCATTATCCACGGTAAGGAAAGACCAGGTCTTGGCCCCCCGTCGCGTCAGTTCGCGCCCCAGCACGGTGGTAAAGGCATAACCGTCATACATCCAGTGAATGCCGGTGGGGGCACAGCGGCTACCGGTGATATCGCTGGTCATGACCCCGTTATAGAAGATCACGGCCCCCTTGGGCCGGTTGATTTCCTGGACCGCCAGGGCAATGGGAGAACCGACGACATCGGCGATCACATCCACGCCATCCTGGTACAGCCAGCGCCGGGCAATGGCCGAGCTCTTGTCCACGTCGTTACCGTGGTCGGCGGTCACCAGGCGAATCGGCTTGCCGGCAATGCTCCCGCCCACATCCTCAATGGCCATGCGGGCCGCCACCACCGACCCATTGCCCGTAATGTGCGCATAGGTGGACTGCATATCCACCAGCAGCCCGACGCGGATTTCACCATCGGAAATTGCGGCCAGGGCCGCCTCTGCAGCCCCCCAGAAAAACAGAGCGAACAACAAGCGGATGAAGGGCGCGACAGGCCGTGCGCAAAAGATATCGCGAAAATTTCGGCCTTCTGTCTTGTCCATTTCTCCCCCTTCAGCGGAAAATGCCACACATCATAAAAGGTGCGTCCCGGTGCCACAACGGGAACGCCGCCGAATAATCGGGGAGCCTTGTCCAAGCTCATGCGTTTTCTCGCATACCAAAGACTGCCGGTCGCCATCTACGCCTTCGCCATTCTGGCCGGGCTGGCACTGGTCATTGGCTTCGCCCGCTTCAACACCCTGCACGAGGAGTTCCTGACCGCCAACTTCGATGCGGTCCATGGCGCCCGTACCCTGCTCAAGGCTCGCTACTTTCTCGGCAAGGCCCAGGAACGTCTGGAACGGGCCCAGGAAAACCCGACAGCACGCGCCGCTCATGTAGCTGCCGCCCTGAATGCCCTGGTCCAGGCAGAAAATTATGGCGCCGAGGGGCAGGACGGAGATCCCCAGGTGCGCAACGAGTTGTCGGAACGGATACGTCGCCTGGAAAGCGATCTGGGTGTGTTGCAACGCATCGAGGGCAAGGAGGCCGGCGCCCCCGCGCTGCCGCAGCTGATCACCGAGACGCGGCAACTGACGGCCGATTTCGAGGCAGCGGAATTGGACCGCTGGGGCACCCTCTCCTCCCTGAACTCCGCCTTGGCCCAGCGCATGGACGAAATGCGCCTGTTCATCGCCGCCATCATCGCCGGCTTTGTCGCCCTGATGGCGGTTCTGGGCTGGGCCCTACTGCGGGCGCGCCGCGCCGAGGTGGCCCTGACCCAGGCCAAGGAGGAAGTGGAAGCCATACAGCAGACGACCCTGGATGCCTCGGCCATCGGCATTGCCTATCTGGACACCAGCATTCCGGAGGAACGCCACATCGTCCTCGCCAATACCCAGATGGCCGAAATGTTCGGCTACAGCCTCCAGGAAATGGTCGGTCTCCGGGCCCGGGAGCTCTATCCGGATCCGGAACAGTTCCGCCGCAGCAGCCAAGGCATCCTGCCCCGCCTGGGCAAGGGTGAAGTGATGCGCCGGGAATTATTGATGCGTCGGCGTAACGGTGAATGCTTCTGGTGCTCCGTTTCCGGCAAGGCCATCGATCCGACCCAGATCGCCCGAGGGGTGGTATTCACTTTCGAGGACATCAGCGAACGCAAGGCGACCGAGGCCGAACTGCGGGGCGCCCGGGAAAAGGCGGAGACTGCCAGCCGCGCCAAGAGCGAATTCCTGGCCAATATGAGCCACGAAATCCGCACCCCCTTCACCGGCATCCTGGGCGTCCTGGACCTGCTCCTGCATACCCCCCTGGATGAAACCCAGCAACACTACGTCCACCTGGCCCACAAGAGCACCAAGCAGTTGCTCACCATCCTCAACGACATTCTGGACATTTCACGGATCGAAGCCGGCAAGCTGGTCATCAATCCGGAAGAGCTGCGACCTGCAGAAGTGCTGGAGGAGGTCATCCAGGTCAATGTGGCCACCGCCGCCAGCAAAGGCCTGCGCTTCGACTACCGGATCAATGGCAACCTGCCGCCCCGCCTGTACGGCGACCCCATCCGCCTGCGGCAGATTCTCGGCAACCTGATCAACAATGCCGTGAAATTCACCGCCCGGGGGCGGGTGGAACTGGTGGTGCAATGTCCGGAAATTTCCCCGGGCCTGCGCCGGCTACGGGTGGAGGTCCTGGATACGGGCATCGGCATTTCCCCGTCCCATCAGGAATCCATTTTTGAAAAATTCACCCAGGCCGACTCCTCCACTACCCGCCTGTTCGGCGGCACCGGCCTGGGGCTGACCATCTGCAAGCAGTTGGTGGACCTCATGGGCGGACGCATCGGCGTCTCCAGCCGGGAAGGCGAAGGCAGCTGTTTCTGGTTCGAACTTGAACTGCCCGAGGCGCCCCCCACCAATGCCCCGCACCGCGCCATTGCACCCCGGCGGCCGGTCTCTCCCCTGCAGCCGGGCGTCAAGGTCCTGCTGGTGGACGATACCGAGGTGAATCGGGAAATCCTGTCCCAATTCCTGGCCCGGGCCGGTTGTCGGGTCAGCCAGGCCAGCGGTGGCGAGGATGCCTTGAAACAACTGGAAGCCGAGGCCCCGGACCTGATCCTGATGGACTGCCAGATGGCCGGCATGGATGGTTACGAAACCACCCGGCGCATCCGTGCCGCGGCCCCCTCGGATCGGAGAATCCCCATCATTGCCTTGACCGCCTTGGCCATGAGTGGGGATCGGGAAAAGTGCCTGGCTGCGGGCATGGACGATTACCTCACCAAGCCAATAGATGACGAAACCCTGCTGCGCAAGATTGCCAAATGGCAACCTAGCAGCCGTGATGCATCGGCCAGCCCGCGTTTTTCCGGCCACATCCTCCTGGTGGACGACAATCCGGAAATCCGCATCGCCAGCCGCACCCTGCTTGAGTCCATGGGCTGCCAGGTGGCCCTGGCGGCCTCGGGGGAAGAAGCCCTGGCTCACGCGGAAGAGGACTTCGACCTGGTGCTGATGGATTGCCGCATGCCCGGCATGGGTGGAGTGGCCACGGCACGGGCCTGGCGCCTGCGGGAAAGAGGCCGCACGCCCACCGCCATCGTCGCCCTCACGGCCGAAGCGCCGGAGGAAAACTGGCGCAATGCCCTGGACAGCAGCATGGACGACTATCTGGGCAAGCCATTCTCCAGGGCAGAACTGACCGCCCTCCTCGACCGCTGGCTGGCCCGGGAAAATATCGCCGGATAAAGGCCCCGAGCGGCAATCAAGGTCGGAATTTAGGGTGCTCAAGCGCATCCGGACAAGTTAAACTAACGGGCTCGGCCCGCTCCTCACACGCGCAGCACAGGCGTCGGGGGCAATCAATCACGGAATCCGTCTTCTGCGCACAACGACCATGACTACCCCCGACATCGACAATATCAACATCGCTGCCTTCGACCCCATGCCGACCCCGGCCGAGTTGATCGCCCGCCAGCCCCTTTCCGCCAAGGCCGCCGCCGTGGTGCGCCAGGGCCGGCAAGACCTGAAGAACATCCTGGACCGTAAGGATCACCGCCTGTTCGTGGTGGTGGGCCCCTGCTCCATCCATGACCCGGTGGCCGGCTTGGACTACGCCCGGCGCCTCAAGGCCCTGGCCGACGAGGTCTCCGACACCCTGCTGCTGGTGATGCGTGTCTATTTCGAGAAGCCCCGTACCACCGTGGGCTGGAAGGGCTACATCAACGACCCCTTCATGGACGACTCCTTTCAGGTGGACGTGGGCATGGCCAAGGCCCGGGACTTCCTGCTCCAGGTCAATGAAGTCGGGCTGCCCGCCGGCACCGAGGCCCTGGACCCGAACTCTCCCCAGTACTACGGCGACCTCATTTCCTGGACCGCCATCGGCGCCCGCACCACCGAGTCCCAGACCCACCGGGAAATGTCCTCCGGCCTGTCCACCCCCGTGGGCTTCAAGAACGGCACCGATGGCAACACCGAAATCGCCATCAACGCCATTCTCTCCGCCTCCAAGCCCCACAGCTTCCTCGGCATCAACGACCAGGGCCTGGCGGCCATTGTCCGTACCACCGGCAATGCCTACGGCCATGTGGTGCTGCGCGGCGGCGGCGGCCGCCCCAACTACGACACGGTTTCCGTCGCCATGGCGGAAAAGGCCATGGATAAGGCCAAACTCACCCCCAACGTGGTGGTGGACTGCTCCCACGCCAACAGCCTGAAGAAGCCTGAACTGCAACCCCTGGTCATGGCCGATGTGGTCAATCAGATCCGCCTGGGCAACAAGTCCCTGGTGGGCGTGATGATCGAATCCAATATCGAGGCCGGCAACCAGCCCATCCCCGCCGACCTGTCCCAGCTCAAGTACGGCTGCTCGGTCACCGACGGCTGCGTGGATTGGGCGACCACCGAGAAGATGATCCGCGAAGCCGCCGTGCTGCTGCGCGACGTGCTGCCGGGCCGGATTTCCTAAGCTTCTTTGTCAACGCCAACGCGCGGAGCAGCGGAACTGCCTGGAAAGCCCGGGCCCATCCGCACTCCGCGCTTTTTGCTTTGATTTTGCATTCAAGGTTTGCAAATGTTTGACCTCGTCATTCAGGGCGGTGCCGTCCCGACTTTCCTCATCGAACGCCTGGTGGCTGCCACCGGCGCCAGTGCGGTGGAGCCCCGCCCGCCCCAGGTGGTGCGCCTGCGCAACGCTGAAAAGACTCCTGCCTTCCTCGAAACCGCCCCCCTGCTCGCCAATGAAGGGCTGGACTGGGCCTTCGTTCCCAGTGGCAAGAAGCTGTCGGATTACGGCCTGATCTGCTTCGACATGGACTCGACCCTCATCACCATCGAGTGCATCGACGAACTGGCCGACTTCGCCGGCAAGAAGGCCGAGGTCTCCGCCGTCACCGAATCGGCCATGCGCGGCGAGATCGACTACCGGGAAAGCCTGCGTCGCCGCCTGGCCCTGCTGGCCGGCCTGGATGCCCGGGTCCTGGCCCGGGTCTATGGCGAACGGCTGCTGCTCTCCCCTGGCGCCCGGGAACTGCTGGAAGCAGCCCAGACGGCCGGCCTGCGCACCGCCATCCTGTCTGGCGGCTTCACCTACTTCACCGAACGGCTGCGCATCGAACTGGGCTTCGACTTCGCCACCTCCAATGAACTGGAAATTTCCGGTGGCAAGCTGACCGGCAAGGTCGTCGGCGACATCGTGGACGCCCAGGCCAAGGCTCACCACCTCAACCGCCTGCGGGACGACCTGGGTTTGCGTCAGGATCAGGTGATCGCTGTCGGCGATGGCGCCAACGACCTGCTGATGATGGCCGAAGCCGGTCTCTCCGTCGCCTTCCACGCCAAACCGGCCACCCGGGCCAAGGCCAGCGTCGCCATCAGCTTCGGCGGCCTGGATTCCCTGCTCAACCTGTTCGAATGATGGACCGGGGATGGACCGCCATCCCCTCCTGCCTCCCCCGCTCTCCCTAGGCTGGGGAGAGCCCCTTGACCCCTGCCTCCAATCCACCCGCCAAAGTCCGCTAAAATGGGGACTTCCCGACTTTTCCGGAGCCTCCCCATGTTCCTTGCCATGAACCGCTTTCGCATCGCCCGGGGCCGGGAGGCCGAATTCGTCGAACACTGGCGCCAGCGGGAGAGCTACCTGCACGAGGTGCCGGGCTTCCGCGAGTTTCATCTGCTACAACTGGAGCCCATGACTGACGAACCGGCGGAATTCACCCTCTTCGCCTCCCACACCATGTGGGATTCCGAAGCAGCCTTCGAAGCCTGGACGCGCTCCGAGGCCTTCCGCAAAGCCCACGCCAATGCTGGCGCCACGCCCCGGGACCTGTACCTGGGGCCACCCCAACTCGAACTTTTTAATTCGGTGCTCTGAATGCTCAGCTACCGCCACGCCTTCCATGCCGGCAACCACGCCGACGTCCTCAAGCATCTGGTTCTGGTGCAACTCATCCGCTACATGGAGCAGAAGGACAAACCCTTCATGGTTGTGGATACCCACGCTGGGGCTGGCTGCTACTCCCTGGAGTCGGACTACGCCAACAAGCTGGCCGAATACGAGGGCGGCATCGGCCGCCTGTGGGAGCGCGATGACCTGCCCCCGGCCCTGGCCGACTACGTGGGCCTGGTGCGGCAACTCAATCCCAGCGGCAAGCTCAAGCTCTACCCGGGCTCCCCCTGGCTGACCTGGAAACTGGCACGGGAAGCCGATCGGTTGCGCTTCTACGAACTACACAGCAGCGATGTGCAGATCCTGGGCAAGAGCTTCAAGGATGCCGGGCGGCAGGTGATGGTGACCCTGGGCGACGGCTTTGCCGGACTCAAGGCCTCCCTCCCCCCGCTGCAGCGGCGGGCCCTGGTACTAATCGACCCGTCCTACGAACTGAAGACCGATTACGCTGCTGTCTTCCAAGCCCTGGAAGACAGCCTGACCCGCTTCCCCACCGGCACCTATGCCGTGTGGTATCCCCAGATCGCCCGCATCGAGGCGCGCAAACTACCCGATCGCCTGAAGCGCCTGCCGGTGAAAAGCTGGCTCCACGTCAGTCTGAGCGTGCATGCGCCGTCGGCGGAAGCCCCGGGCATGGTCGGCAGCGGTATGTTCATCCTCAACCCGCCGTGGACTCTGGAAGCAGAACTGAAGCAGATCATGCCCTACCTGGTGGAGACCCTGGGCACCGATGCCGGGGCCGGCTTCACCCTGGAATACCAGGAGAACCCGAACCCCAGCTCCCTGGCCAGAAGCGATGAGGCAGCGGAAGAAAGGGCGGAACGCATGGAACGGACACCCCGCGCACCTAGCCCCCCCCGGGAAGGGGTTCCCGGCCGGCCCGGTGGGCAGCGGCAAATGCCCGGGCGTCCGGCAGGAAAGCCCGGAAGTCCGACTCGAAGCCCGCGTACTCCCGGGCCAACTCCGCCCCGGCCCCGAAAAGCCCGTTCGGGCGGCTAAGGCGCTGGGCCATGCGGTCCAGGGCATAGCTCACCGACGCCAGTTCCCGGTAGGAGACCAGCCAGTTGTCAGCCGTCATGGCCGGCAGGATGGCTGCCAGCCGGGGTGGCAACAGTTCTCCGTTGTCGGCCAGCAGGGCATAGGTCCCGGCGGCGAACTCCTCCAGGCTGCCTAGCTCCTCCGAGACGATAAGTTCCCCCCAGAAACGTGCCAGGAAATGGTCGTAGGCCATATCGGCGACGATGCCGCCGTAGCGGCGCCGCGCCCCGCTCAAACGGGCCCGGCTACGCTGGAAGGCCGGGTGGGCATCGGCAAAGCTGTCGATGCGGCGATGCAACTCCACCCCAGCCACCACCGCCTCGGGCAATCCAGTTGCCAGGAGGCCGGCGAGAGGGCCTTTGACGAAATCCCCGAGCAGGCCGCCAAGCCGGTCCGAGGCCTCGGGGCCGGCTAGATAGGCATGGGCGAGAAAGTTCACGGTCTTATCCCTGCTTTCCTGTTGGCCTTGCCACCATCAGCCATCACCACCCTCAATCTGCACCCCCTGCCCGTCCATTTGACCAGGAAAGGGCCAGGAGATTTGGCGGGGCCCCAAAACCGTCTCAAGGGCAGCAGCAATGGCTGTTGTGAGGCCCCCAGGTCCATGGCCATTACAACTCCGTATATTTGCGCCGGGAACCCCGACTCTTGGCCACCGGATACTTGGCATCGTTCTTTTCCAGCTTGGCCCGAGCCGCGGCGGCCAGGTCGATGCCGGCCCCGTCGGCGATGAGCAGCAGATAGAGCAGCACGTCGGCACATTCGTCGGCCAGGGCTTCCCGGGTCCGGGGATCGGCAGGCAGGGTCTCCGCCTCGGCGTCGCTGTGCCACTGGGTCAGCTCCAGCAACTCTGCCGCCTCCAAGTTGAGGGAGACGATCAGGTTCTTCAGGGAATGGAACTGGCGCCAGTCCCGGGCATCGCGAAATTCCAGGATGCGGCGGGTCAGGTCCGCCAGGTCGGAAACTTGGGCGTTTTCTGCTAAGGTCATGGGCTTTTCAAACTCGGTGGGCCAGCCCGGATTATGCCCCGCCAACACGCTCATGGACTTCGCTCAACTCTCCCCCGCTCCCCTGGCCCCCGTGTGGCGCCATTTTGAAACCCTCTGCCGCATTCCCCGCCCTTCCAAATTCGAAGCCCCCCTGCGGGATGCCCTGCAAGCCTGGGCCCGGGATCGGGGCCTGGAAACGAGCATCGATGCGGTGGGCAACCTGGTGATCCGCAAGCCTGCCAGCCCGGGCTATGAAGACCGCCCCGGGGTGATCCTCCAGGGCCACCTGGACATGGTGTGCCAGAAAAACGCCGGCACCGATCATGACTTCCACAAGGACCCGATCCGCCCGGTACTCAGGGACGGCTGGCTGGTGGCGGAGAACACTACCCTTGGCTCGGACAACGGCATCGGCGTGGCCCTCGCCCTGGCGGCCCTGGAAGCCGATGATTTACCGCACCCGGCTCTGGAAGTGCTGCTCACGGTGGATGAGGAAGCCGGCATGGGCGGCGCCCTGGGCCTGGCCCCCGGCCTGCTGCAGGGCCGCTACCTGATCAATATCGACACCGAGGAATGGGGCCACCTGTACCTGGGCTGTGCTGGCGGCATGGACGTCAATGTCACCTACCCCTACCCCAGCGAACCCCTGCCGACGGGCTGGAAAGCCGCCCGCCTGGCCCTTACCGGCCTCAGCGGCGGCCATTCGGGCATCGACATCCACCTCGGCCGGGGCAACGCCATCAAGCTCCTGGTCCGGGCATTGCGCAGCCTGCCGCCACAGGGCTGGCGCCTGATCGGGCTGGAAGGCGGCACCGCCCGCAACGCCCTGCCGCGGGAGGCCTTTGCCATCATTGCCCTGGACCCGGCCCTGCTAGCGGATATTGAGGCAGCCCTGGCCGCTACCGCCACCACCCTTGCCCGGGAGCTCGATGGCGTTGAAAGTGGCCTTTCCCTGGGGCTTAGCGATGCATCCAACCTGGCCGCTCCGATCATGGCCCTGGAGGCTCAGGACAAGCTTCTGGCCGCGCTCAATGCCGCTCCCCATGGTGTCAAGGGCATGAGCCAGAAGGTGCCAGGGATTGTCGAGACCTCCAACAACCTGGGAGTGCTGACCGTGGCCGATGGCGTGGCCAAGGCCAACTTCATGGTGCGTTCCCTGGTGGATTCCCTGGCCCAGTCCCACTCCCGGGAAATCGCCGACCTGTTTTCCCTGATCGGCGCCGACTGCGCCCTCACTGACGGCTACTCCGGCTGGAAGCCCAACCCGGACTCCCCCCTGCTGGCCCTGGCCCGCCAGGTCTATGCCCGGGAGTTCGGCGGCGAAGCGGAGGTGAAGGTGATCCACGCCGGCCTGGAATGCGGCATCATCGGCGCCAAGTATCCGGGACTGGACATGGTTTCCTTCGGCCCCACCATCCGCGGTGCCCACGCTCCCGGCGAGCGGGTGGAGATCAAGACGGTGGAACAGAGCTGGCAACTGCTCATGGCCCTGCTGGCCGCCATTCCCGCCACGATTCCGGCCACCAACGCCTGAAGCATATCGATCAACACAATGACGGAGACTTTCCCCATGGCCCTTTATGAACTCGGCGAGAAAAAGCCTCAACTCGGCAGCGATGCCTGGATCGCCCCCAATGCCACGGTGATCGGCGACGTGCGCCTGGGCGCTAACGCCTCGATCTGGTGGAACGCCGTGCTGCGCGGCGACAACGACCCGATCAGCATCGGCGATAACAGCAACATCCAGGACGGCTCGGTGCTGCACACTGACGAAGGCGTTCCCCTCACCATTGGCCGGGACGTCACGGTTGGCCACCTGGTGATGCTGCACGGCTGTACCGTGGGCGACGGCTCCCTCATAGGTATCGGCTCCATCATCCTGAACCGGGCGGTGATCGGCAAAAGCTGCATCGTCGGCGCCAACACCCTCATTCCCGAGGGCAAGGTCTTCCCCGACCGGGTACTGATCGTGGGCTCCCCCGGCAAGGTGGTGCGGGAATTGAGCGATGATGAAGTGGCGAAACTGCAAAAAAGCGCGGCCCACTACGTGGATAACGCCCGGCGTTACCGGCAGAAGCTGACGCCCGCCGCCTGAGAAATGGGTAGTAGTAAAAGGTAGTACCAAATAAAAAAGGGGCCGGCTGGCCCCTTTTTTATTTGCCTTGCAGCCCTTAGGCCATTAGGTCACTGAGGCCGGTTAAGCCACAGCGGTGCTCAGGTTGCTCAGGGTGATATTGGGACGATAGTTCTGGATCACCTTTTGCACGCCCAGGCGGGATGCGGGATTGATCAGCAGCGGAGCACGAATGTTGGCGCCGATCTGCTTGCCGCTATCCTCGGACTTGAACAGTACCAGCATGACGGCCACGTCTTCCGGCTTGGCAGCCTTGATGGCGGCCTGTTCCGCAGCGGTAACTTCCAGCTCGTACTGGAAGCCGATAGCGGTCGGGTCGATGATCTGGAAAGCAACAGCCGGGCTGTCCACGGATTGCAGGGTGAAGCTGACCGGCTCCCCTGCCACTTCTTCATGGATCAGCTTGTAGCGCTTGCTGTCGGGAAAACCGGTGATACCTTCGGGGAAGGTAAGGATGGTATCGGGATCGATATCAATGGTGCCGAACAGATGGGTAGTTACTTGCATTTATTCCTCCTTAGGGTTCGGGTAACCCAGGGCACCGGAAAGCGCCGGGTTGTGCTTCATTATGCCATTGGCCAGAGCTTTGGCCCATCGCCAGCAAAAAAAGAGACCGCCTCCTCCGCCGCGACCGCCGGGCTGAAGAGGAAGCCCTGAACTTCATGACAGTCATGACTGCTAAGGTAGTCCAACTGCTCCCGGGTTTCCACCCCTTCGGCGATCACCCCCATGCCCAGCTTGCCGGCGATGGCAATAATGGCCTGGATAATGGCAGCATCCCCAGGGTCCTTGGTCAAATCCCGCACGAAGGACTGGTCGATCTTGATCTTATCCAGGGGGAAGCGCTTCAGATAGGCCAGGCTGGAGTAGCCGGTGCCGAAGTCATCCAGGGACAGGCGCACACCCAGGGCCTTGAGGTCATTGAGCACCTGGACCGCCCGCTCGGTGTTTTCCATGAGCAGGCTTTCCGTAATTTCCAGTTCCAGGAGCTCCGGCGGCAGACCGCTCTGGGTCAGGGCCCGGGAGACGATTTCCACCAGGTTGCGCTGGCGGAACTGCACGGGCGACAAATTCACCGCCATCGTGGCGGCGGGCAGGCCCTGGGCCTGCCATTGCATCAACTGGGAGCAGGCCGTGGACAGCACCCATTCGCCGATGGGCAGAATGAGGTTGGTTTCCTCGGCGATGGGAATGAAGCGGACGGGCGAGACCAGGCCCATCTCCGGATGACGCCAGCGCAACAACGCTTCGAAGCCGAACAGCCGTCCGCTCCGGACATCGAACTGGGGCTGGTAATGGAGGATCAGTTCCTGGCGCCCCAGGGCCTTGCGCAGGCTGTTTTCCAGGGAAAGGCGTTCGAACACCCGGGCGTTCATCTCCGGCGTAAAGAACTGGTAATTGTTGCGCCCGGCAGCCTTGGCGGAGAACAGGGCCGCATCGGCATTTTTCATCAGAGCCCCCAGATCGGCCCCGTCATAGGGATAGACGCTGATACCGATGGAAGCCGAAAGCACCAATTCGTGGCCATCCACGGCAAAGGGCTGGGCCACCCCGTCCAGGAGGCGCTGGGCGATGCGTCCGATCATGGCGACATCGCTGCAGTGGGCGAGCAGGATGGCGAATTCGTCGCCCCCGGGGCGGCTGATGGTGTCCCGCTCATCCAGCAACTGGCGCAGACGCTCAGCCACCTGTTGCAGCAACTTGTCTCCCAGGGCATGGCCGAGAGAATCGTTGATGTTCTTGAAGTGGTCCAGGTCGAGAAAGAGCAGCGCCATCTGGGCCTGTTCGCCCACCGACTGGGCGATAGCCTCGGCCAACCTGGTATTGAGCAGGCTACGGTTGGGCAGGTCGGTCAGGGCATCGTGCTCGGCCAGGTGGCGGATCCGCGCCTCGGCCTGCTTGCGCTCGGTAATATCCCGGGCCACCCCGGCAATGCCCACCACCTCGCCCTCCTCGTCCCGCACCGGGACACGGATGTAATCCAGGACATGGAGCTGCCCCTGGGGATCCGGTACCTCCACCTCCACCTGGTGCGCCTGGCCCGTCTGGAGAACCGTTTCGTCATGGATTTGGAACTGGCGCGCCAAAGCCTCAGGCCAGACCTGGAATACCGTCTTGCCGATGATTTCCTTGGCGGACATGCCGGCGATGCGGGCGTAAGCCTCATTGACGGCGTGGAAGCGGAATTTCTCGTCCTTGATCCAGGCCAGGTCGGGAATGCTGTCCAGCAGCGCCCGCATGCGCGAGGCGGATTCCCCATAGGCATTGCTCATGTTCTGGGCCAGCAGCACGGCATGCACATAGCTGCGCTGCCACACCAGGATCAGTCCCAGCAGGGCGGCCGCCAGCACCAGGGCACTCAGGCCGTAGTAGGTCAGCTTGCGGTACCACTCGCCGAGGACCTCGTCTTTGGACAGGCCAACGAACACCACGAAAGGCAGATTCTCCAGGCGGCGGAAGGAAAACACCCGGGTGACGCCGTCCTGGAAGGAAACGGCGGAAAAGGAACCGGCGCTGCGCCCCTGGATGTTCTGGGCAATTTCGGGATTATTGACTACCTTGCCCAGGCGGCTGGGCAGATTGGGCTGGCGGGCGATGAGCCGCAGATTGTCGTCGTAGAGGGCCACCACGCCCCCCTTGCCCACATCCAGGGTGGCGAAGAAATGCTGCAGGGTATCGGTATTGATGGCCGCCTGCACCAGGCCGATGAAATTTCCCTGACCATCCTCCAGACGGCGGCTCAGGGTTATCACCCAATTCTGGGTCAGGCGGGCAAATATGGGATCGGAAATGACTAGGCCGGCCTGGGGCTCATTCTTGTTGCGCTGAAAATAGGCCCGGTCGCCAATGGTGGCCGGCCCGACCTTGCCCGACGCATCGAAGACAAAATTGCCCTGGGCATTGGCAACACGCAGGCTTTGGGATTCCGGAATGGAGGCCAGCAAGCGGGCCAATTCCTCGTTGACCACGCTTCCCTTGGCCTGGGGCAAGCCCCGGGGATAATCCTTCTGCAGGCTGTACTGCACTTCCCGCAGCACGATATCGATTTTCTCCACCGTCGCCCGGGTCTGACCTTCCAGGGTGAAGGCCAGGTTTTCCACGTTGCGCCGGGCGTAGCCGAGTTCGCTGTCGTAGGAGTGCTTGAGTTCGAAACCGAGGAGGGCGCAGAAACCGGTCAGCGCCAGGACGGCGATGACGACAAAAACAAATTGGCGAGAGGAAATACCGGTTTGCTTAGCCAAGAGAACGATGCGGATATCATTTTAGTGTAGTTCGATGCCCATCCCGGCACCCACCCTACCGCCATCTGCCGCTAACCCGCGCCAGACGGCGATGTGCGCCTCATCGAACCTTGTGCTGTGCATGTTACCCCACTTTCCGCAACCTTGTCTTTTGCGCGGTCTTTCTGCATAGTTCGCCTCTTTTTTTGCTCCCTGCCCCCCATGCTGCCTCCCATCGAACATCGCATTGCCGAGGAATTGGGCGTCCGCCCGCAACAGGTGATGGACACCGTCGCCCTGCTGGACGAAGGCGCCACCGTGCCCTTCATCGCCCGTTACCGCAAGGAGGCCACCGGCGGCCTGGACGACACCCAGCTGCGCACCCTGGACGAGCGCCTGACCTATCTGCGGGAACTGGAAGAGCGCCGCGGTGCGGTAATCGCCAGCATTGAGGAACAGGGCAAACTGACACCGGAACTGCGCCGGGAAGTGGAAGACGCCGACACCAAGCAGCGTCTGGAAGACCTCTACCTGCCCTACAAGCCCAAGCGCCGCACCAAGGCCCAGATCGCCCGGGAAGCCGGCCTGCAGCCCCTGGCCGACGCCCTGCTGGCGGATGCTGGCCTGACGCCGGAAGCCGAAGCCGAAAAATACCTCAACGCCGACGCCGGCTTCGCCGACACCAAGGCGGTGCTCGACGGTGCCCGCCAGATCCTGATGGAACAGTTCGCCGAGGATGCCGAGCTACTGGGCAGCCTGCGGGATTACCTGGACAGCCACGGGGTGGTCAAATCCACCGTAGTGGATGGGCAGGAGGAGGCTGGTGCCAAATTCCGTGACTATTTCGATTACTCGGAAGCCATCAAGGACGTGCCCTCCCACCGGGCCCTGGCCCTGTTCCGGGGACGCAACGAAGGCTTCCTCTCCCTCGCCCTGGTGCTCGACAGCGAACTGGACGACGCCAACAAGCCCCTGGGCCATAACCCCTGCGAACAGCGCATCGCTGCCCGCTTCAACATTCGCGACCAGGGCCGCCCGGCGGACAAGTGGCTAAGCGACACGGTACGCTGGACCTGGCGCATCAAGGTATTCCTGCACCTGGAAACCGAGCTGATGGGCGCATTGCGGGAGCGGGCCGAGGAAGAAGCCATCCGTGTCTTCGGGCGCAACCTGAAGGACCTGCTGCTGGCTGCCCCCGCTGGCCAGAAAGCCACCATGGGCCTGGATCCCGGCATCCGCACCGGAGTCAAGGTGGCAGTGGTGGACGCCACCGGCAAGCTCCTGGATACCGCCACGGTGTACCCCCACGAGCCCCGCCGCGACTGGAATGGCGCCCTGGCAACCCTGGCGGTCCTGGCCAAGAAGCACAACGTTTCCCTGATCTCCATCGGCAACGGCACCGCCTCCCGAGAAACTGACAAGCTGGCCGGTGACCTGATCAAGGGTATGCCGGAATTGCACATGACCAAGATCGTCGTCTCCGAAGCCGGCGCCTCGGTCTATTCCGCCTCCGAATTCGCCGCCCGGGAATTCCCGGACCTGGACGTTTCCCTGCGTGGCGCCGTGTCCATCGCCCGCCGCCTGCAGGATCCCCTGGCCGAACTGGTGAAGATCGAGCCCAAGGCCATCGGCGTCGGCCAGTACCAGCACGATGTCTCCCAGACCAAGCTGGCCAAATCCCTGGACGGCGTGGTGGAAGACTGCGTAAACGCCGTGGGCGTGGATGTGAATACGGCCTCCGTTCCCCTCCTCGCCCGCATTTCCGGCCTGAACCAGAACCTGGCGGCCAATATCGTGGCCTACCGGGACCAGAACGGCGCCTTCCCCAACCGCCAGGCACTGAAAAAGGTGCCCCGCCTGGGCGACAAGACCTTCGAGCAGGCCGCCGGCTTCCTCCGCGTCATGGGCGGCGACAATCCCCTGGATGCCTCTGCGGTGCACCCGGAAGCCTACCCGGTGGTGGAACGCATCCTGGCCGACATCAAGAAGGGCATCCAGGAGGTGATCGGCAATGCCCGCACGGTGCAGAGCGTCTCCCCGGCAAAATACACGGACGAGAAATTCGGCCTGCCCACGGTCCAGGACATCCTCAAGGAACTGGAAAAGCCGGGTCGAGACCCCCGCCCCGAGTTCAAGACGGCCGTTTTCAAGGACGGTGTGGAAGAATTGCGGGATCTGCAACCCGGCATGCTGCTCGAAGGGGTGGTGACCAACGTGGCCGCCTTCGGCGCCTTCGTGGATATCGGTGTACACCAGGACGGCCTGGTGCACGTCTCCGCCCTCTCCCACAAGTTCGTCAAGGATCCTCACGAGGTGGTCAAGGCCGGCGACATCGTCAAGGTCAAGGTGCTGGAAGTGGATCTGCCGCGCAAACGCATCGCCCTCACCATGCGCCTGGACGACAGCTTCGGCAAAGGCACCGGCGGCGGCAAGCCGGCGGCTGCGCCGATGAGCACCAAAGCCCGGCAGCGGGAAGATCGGCAGCCGGAGCCCCAAGGCGCCCTGGCCGCCGCCTTCGCCAAGCTCAAGCGTTAAAATAGACCCTTCGGCACCCCGCGCGAGTCACCCATGATTAAGGTCTACGGCATCAAGAACTGCGACACCATGAAGAAGGCCTTCGCCTGGCTTGAGGCCAACGGCGTCGCCTACGAGTTCAGCGACTATAAGAAGGCCGGCATCGCCGCCGCCCACCTTCCGGCCTGGAACCAGAAGGTCGGCTGGCAGGCCCTGCTCAACACCCGGGGCCTGATGTGGCGCAAGCTCGCCGAAGAACAGCGGGCCGATGTGGATGAAGCCAAGGCCCTGGCCCTCATGGCGGAGTACCCGAGCCTGATCAAGCGCCCGGTGGTGGAAGCGGGTGACCGGGTCATGCTCGGCTTCGACCCAGAACGTTTTGCCAAGGAACTGAAATGAGCGACCAAACTTCCCGGGACGGCGTCCAGCGCCTGCTCTTCGAAGACCTGGATATCCGTGGCGCCGTGGTACGCCTGGAGACTTCCTGGCAAGCCATGCAGGCCGGGCGGGACTACGCCCCGGCCGTGGCCGGCATCCTGGGCGAAATGACCGCCGTAGCCAGCCTCATCGCTGCCCAGCTGAAGCAGCCGGGCCGCCTGACCTTCCAGATGCGAGGCAATGGCCCCATTTCCATGCTGGTCATCGACTGCAACGAACGCCTGGAATTCCGTGGCACAGCCCGGGCCGAAGCCAACGTAGCACCGGGCACGGTGGATGAACTCATGGGTCACGGTCAGCTCATGCTCACCCTCGATATCCCCCAGGCCCGGGAGCCCTACCGCAGTTTCGTTCCCCTGGAAGGTGCCACGGTGGCGGAAGTGTTCGAGCATTACCTGGAGCAGTCCGAGCAACAGGCTTCCCGCCTGTATCTGGTGGCCTCACCCACGGCTGCAGTAGGCCTGTTCCTGCAGAAGATGCCCGATACCGACACCAAGGATACGGACGGATGGAACCGCCTGCAGCAGCTGGCCGCCACCATCAAGCCGGAGGAATTGCTGGGCCTGGACACGGAAACCCTACTCGCCCGCATTTTCCCCGAGGAAACCGTGCGTCTCTACCCGGCCAAGCCGGTCAGCTATTCCTGCCCCGAGGATTGGGACAAGGTACGGGAAATGGTCCGCTCCCTGGGCCAGGCCGAAGTGGAAGCCATTCTCCAGGAACACGGCGAAATTTTGATCAAGGACGATATTTGCAATCGGGAATATCGCTTTGATGCAGAAGCCATCGCCGATTTATTCGCGCCGGAAAACCGCCCTACCCTGCACTAAGGCAAGGGGGGATACCCCCCTACCTGTCTTTTCCCTAGCCTCCCCCATAGGAGGCCAGCAAGCCACCGACGCTCATGACCAGCGCCCCTGCCATGACCCAGGTATGCCGATAAAGGGTCGCGACCTCTTGCCGCACCCGTTCCAGGCAAAAGCCCTCACTGTCAGCAAGGTGGCTGAACTGGCGTTCCAAAGGATGGGTATCGACACCGCTGTACTTGACCATTGCACGCTCCCTCAAGAGTTTTATCTCGCACCGCACAATTTAGTTAAGAGCACCACACAAAGCCATATGCAGTTGGTCATAAAAACAAAAAAATCATATAGTTGAAACAGAAAATTAGTTTTGCCTTTGGCATCCTCCCACCCATAATGCATTGACCCCAGCATGAAGGAGGAAAGCCATGAAAAACCTCGCCGCAAGCCTGATAGATATTGATAAGCAGTATTTGGAAAACATCCGCAACCTGCAGCACAAAATTACCGCAGTGCAGCATGCGCAGCAGGAGATCTCCCGGGCCCTGCAAGCAATCCGCTGCCGAGTGCTAGCGCTCCACGCCGAAATGCTGCACGGCCGACCCCGCGCCGCGCCCCTGAACTGACTCCGGCGACATCTCTCCTGACACCATTCCTAATAAAAACGGGCCAGAAGGCCCGTTTTTATTGCATCACAAGATCTTCCCCGGATTCATCAGACCCAGGGGATCCAGACTGGCTTTCACCCGGCCCATCAGTTCCCGCTCCAGCTCGCTCTTGTAGCGGCACAATTCCTGCCGCTTCAGTTGCCCGATGCCGTGTTCGGCGGAAATGGAGCCCCCCAGGTCGTGCACCAGGTCATGCACCAGTCGATTGACCATGGGCGTGGCCGCGATGAATTCGCGGTTGTCCCGGCTATCGGGCTTGGAGAGGTTGTAATGCAGGTTGCCATCCCCTGCGTGGCCGAACGCTACCACCCGCACCCCCGGGAATGCGGCCGCCAGGGCAGTATCGGCCCGGGTCAGGAATTCTGGGATGCGGGATACCGGCACCGCCACGTCATGTTTGATGCTGATGCCTTCGATTTTCTGGGCTTCAGAAATATTCTCCCGCAGGGACCAGAGTTGCCGGACCTGGGTTACATTCTGGGCCAGCACACCGTCGCTGATCAGGCCTCCATCCATGGCCCTGGCCATGAATTGCTCCAGGGCCTGGGTCAATTCTTCGACCGTGCCGCCGTCGTTCAACTCCAGCAGAACCTGCCAGGGGAACGGCTGCGCCAGGGGGGATCGGCTCCCCGGAATATGCTGCAGCACCAGTTGCAGGGCGGTCTGTGACACCAGTTCGAAGGCGGTAAGCCGGGGACCGAAACGCTCCTGGGCCGCCATGAGCAAGGCGATGGCAGCCTGGGCGTCGGCCACTGCCAACCAGGCGGTAGCGCTGGCCTTGGGCAGGGGGAAGAGCTTGAGCACCGCACCGGTGATGATGCCCAGGGTTCCTTCGGCCCCGATGAATAACTGCTTCAGGTCGTAGCCGGTATTGTCCTTGCGCAGCCCCCGCAGACCATCCCACAGGCGACCATCGGCCAGAACCACCTCCAGGCCCAGAGTCAGCTCCCGGGTGTTGCCGTAACGCAGCACCTGGACGCCACCGGCATTGGTCGAGAGATTGCCGCCGACCTGGCAACTGCCCTGGGAGGCCAGGGCCAGGGGGAAAAGGCGGTCGGCAGCTCGGGCTGCTTCCTGCACCTGGGCCAGGAGGCAGCCGGCATCAACAGTCACGGTGTTGTTGGCGGCATCCAGGGCCCGGATGCGGTTGAGCCGGGACAGACTGATCACCACCGCCGCACCGCTGAGATCGGGGGTAGCGGCACCGCACAGGCTGGTATTGCCTCCCTGGGGCACCATGGGCACCCGGTGCTGGGCGCACAGTTGAACCACCCGGGCCACCTCCTGGCTGGATCCGGGCAGCACTACGCAGCAAGCGTCGCCCCGGTAGCGGCCGCGCCAGTCGGTGAGAAACGGCGCCTTGGCCTGGGGATCAAGAAGCAGATGGGCGGGGCCAACTATGGCCCCCAGGGCGAACAGAAAGCCACTCATGTCATGCACTACTGGTTGTCCAGGGTATTGCGCAGCAAGGGTAGCATCAGCTCGGTTGCGACCTTCCCTTCGGCAATAGCCTCATCGGCCCGATGGAAGTCCAGCAGGCCGAGTTGCGCCAGGCGGGGAGAAATCAGGACGTCGGCCGGCTCACCGGCCAGGCGGCTGCGGGCGATGCGCACCTGCATGATGTTGATGCTGCTGGCCAGTACATCCACCAGGGACGGTGCGACATTGGCACCATCGTTGCCGCCCAGGAGGCGGCGCAAGCGGGTAATCCAGCCGTCTGGCACGGTATCGGCCTCAACGCCCGGAGAACGCAGGCGCCGTCCGAGGATGTCAGCCCCCAGGTCCACCGCGATAACCACGTCAGCCCCCAGGGCGCGGCAGAGGGATACGGGCACCGGATTGACCAGCCCCCCATCGACCAGATAACGGCCCTCACCATCCAGGTATGGGGAAAACAGTCCGGGCAAGGCGATTGAAGCACGCACCGCGTGGGCGATGCTGCCCTCCCGGAACCAGATTTCCCGGCCACTGGCCAGGTCAGTGGAAACACAGGCAAAGGGAATCGGAAGTTGGTGGATATCCCGGTCGGCAAAGTGCCGGGTAAAAAACTCCAGCAGCTTCTCGCCCTTGATCAGGCCTCCGTTCATGCCCACATCGAAGAAGCCCAGGACTTCCTTCCAGGACAGACTGCGTACCCAGCTTTCCAGCTTGTCGAGTTCGCCACAGGCGGCGGCGGCACCGACAAAGGCTCCGATGGAGGCGCCGCAAATGATATCCGGCTCGATACCGGCGTCCCGCAGGGCACGGATGACGCCGATATGGGCCCAGCCCCTGGCGGAGCCGCTACCGAGGGCTAGGCCAATCCTGGGTTTCACACCCGCTCGGCGTAAAGGTCGTGGGCGTCGCTATCCACCACCCGGACCTGTACAAAATCGCCGGGCTCGACGTCGAACACCCCATCGAGATAAACCACCCCGTCGATTTCCGGCGCATCGGCGCTGGAACGGGCAATGGCACCCTCCTCATCCACCGCATCCACCAGCACCGTGATCTCCTTGTCGATCTTGCCGGAAAGGATATCGGCGGAAATGTCTTCCTGCAGTTCCATGACGTAGCGGCGACGCTCATCACGCACTTCGTCCGACAGGGCTCCGGGCAAATCGTTGGCGGCAGCCCCCTCCACCGGGGAATAGGAGAAGCAGCCGACCCGGTCAAGACGAGCCTCTTCCAGGAACTGCAACAGTTCCTCGAATTCGGCCTCGGTCTCGCCGGGGAAACCTGCAATGAAGGTGGAGCGGATGGTGATATCCGGGCAGATGGCGCGCCAGGCCTTGATGCGCTCCAGATTGTTCTCGGCGCTGGCCGGCCGCTTCATAGCCTTGAGGATGCGCGGGCTGGCGTGTTGGAAGGGCACGTCCAGGTAGGGCAGTATCTTGCCCTCGGCCATCAGGGGAATCAGGTCGTCCACGCTGGGATAGGGATAAACGTAGTGCAGGCGCACCCAGATGCCGAACTCGGCCAGGGCCTCGCACAGCTCCTTGAGCCGGGTCTTCACCGGACGACCGCCGACGAAGCCGGTACGGTATTTCAGGTCCACGCCGTAGGCACTGGTGTCCTGGGAAATGACCAACAGTTCCTTCACCCCGGCTTCGGCCAAGGCCTTGGCTTCCTGCAGTACGTCACCAATGGGGCGGGACACCAGGGGGCCACGCAGGCTGGGAATGATGCAGAAGGTGCAGCTGTGGTTGCAGCCTTCCGAAATCTTCAGGTAGGCGAAATGGGGTGGAGTCAGGCGAATGCCGGCCTCGGGCACCAGATCGGTGAAGGGATCGTGGGGCTTGGGCAGATGGCTATGCACATGCCCCATTACCTCGGCTGCAGCGTGGGGGCCGGTAACGGCCAGCACCGAAGGGTGCGTGGTCTGGACGATATCGCCCTTGGCGCCGAGGCAGCCGGTAACGATGACCTTGCCGTTCTCGCTGAGAGCTTCGCCGATGGCATCCAGGGATTCTTCCACTGCGGCATCGATGAAGCCACAGGTGTTCACGATCACCAGATCGGAACCTTCGTAGGAAGAGGAAATTTCATAGCCCTCGGCACGCAACTGGGTGAGGATGCGCTCGGCGTCAGAGGACGCCTTGGGACAGCCGAGGGAAACGAACCCCACGGTGGGGGTCGTCGAGGCAATAATTTGCTGGGGAGACTTGCTGGAAACCACGAGTGACTAATCCGCCTTCTCGGTCTTCTTGCCTTCCCCTTCGGAGCCGGGGAACTGGAAGCCGGTAAACATGTTGCGCGTTTGATTTTGCAGTTGGTCCTGCATCTGCTGGAACATCTTTTTGCTTTGATCCACGTAGGCGGTCATCATGCTCTGCATGGCCGGCCCCTGGAAATTCAGGAACTGGGCCCACAGGTCGGCCTGCATGGGATTGTTGTCGCCATAGAGGGAACGGGACTGGTCCTGGAGCTTGGCCTGGAAATCCACGAAGGACTTGATGTTGTTCTCCAGGTACTTGCCCAGCATGGCCTGCATGGCATTGCCATAGAAGCGGATGATTTGGGAGAGCAGTTCGGTGGAGAACAGCGGCACGCCGCCGGACTCTTCCTCGAGAATGATCTGGAGCAGGATGCTGCGGGTCAGATCATCGCCACTCTTGGCATCCACCACCTTGAATTCCTCGAAGCGCAAAACCAGGTCCTTGACATCGGAAAGGGTGATGTAGGCACTGGTTTTGGTGTCGTACAGACGGCGATTGGGGTATTTCTTGATCAGGCGCACTTGTTCCGGCATTAAGCGGACTCCAAAGCGTTGAGGGCCAGGGGAAATAAGCAAAGACAAAAGCAGATAAAAGCAGCGACGAATTGGCCGATAGCGCAAAAGACCGGCAAGAACGCAACCACTTACCTCCTATCCGCTGGATTATACAGAAAAAACAAGCCCCGCCGGAGCGGGGCCTGGACTGAAGCCGGGGATGCCAGGGCACCCCCTAGTCCCTGTTACTGGTAGTAGAGACCACCGTTGATGTTGATGGTTTCACCGGTAACGAAGCCGGCCAGTTCGGAGGACAGGTAAACCACTGCGGCACCGATTTCTTCCGGCTTGGCCAGACGCTTCATGGGCACGGAGTCGATGATGGTCTTGAGGATGTCTTCGCGAATGGCGGTCACCATCTTGGTAGCCACGTAGCCCGGAGCGATGGCATTGACGGTCACACCCTTGGTGGCGAATTCCTGAGCCAGGGCCTTGGTGAAGCCGATGACGCCAGCCTTGGCGGCGGAGTAGTTGGTCTGACCGGCCTGGCCCTTGACGCCATTGACGGAGGAGATATTGATGATGCGACCCCAGCCGCGCTCGCCCATCTTGGCGGCCACGTGGTGGGTAACATTGAACAGGCTATTGAGGTTGGTGTTGATCACCGCATCCCACTGGCCCTTGTCCATCTTGACGAAGAATTTGTCGCGGGTGATGCCGGCGTTGTTCACCAGAACGTCGATCTGGCCAGCCTTGGCTTCGGCTTCGGCGATCATGGCCTTGGCAGATTCATAGTCGGACACATCGCCCGGGACCAGGATGAAATCCTTGAAACCGGCAGCTTCCTGCTCAGCCAGCCACTCTTCCTTCTTGTCGAAGTCAGGGTGATAAGCAGCCACAACTTTGTAACCTTCCTTGGCCAGCGACTGGCTGATGGCGGTACCCAGGCCGCCCAGGGCGCCGGTGACGAGTGCAACTTTGCTCATAGCTCATCCTTCCTTGTTGTTTGGGGTAGAAAATTTTCGTGACGGGAGCCCCTTCCCCTCGCCTCGCTTGGTATCCGGTGCTGCATTACCCGATTAAACGGCTTTTTCCTTCACATAGCGCCCCGGGGCAGGCTCGATGGCCTTGTAGCGGGCATTGCCCGGCTTGGCCCGGGCCGCCACCTCGCCGCCGGCATACTGCTTGAGCCAGCCGCTCCAGTCGTTCCACCAGCTCCCCTTGTGTTCCTCAGCCCCGGCCAACCAGGCATCGGCATCCACCTTCAGGTCGCCATTGGCCCAGAAGCTACGCTTGTTTTTTGACGCCGGGTTTACAACCCCTGCGATGTGGCCGCTGGCGCCCAGGACAAATCGGGAATCCCCCCCCAGGAGACGGGTGGATTGGTAGGCGGTCTGCCACGGCACGATATGATCTTCCCGGGCCGCCAGGATGTAGCTCGGTGCCTCGACCCGCCCTAGGTCTACGCGGACGCCGCACATTTCCAGCTTGCCCGGAATGCGCAGGCTGTTGTGGTGGTAGAGGTTACGCATGTACCAGCAGGCAAAGGGGCCCGGCAGATTGGTGCTATCCGAATTCCAGTAGAGCAGATCAAAGGCGTCCGGCTTCTTGCCCTTGAGGTAGTTGTTGGCGACGTAGTTCCACACCAGATCATTGGCGCGCAGAGCGGAGAAAGTGCTGGCCAGTTCCTTGGCGGCAAGCAACCCTCCCTGGCCGATCTGGCTCTCTTTGAGGGCCAGGAAATTCTCGTCGATGAGCAGGCCGATTTCTCCAGTATCGGAAAAATCCAGCAGGGTGGTGAGCAGGGTCAGGCTGGCGACGGGGTCCTCACCTCGTCCGGCCAGCACCGCCAGGGCGCTGGAAAGAATGGTGCCGCCGACGCAAAAGCCCAGGGCATTGATCTGATCCACCTTGCACACCGCCCGGGTTGCTTCGATGGCAGCGATGGCGCCCTTCTCCAGATAATCCTCCCAGGTGGCCTTAGCCAGATCGGCCTTGGGGTTGCGCCAGGAAACCAGGAATACCGTATTGCCCTGCTCCACCGCGTAACGCACCAGGGAATTCTCGGGCTGCAAATCGAGGATGTAGAACTTGTTGATGCAGGGCGGGACAATCAGCAGGGGGCGCTTGGCCACTTTTGGCGTCAGGGGCGCGTACTGAATCAGCTGAATTAGTTCGTTTTCGAAAATCACCGTCCCGGCGCTGGTAGCGATGTTCTTGCCAATTTCGAAGACGCTCTCGTCGGTCATGGAAATACGGCCTTTTTCCATGTCGCCGATGAGATTCTCGATACCGGTGGTGATGCTCTTGCCCTTGGTTTCCACCGCCAGCTTGATGAATTCCGGATTGGTGGCGGCATAGTTCGCCGGAGACAAGGCATCGATGTACTGACGCGCCAGGAAGCGCAGGCGGTTCTTGGCTTTTTCGTCCTCCGCCGGCACGGCTTCCACCAATTCCCGGAGGAAGCGGGAGTTCAACAGATAGGACTGACGCAGGTAATCGAAGACCGGACTCTCGGTCCATTCCGGCGCATTGAAACGGCGGTCGCCAGGCTCGGCCTCGACGCTGAATTCCGGCGTTTCACCCTTGCTCCGCGCCAGCATGGCACCCCACAGGGCCGATTGTTGCTGCAGATAAGCCTGCTGCAGGGCAGCCAGGTCTTCCGGCTTGGGCATGGGCAACACTGGGGCCGGCGGCAGCTTGGCTCCGCCGGGGGGCTGCTGGGCGGCCAGGAAGCCAAAGAAGTTCTGCGCCAAGGCTTGGCCGGCGGAGACAAAATTCTGCATGGCGGGAAGAAGGTTTTCCGGCAGACTGACCATCGGTGTTAGTGCTCCAGACGGGGAGGAACACGGCATCCGGCAAGAGTGGGATGCCGCGGCAGGGAGAGGCATTGAACGATTCTGCATTGGCCCCTTCGGGGCTGTCAATGACTCGTGAATACAAGTTGCGGTGGTGCAGCAAAGACGGGAAGCCTTGGGAGCGCAAAGGGGTCACCCCCCGATATTCAAAGGACCTCCAGGTGAGCCCCTATCAGAGACTATAATCGCCCCATGTCTATCCTCTTGATCATCATCATCGGCTGGCTCTACGTGACTACGCTCATGGCGCTAAGCGAGCCGACCATAGTGGCAGGAGTCATGTCCTTCGTGTTCTATGGACTAGCCCCCTGCATCTTTCCCGCTTGGCTGATCGTGGTGAAGATCCGCAGGCAACGCCAACGCTTCAGGGAAGCCTCAGCTATCGCAGCCATGGCGGCGAACGCTGAAAAAGGTGGAAACGAATAAGCGCGTATTCGGGTAGTAGCACGGGTAGGGACGCCTGACTTCAGGCGATAGCAATACTGCCCCCCCCCCAAGAGCGGGCAACACCGCCCACTTCCTGCCGGGGCCGGCAGGAAGATCCTGGCAGCAGCCTCAGCCGCCGTGACCGGCGATCAGTTCCCGGGCCAGCCAAATGGAAGAAATACCCAGTCCGATCAGCAATACCTGGTGCAGGGTAGCCTTGAGTTCCGGGCGCTTGTGCAGGCCGGGGATGAGATCGGCCACCGCCACGTAGATCATGCTTGCCGCTGCCAGCCCAAGGAGGTACGGCACCCAGGATTGCAGGGAGGACAAGGCGAAGTAAGCGAGCAAACCGCCGATCAGGGTGGCCACGCTGGACAGCAGGTTGAAGGCCATGGCCCGGCTACGGGTATAGCCGGAGTGGAGCAGGACCAGGAAATCGCCCAATTCCTGGGGAATTTCGTGGGCAATGATGGCCAGGGCGGTAACGATACCCAGCTGGGTATCTTCAACAAAAGCCGCCGCAATCAAAACCCCGTCCACGAAATTATGGAAGGTGTCACCAATCAGGATCATCAGGCCGGAGCGGCCGTGGTCATGGGCCGGCGGATGGGCATCGTGGGCTTCGCAGTGGTGATCGTGGCAGTGGCGCCAAAGGACCAGCTTTTCCAGGACGAAAAAGGCCAGGATGCCGCCCAGGATGGTGGCTGCCATGGTGTGGGGGTTCCCGTGCTCCAGGGCGTGGGGCAGAATTTCCAGGAACACCGCCCCGAGCAGGGCGCCGATGGCATAGGAAATGAGCAGGGAGACGCTGCCGGCGCTGAGGGAAAAAGCCACCAGTCCAGCGGCGACAACGCTGAGGGCGCCGCCGAGAATGCTGACGAGAATGATCCAGCCGAGAGTGGTCATGGGAAGACCGGGCAAAAACGGCGCATTATACGCTTCGCCACCCGCCATCGACGGACGAAAGCACCGGGCAAGGAATTACTCCGGAAAAGCGGCCAGCCCCCAGCCCCTTACCTGGCACCGGCGATAGCCGCCTCCGCTTTGCGCACCAGGTCCTTGCCGACGGTGGCGGACCACTTGTCGAATACCGCCCGGGTAGCAGCCTTGAACGCCTGTCGCTGCTCCGGCGTCAGCCGGGTGACCACCACCCCCTGCTTCTCAAGTTCCCGTAGCAGGGACGCCTCACCCGGCGGCAAGCCCCGGCGAGCCAGCATCAGGTTCTCTGCTGCCGCCTGTTCTGCCGCCTCCCGCACCGCCTGGCGATCGGAGTCGCTCCATCCGGCCCAAACCTGCCGATTGACGACAAAGATCAACGGGTCGGTCATATAGCCCCACAAGGTGAGGTGATTCTGGCCCAGGGAATAAAGCTTGGCCGCATTGAAGACGGGAACGGGATTTTCCTGGCCATCCACGGCCTTGGTTACCAACGCCGACTGGGCATCGGCCCAGCCGATCTGCACCGGCGTCGCCCCCAATGCGGCAAAGGCATCGACAAAGATCGGCGAACCGACCACCCGGATTTTCATGCCTTTGAGATCCCCGGGAGCCTTGACCGCCTGCCGGGAGTTGGATAGCTCCCGGAATCCGTTTTCACCGAAGGCCAGGGGCACCACCCCCTGCTGCTCCAGGAGGGAAAAAATCTCGCGCCCTACTTCTCCCTTGAGCACGGCATCCAGGGCTTTGTCATCGGGAATGAGGAAGGGCAGGGAAAACAGGTTGAGCTGTTTGACCTGGGGTGACCAGTTGATGGAGGAGCCGATGGCCAGGTCGATAATGCCGTCGCGCAGGGATGCAAATTCCCGGGTCTGATCGCCGCCAACCAGGCTGGCCCCCGGGTAGACCCGAATCTTGATCCGGCCGTCGGTCTTCTGCCGCACCAGTTCCGCCCAACGCTCCCCGGCCTTACCCCAGGGGAAAGCCGGGCCCAACACGGTGGAAAGCCTGTATTCGGCTTTATAGCCTCCGGCCTGCACGGCGGCTGCCCAGAGCAGCCCAAGCATCAGGGCAAAAGTGGGGAGAAATTTTCTATGCATTGCGGGTCCTGTGCAGTTACGGACTATCGCTGAAATCCGGGCATCGTCCGGCGAACACCTTCAGGCAAGTCCGGGCCAATCCCCAACGCGGGACTCGAGGCTGGATGCGTCCGTAGCTTAATCCGGGGCCAGCCAGATCAGGGTAGCCATACGGCCGGTGACACCATCACGCCGGTAAGAAAAGAAACGTTCCCGGTCAGTGACCGTACAAAAGCCACCCCCGAAAATCTGGCCAACACCGCCGGCATGGAGCCGGAGCCTGGCCAGGGCGTAGATATCCGCCAGCCATTTTCCCGGGTGCCCGGAAACAAAAGCGCCAGCGGCCGCACTGTCGGCAGCAACAAAGGCAGCTCGTACCTCGTCGCCGACCTCGAAAGCTTGAGGCCCGATGGCCGGCCCCAGCCAAGCCATGAGGTTCGCCGCCGGCACACCCATGGCCGCCACGGTATTTTCCAGCACCCCGGCAGCCAACCCCCGCCACCCGGCGTGGGCTGCTGCCACCACGCTGCCAGCGGCATCGCAGAACAACACCGGCAGGCAATCGGCGGTCATCACCCCGCAAACCACATCCGCCTGGCGGGAATAAACGCCGTCTGCCGCCTCAGGCTGGAGCAGCCCTGCCCCATCCACAACGGTGGCGCCGTGGACCTGCTGCAGCCAACGCGGCTCGGCGGGCAGGCAGGAGCGGACCCGGGCCCGGTTGGCAGCGACATTTTCCGGCAGGTCGCCGACGTGATCGCCCAGATTGAGCGAGTCATAAGGGGCCGGACTGACTCCCCCGTTGCGGAGGGTTTGCAGAGCCTGCACCCGGGCCGGCGCCGGCCACTCGGGGATCAGGCCGAGGGACTCAAGCGGATTCGTCGTCATCTTCCAGGTCTTCGTCTTCGACGAACTCTGCCTCTACCTCGAACGACTCGAATTCACCCTCCTCTTCGTCCTCATACGCCTCATCCCAGTCGTCGTAATCTTCCTGCTCTTCTTCGATTTCCCGACGGCGCAGGGCCTTGCGTTCGGCCCATTCACTACGCAATCCCTTCACCAGCTGTAGCATGTCCTCGGGCAAGGGGGCTTGCCACTGCATGGCCTCCCGGGTCACCGGGTGAATCAGGCCGAGGCGATAGGCGTGCAGTGCCTGGCGATGGAATTTGACCCCACCGGTGCGGCCCCGGTTGTAGACCCCATCCCCCACCAGAGGATGACCCAAGGCAGCCATGTGCACCCGGATCTGGTGGGTCCGCCCGGTTTCCAGGCGACATTGCACCAGAGTGCAGCGCTCGAAATGCTCGAGTACGGTGTAATGGGTGCGGGCTTCCCGGCCATTGTGCTGCACCACCGCCATCTTGGTGCGCTGGGTCGGATGACGGCCAATGGGGGCATCCACCGTGCCGTTGTGATCCACGATTCCCACCACCAGGGCCCGATATTCCCGCTTCACGGTGCGAGCCTGGAGCTGGCGCACCAGATCGGTCTGGGCTTCCAGGGTCTTGGCGACGACCAGGAGGCCGGAGGTATCCTTGTCCAGCCGGTGCACAATACCGGCCCGGGGAATCTGGGCCAGGGCCGGGGCATGGTGCAGCAGGGCATTGAGCAAGGTGCCGCTCCAGTTTCCGCTGCCCGGGTGCACCACCAGCCCGGCGGGCTTGTCGATCACCAGCAGGCTGTCGTCCTCATAGACGATGGGGAAGGGAATATCCTCGGGCGCCTGGGACGTATCCTCGGGATCGGCAACGGCAGCCACCTCCAGTCGCTCCCCGCCCTTCACCTTGCGCTTGGGCTCGATCACCGGCTGGCCGTCCAGGATCACCCGTCCTTCCTTGATCCAGGATTGCAGGCGGTTGCGGGAATGCTGTGGTAGGAGTTGGGCCAGTACCTGGTCCAGGCGCTGACTGCCATAAGATTCGGGAATCTGTGGCAGCAAGAGGGCCAGGGAAGGGTTTGCGCTATAATCCCCGGCACTCTTTTCGCCATGCGCTTCGCCTAAAGCGGGCACGGCGTGGGTTGCCCCGTCTGCGGCACGATTAGCCACGTTCTTTGCGGTTTTTTTTGCGGCCTCTTTTGCCGCCATTGATTTTGGACTTTCCATCATGCGTAGTGTACCGGCATTAGCCCTGTTTTTCGCAATCCTTGTTACCTCCCTTAGCGGTTGCGGTCTGCTGCCCGAGGTGAAGGACGAAACCGCGGGCTGGTCTGCCAACAAGCTTTACACCGAAGCCAAGGACGCCGCCAGCGAAGGCTCCTGGGACAAGGCCATCAAATATTTCGAAAAGCTGGAGTCCCGCT
This sequence comes from Azospira sp., assembly GCA_035255085.1. Lineage (GTDB taxonomy): Bacteria > Pseudomonadota > Gammaproteobacteria > Burkholderiales > Rhodocyclaceae > Azospira. The sequence goes on along the minus strand of DATEZY010000093.1, from coordinate 46,460 downwards.
ACCCCTTCGGTCGCTACGCCCAGCAATCCCAGATTGAAGTGGCCTATGCCTACTTCAAGTCCGGAGAAAGTGCCTCCGCCATCGCCGCCTGCGACCGCTTCATCAAGCTGCACCCCGACCATCCCAACGTGGACTACGTCTATTACCTGAAGGGCCTGGTCACCTTCAACGAAGACCAGGGGATGATGGCCCACGTCAGCATGCAGGACCCGACCGAGCGGGACCCCAAGGGGATGCGGGAATCCTTTGACGCCTTCAAGACCCTGGTCACCCGTTTCCCGGACAGCAAATACACGCCGGATGCCACCCAACGCCTCAAGTACCTGGTCAATGCCATGGCTGCCAACGAGGTGCACGTGGCCCGCTATTACATGAAGCGCGGTGCCTACATAGCCGCCGCCAACCGGGCCCAGAGTGCCATCAAGAGCTACCCGGATGCCCCGGCCATCGAGGAAGCCCTGTTCATCATGGTCAAGGCCTACGACGAACTGGGCATGACCGACCTGCGTAACGACGCCGAGCGGGTAATGCGCCAGAACTTCCCCAACAGCGTCTATTACACTCGCGGCCTGAACCGGCCCGAACCCTGGTGGAAGCTCTGGTAAGAACCAAACACCAAAAGCAGAAGGGCCGGTCACTGACCGGCCCTTCTGCTTTGTACGGCGACGGCCTCAAGCGGATCAGGCGGCCTGCTTGATTGCCAACAGAGCCTGGTTGCGCAGGGTGCGCAGCAGGGACAGCTCCTTTTCCGGAATGACAATATCGCCGGCCTTGTCCTTGTCCGCATAAATCATGGCGACCGGATTGCCCTTGATGGTCAGGGGGAAAAGAACAAAGGTTTCCGAGCTGATGGATTTGCGGAACCAATCCGGGATGCGGGCCTTGATCTTGGCGTCGTTGGTGTCGCTGATCAGGATATCCACCCCCTTGGAAATGGCAGCGTGGAAAATATCCGGGGTAAAGCTCAGGGGAAAGCGGAAATGCTGGGCGAGCTCCGCCGCATCCGGGCCGTAACCGATGCGCCCCTGCATGGCGTTGCCACGGGCGTCCTTGATGCACAGCACGACCCGCTTGAAGCCCATAGCCCGGTACATGGTTTCCAGGATGATGCGCAGGATATCGTTAAGTTTGTAATCCTCCACCAGGGTATTGCTGATGTCCTGAATGCCGGAGGTGAGGATGGCCTGGGCTGTGGCAGAATCCGGGGCTTCGCCCTCGGCCACGCCGGTTTCGGGGGGCAGACCGGAATCCGGTCGCTCCACCAGCATGGTGCCGTCCAGGCTGGACTGGGTGCCGCCTTCGCCGAATTCACCGGACTCTCCAGCTCCTGCCCGATCCCCCGCCCAGACCCGCAATTGGCGACCGAAGGGGGTCTGCTGCAGATTGAGGCGAATGATGCTGGCGAATTCCTTCACCTGAACGATGGAGCCGTCGATGGTGTCGCGCAGTTCCCGCTCCTCTAGTCGAACACTGGCGCCAAAGCGGGCGGTCACCTTTTTGAGCTCCCGGGCTCGCTCTTCCTGCGTGGCCTGGGCAATGACAGTGCACAACTCGTTAGAAAAGGCCGAGATCACCCGCAACTTCTCCTCCGGCGTGTTGGGGACCCGCACATTACCCGCCGGCAGCTTGCGCATGCTATTGACGATCAAGTTGGGGAAACCCCAGGTGCGGGCAACGCCAATGCCCAGGTCCTCGTAGGACATGCCCAGGACCTGGAGCGAAGCGCTCTCCTCCGAGACCTCCTTCTGGGCCATGATCCGCTTCACTTCCTCGCTTTCCTCGGGGAAGTAGTACTGGCACAACAAGCGCCCCAGGTTGTGGAACATGGAACAGATAAAGGCCTGTTCCACATCCCGGGCCGATATCTTGGCGCCGATGTCCTTGGCCAGAATGCCGGCCAGGTTGGCCCGCAGGAACTCGTCCTTCAACTGGGCGGCATTGCTCTTGTTCTGCAAATGTTCGAAGAGCAGGACGGTAATCGCGATATTGCGCACCGCATCGAAGCCGAGCACAATCACCGCCCGGGAAACGGTGCTGATATTGCCGCCCCCTGCCTGCCGGTAATAGGCGGAATTCACCAGGCGCAGAATTTTGTTGGTAAGGGCGAAGTCCTTGAGGATGGTGGTGGATAAGCGGGCGATACTTTCCGTTTCCGAGGTGGCGATCTTGTTGATGGCGCTAACCGACTCGGACAGGGCGGGAAAGTCGCTCTTGTGCCGCATGCGGCGCAGGAGAAACTCCAGGGTGCTCTGCTTGCCGCCCCCGCTCTTGTCGCCCCCCTCCTCTTCCGGCTCCAGGTAGGCATCCAGGGCCTGGCGGAACTGGGCGACGCTTTCATAGCGTTTCTCCGGGAGCCGGGCGGTGGCTTTATAGAGGATATCAACGATGCGCTCATCCAGGGTCACATCCGCCGGCAGGCGGACATCCTCGTCGACGATGCGGCGCATCACCTGGTACACGTCATTGCCCTGGACCGCCCGACGGCCGGTCAGCATTTCGAACAAGACCAGGCCGGCAGCAAAAATATCGGCCCGGGCATCGACGACGTGGTGGCTGATGTACTCTGGCGCCATGTAGGCGGGCGTACCGGTAAAACCCTCCCCACCGTGCTGCTCTGCCTCAACCCGGGCGGCAATGCCGAAATCCATGACCTGGGGAATACCGTCTTCGTCCAGGAGAATATTGGAGGGCTTCAAGTCCCGGTGGATGATCCCGTTTTCATGGGCACAGGCCATGGCATCCAGCACCGAACGCATCAGGGTGATGGCCCGCACTGGTGACAAGGGGCCGGCATCCTTCAGATGCTGGGCCAGGCTCTTGCCGGGAACATATTCAAAAACGAGGTAAAGATCCCCGTCCTCTTCGTTTGCCTCGAAAATCGGCACGATATTGGCATGGCGCAACTGGCTGACCGTGCGCGCCTCCGCCAGCAGCGCCTGATTCTGCTTGGCGTCCGGGTGGGAAAAATGCAAGGTTTTGATGGCGATCTCACGCTGCAGCTGTGGATCATAAGCCAGGTAAACGATACTTTGGGCGCCTCTACCCAATTCCCGCCGGATTTCGAAACGTCCGATCTGCAGTGCCATGCTAGGTCTCGTCAATAATTCCGCGCCATTCTAGCGCGCCCGTAAGGGAAATAGCAGGCATAAAATCACTCCAACTCACTCCGGCCTGATGGTGCCCAGTACATTCAGGGATAAGGCTCGCCCTCACTCCACAATAACTGGGACACCTTCCCCGCCTGGCCCCACAATACGGCGACCTGACCGAATTCCTGCCCCAGAGCCAACGCGAGCGGCCGGTCCAGCCGTGGCGAACTAACCCAGAAACCAGGCTCCAAGGGCCAATCTCCGGCATCTGCCAGATTCTCCGCTGCCACGAACGGAAGCCCCAGGGCGCGCAGGCGTGCCACCAGAGCTTGCTGGCGCGCCAAGTTCTCCTCCTCTGACAACTTTAGGGAGCCCGGATTGCAGGCTGTGATCACCATCCAGGGGAAAGATCCCAGTTCATTGGGGGCTAGAGCCCCAACCCGTAGGTCCACCGCCCCGCCGGGGAACAGTACCCGGTAGGTAGTAGCACCATAGGCGGCTGCCAAGCGGCTTGGGGGCATGGGATGCGACATAGGACGCGCCTCAGGCCTCTCCGCCCTCTTCCGCTTCCAGACTTTCCAGCCCGCTCAACAGGCCAGCGGCCTCCCCCACCGGCAGCGCCTCGACGCTCTTCAGCTTGCGCTCGATCTGGCGGGTACGGACCTCGGCGGCACCGATGCTGTTGGTGGCCTGCTCCAATTTTTTCTTGGTGGCTGCCAGGGCCTCGCCAAACTTGCCGAATTCGGTCTTTACCGCCCCCAGCACCAGCCAGACCTCGGAGGAGCGCTTCTCGATGGCCAGGGTACGGAAGCCCATCTGCAGGCTGTTGAGCATGGCGGTCAGGGTGGTGGGACCGGTGAGGGAAACCCGGTACTCCCGCTGCAACAGTTCTGCCAGACCGGGGCGGCGCAAGGCTTCAGCGTAGAGGCCCTCGATGGGCAGGTAGAGCAGGGCGAAATCGGTAGTGTGGGGCGGCTCCACATACTTGTCGCGGATGCTCTTGGCCTCCTGCTTCAAGCGGGACTCCAGGGACTTGCCCGCCTCTTCCACCGCCTGCAGGTCGGCCCGCTCCTGGGCATCCAGCAGCTTCTGGTAATCCTCGATGGGGAATTTGGCGTCGATGGGCAGCCACACCGGCTGGTCGGCCCCGAACAGTTCGCCGCCCTTGCCCGGCAGGCGGATGGCGAATTCCACCCGCTCGTTGCTGCGGGGCCGGGTGGCCACATTGGTTCCGTACTGTTCCGGGGTCAGTATCTGGTCCAGGAGACTGGAGAGCTGAACCTCGCCCCAGGTACCCCGGGTTTTCACGTTGGTCAGCACCTTTTTCAGGTCGCCGACACCGGCCGCCAGGGTCTGCATCTCCCCCAGCCCCCGATGCACCTGCTCCAGCCGGTCCGAGACCAGCTTGAAGGACTCTCCCAGACGCTGCTCCAGGGTGGCATGGAGCTTCTCGTCCACCGTCCGCCGCATTTCTTCCAGCTTGCCGGCGCTATCGCTCTGGATCGCTGCCAGCCGGGCTTCCACCGCCTGACGCAGCTGCTCGAACCGCTCCTCGTTGCTTTGCACCAAGCGGGACAGCTGCAGGGCAAAGGCCTCCAGCTGCTGCCCCTGGAGCTGACCCAGCTGGGCCACCTGCCCGCCCAAGCCCTGGGAAAGGCGCGCTAAAGCCAGCCCCTGTTCCTCCCGATCCTGGCGGGATGCATTGGTCGCCTCCTGCCGGCTGCGGGCAAATTCCTCCCGCAATTCCCGCTCCTGGCGGGCCAGGGCGGCCTCCAGGGCGACGAACCCCGCCCCCGGATCCTCGCCAGCCCGCTGGCGCAGTAGCGATAGAACCTGCAGGGCCAGGAGCATTAAGGCAACAACAAGAAGAACGATGAGCAAGGTATCGGTCATGGGAATTCCAAAACTGGCGGGGGCGTCATTTTACGTCCTGGCGCTCCAAGAGCGCCCCTTTCATCGGACCTACAGACTGGGTTTTTCGGATAAATGCACGGGAACGCGGGAATAATTCCTCGCCACCGGAAATAAGCTGGCTAAACTGGTGAGAGGACCGCGGGCTAGGCCCCGCCTGCCGAAAACAAAGGAGAAGCGGTGCTGCGTTTCGTGCTTAATGGCCTGGCTGACTTCGCCATGGACATCGCCAGGGATCTGCTGAACCTGTGGGCCGAATTGCAGAAGCCGGACACCTGGATACTGATCGGCATGATGGTACTGTTCGGTGTCACCATCTTTTTCGGTTTCTATTTCGCCCTGCGCTTTGACATGACCCTGAAGCTGCGCCACCTGGTGGGAGCCGCCTGCCGCGACATCGACAACCCCCAGAGCGCGGCGCTCTTTTTCGCCCTGGCAGCCTTTGCCTTGGCCATGCTCACGGCCCTGGGGGAATTTGCCCAGTATCTGGACAACAAGGCCAGGGGTTATAAGGAGCGAGTCCGGAACGCCCGCTCAGCCTTGATTCTGGCAACCTTGAGCCTAGTAGTTGGGGGATGCATCATCCTGTTTTTCGACCGTCTCTGCCGCTAACCTAAAACTACGCCATAGGGATAAAATGGCCGATTCCTGAGCCATCCGTCCCACGCACAAAAACAATGAAAACGCTGATCGTCGAAGACACCAAAACCGCACTGGCGGTGGTCTGTCACCACCTGGAAAAGCTCGGCATCACGCCGGTGCCTGCCAACTGCGGCACCCAGGCCATCGAGCTGTTCCAGAGCGAGCGCCCGGACCTGGTGCTCCTGGACGTGGTGTTGCCGGATATCGATGGCTTCCAGGTCGCCCGCCGCATCCGGGAACTGGAACAACCTGGGGAATGGACGCCGATCATTTTCCTCACCGCCATGTCTGGCGATGCCGACCTGGAAAAAGGCATCGCCGCCGGCGGCGACGACTACCTGCAAAAGCCGGTCAGCGACGTGGTCCTGCGGGCCAAGATCCGCGCCATGCAGCGTATTGTGCAAATGCGTCATTCCCTGCTGGTCCTGACGCGCAAGCTGGACGTGGCCAACCAGGAACTGAAGCGCCTCTCCGCTGTGGACGGCCTGACTGGCGTGGCCAACCGCCGCATGTTCGATGAGGCCCTGGGGCGGGAATGGCGCCGCTCCATGCGCCAGGGGAGCGAGCTGTCGGTGATCATGTGCGACGTGGATTTTTTCAAGAAATACAACGACACCTACGGCCACCAGGCTGGTGACGAATGCCTGAAAAAGGTGGCCAATGCCATGGCCCGGGCCATGGAACGCGGCGGCGACCTGCTCGCCCGCTATGGCGGTGAAGAATTCAGTATCATCCTGCCGGACACCAAGCTCGGTGGCGCCGCCTTCGTCGCCGAACGCATGCGCCACAGCGTCGCCCAGTTGAAGATGCCCCATGCCGGCTCGCTCCATGGCACGGTCAGTATCAGCTGCGGCGTTTCCTCCATCATTGCCGAGGCGGACAGCACGCCGGAACAACTGATGCTGGCCGCTGACCAGGCCCTTTATCGAGCCAAACAGGCAGGCCGCAACCAGGTCTGCCGCCTGGCCGCCGCCGAGACCGATCCACTGCCGCAATAAGCAGCCCCATGAGTCGCTACCACCCAACCATTATCATCGTCGACGACAACGACATCATGCGTACCCTGCTGCGCGGCATCCTGCGCAATGAGCAGTACCAGGTCGTGGGAGAGGCACGCAACGGCATTCAGGCCCTGGAACTGGCCGAAAGCCTGAAGCCGGACCTGATCTGCCTGGACGTGATGATGCCCGAGCTCGACGGGCTGGAAGTCCTGAGAACCTTGAAGCGGGATCATCCGGCCATTGGCGTGGTGATGATCACCGGCAACGCCAGCATGGAAAACGTCCAGGAAGCCCTGGAATTGGGGGCCAACGGCATCGTCGTCAAGCCTTTCAATGCGGCCAAGGTGCTGGAAGCCCTGTCCCGGGCCTGGGCCAACCACCAGTCCAATTCCCCGGCCGCCACTCCGCCAAACGCCTAGCGCCCTGCCCGGCGCGACCGCTCGAGTCACGCGATTTACATCCGAACTCCCATCAGAATTGGTTGCGCCACTCCCGCAGCGCCGCAAAAACACTGACCGGATCGCCCCCAACGGCTCCCTGTCGCCTGGCGGCTGCGACAACCTCAGGTTGCTCGCAACGCAGGAAGGGGTTGGTCGCCTTTTCCAGGGCCAGACTGGAAGGCAGGGTCGGCTGATCGCGGTGGCGCAATTCCGCCACCGCCGCAACGCGCCGGGAAATATCCGGATTATGGGGCTCCACTGCCTGGGCAAAGCCCAGGTTCATGGCCGTGTATTCATGGGCACAATAGATCGCCGTCTCGTCCGGCAGACTGGCGATGTAGGCCAGGGAGTGGGCCATCTGGCTCGGGGTGCCTTCGAACAGGCGGCCACAGCCGGCGCCAAACAGGGTGTCGCCACAGAATAGGGCGGGCTGCCCGGCCAACTGGCAAAAATAGGCCAGATGCCCCCGAGTATGGCCTGGCACCGCCAGCACCTGAAAATCCAGCCCCAGCCCCGGCAGGCTGATGCTCTCGCCCCCCGCCAACGGCTGGGTGACGCCTGTGATAGACTCCGCCGCCGGTCCGAAGACCAGGGGCCGGTCCCCTTGCGGCCAGGCAGCCAGCAACTCCTCAACGCCGCCCACGTGATCCGCATGATGATGGGTGAGGAGGATCGCATCCAGGCGCAAGCCAAGTTTACGCAGGGCGGCCAGCACTGGCGCCCCATCCCCCGGATCCACTACGGCAGCGACCTGCCCCCGCCGGAGCAGCCAGATATAATTGTCACGAAAGGCCGGGAGCGGAACAATCTGGATTTCGTCCGCAGGTAAAGTGGCAGCATGGCTGGGGGTGGTGGTTTGCATGATTCGATGTGGGCTTTGACTCATTTTTCTACTATTGGGGGGCACGACAGGAATGTCAATTCCAGGGCTTGAAAACTGGCTCGACTCCCCCCAGGGACGCTACGCCTTGAACTGGGAGCAGTCCCGGGTGGACCGGCTGGTGGCCGACATTTTCGGTTTTCACGCCATACAGCTTGGACTGCCCCAGGTGGATTTCCTCCGGGAAAATCGCATCCCTCTACGCTGCTGCGCTGGTGACTCCGGCCCGGTGGCGGTGCGCTGCGACCTGCGCCAGCTCCCCTTCGCTAATGCCAGCCTGGATCTGGTGATCCTGCCCCACGTACTGGAATTTTTCCCCGATCCGCACCAGATTCTGCGGGAAGTGGAACGGGTGCTGATCCCGGAAGGTCAGGTCGTGATTGTCGGCTTCAACCCGATTTCCTTATGGGGTGCCTATCGCCGCCTTGGCTGTGAGGAGGACACCTTCCCCTGGAATGGCCGTTATCTCTCGGCACTGCGGCTGAAAGACTGGTTGTCCCTGCTCGGCTTCGAGGTGGACCGGGGCAACTTTGGCTGCTACGCCCCTCCCTTCGCCCAGGAAAAATGGCTGCGCCGCTCCCATTTCATGGAGCAGGCGGGTGACCGCTGGTGGGGCTTTGCCGGTGGCGTGTACCTCCTGCGTGCCGTCAAGCGCGTACCGGGCATGCGTCTGCTGCTCCCCGCCTGGCGGGACCGAATGGCCCGGGCCAAGGCCCTGGCACCGATTGCACAAAAGGAAGCAAAAAACGATGGACAGTAAGCAATCTTCCCCCCCCGTAGAGATCTATGCCGACGGCGCCTGTCGCGGCAACCCCGGCCCCGGCGGCTGGGGAGCAATACTCAAGGCCGGCAGCCACGAAAAGGAGTTGTGGGGAGGCGAAAGGGAAACCACCAACAACCGCATGGAGCTCACCGCCGTCATCCGCGCCCTGGAGGCCCTAAAGCGGCCGGTGCCGGTCAAGGTCTATACCGACTCCCAGTATGTGCAGAAGGGCATCGGCGAGTGGATCCACAACTGGAAGCGCAACGGCTGGCGCACCAGCGACAAGAAGCCGGTGAAAAATGCCGACCTGTGGCAGGAGCTGGACGTCCTGGCCCGCCAGTTCCACGTGCAATGGATCTGGGTCAAGGGCCACGCCGGCAACCCGGGCAACGAACGGGCCGACAACCTGGCCAACCGGGGCATCGACGAGTTGCCTCGCAACGCCTGAGGCCTAAAGAACCAATTTTGATCTGGGTCGCCGACAAGCCCGGCGCCCCTGCCTAAACTGGACAAAATCATGCGCCAAATCTTTCTCGACACCGAAACCACCGGCCTGGAACACAAGCTGGGCCATCGCATCATCGAAGTGGCCGGTGTAGAAATGGTCAACCGCCGCCTGACCAATCGCCACTTCCACAAATACATCAATCCGGAACGGGCCATCGATGAAGGTGCCCAGGCGGTGCACGGCATCAGCCTGGAATTCCTGGCGGACAAGCCCAAGTTCGCCGCCATCGCTGCTGAATTTCTGGAGTTCATCCGGGGTGCTGAACTAGTCATCCACAACGCGGCCTTCGACATTGGCTTCCTCAATGCCGAACTGGCCCGCCTCAAGTTGCCGCCGGTCGGCGAGGTGTGTAGCGGGGTCGTGGATACCCTGAAGATGGCCAAGGAGATGCACCCGGGCAAGAAGAACAACCTCAACGCCCTATGTGACCGCTACGAGGTGGACAACTCCCACCGGACCTTGCACGGCGCCTTGCTCGACGCGGAAATCCTGGCCGAAGTCTATGTCGCCATGACCAGGGGCCAAGAAAGCCTGATGATCGAGCTGGCCAGCGCCCCAGCCATCCAGGCGGATATCACCATCAGCACCGGCAACCGCAAACCCCTGCGGGTGCTACGTGCCGACGCTACCGAACTGGCCGCCCACGAGCAGGCCCTGGCCGGCATCCAGAAGGACAGCAAAGGCAAGTGCCTGTGGTTCCCGCCCCCGGAGGAAACCCCTCCTCCCGCAGCAGCATGACCCCGAGGCGGCGCTGCCTGCAGTTTCTGGTGCTCCTGCTCACGGCAGGCTCCGCCGCCGCACTCCCTCCCCTGCAACCCTGGATCGATGCCACCCCTGCCGGCGGCGTCCTGGTTCCGCCGCCAGGCATCTATGCCGGGCCGGTACGTATCGACAAGCCCCTGACCCTGGACGGCCGGGGCCAGGTGACCGTGGATGGTGGCGGCAAGGGCACGGTGCTTACCCTGCAGGCCAGCGACAGCACCATCCGGGGCATGCGCCTGATCAACAGCGGCGGCTCCCACGACAGCATGGACGGCGGCATGGCCGTCGAAGGCCAGCGCAACCGCATCGAAGACAACGTGGTGGAAGACAGCCTGTTCGGCATCAGCCTGAAACAGGCCAACGACAACACCATCCGCCGCAACCGCATCCGCTCCCTCCCCGTGGATTCAGCTGACCGGGGCGACGCCCTGCGGCTCTGGTACAGCATGGGCAACCTGATCGAGGCCAACGACATCGATCAGACCCGGGATATCACGGTGGCCAATGCACCACGCAACCGTTTCCTCAACAACACCATCCGCCATAGCCGACGGGCCATGAATTTCATCTTTTCCCACCGCAGCCGGGTGGAAGGCAATTTGATGGAATTCAACTCCACCGGGGTCATCGTCCTCAACTCCGAGGGCGTGATCATCCGCAACAACCGCATCCTGCACGCCATGGACGCCTCCGGCGCCGGCATTGCCCTGAAGGAAACTGCGGCAGTGCTGCTGGAAGACAATCAGATCATCCATTGCGCCGTCGGCATCATGGCCGACTCCCCGTCCCACCCCCTGAACCGCATCGTCCTGCACCGCAACCGCCTGGCCCACAACATTACCGGGATCAACTATATCGGCGAGCGGGGCGGCCATATTGCCTTGAATAACCGCTTTGAGAACAACCTGTGGCAGGTCACCGCCAGCAACGCCGGCGATCCGGAAAACGACTTCTGGTACGGCAATGTCTGGGACGACTACCAGGGCTTCGACCGCAATCGGGATGGTGTGGGCGACACGCCCCACGAAATCTACGCCTACGCCGACCGCATCTGGATGGCGACGCCGGAAGCCAAATTCTTCCGCAGCTCGCCAGTGTTGGAGCTGCTGGATTTTCTCGAGCGCCTGGCGCCCTTTTCCCACCCCACCCTGGTATTACGGGACCGGGCTCCGCGCATGCCTCGCTAGGCAGCTGGCATTAACCCGGCATCGCCTCAGAACAGGCTCGCCACCACATCCTGGTCCCGGGCTGCCAGCCTTTCCAGGCCGCTGGCGACTTCGCGGGAAGCGCCATGGGACGCAATGTGCAATTGGAAGGTTTCCAGGGTATGGGCCAGGGGCGCATCGCAAGCCTGCCACTCCCGGTTGAACTCGGCCACCGCCAGATGCTGGGCCGTGAGTTTGCCGCAGCGCATGGGCACCAGCGTGACCCGTTGTCCGTCGTGTCGAATCACCACGGCCAGCGCCCGTTCCCGGTTGATGACAATCACGCCCCGTCCCCCTGAAATTATTTGGGCGACACAATAACGGCTTGAGGCCCAAGGTTCAAGGCGAAAGTCGAGAAAAAGCAGCAGGCCTTCAGGACCTTCCCGGGGCCAGGGTATAGAAACCCTCCCCGTGCTTGGCGAAGCGCTCCTCACAGCCGGAGAGCCAATCCTCGAAAGGCCGGGGCGACTCGAACCAATGCCCCTGACCGTACTCGATGCCGACCTCCCGCAAGGCGGCAAAGGTATCGGCCCGATCCACATTTTCCGCCACCGCCATGACGCCCATCTGCCGGGTAATGTCATGGATGGCACGCACCAGGGTGAGACTGATCCGGTCATCGGCCATATCCCGCACCAGACTGCCGCCGATTTTGACGTAATCCGGCGGCAGTGTGCGCAGATGGGTGAAGGTGGACAAGCCACTACCGAAGTCATCCAGGGCGAAGCCACACCCTAGGTGGCGCAGGCCCTGGACGAAGCTGACGACCTCGGAGAAGTTATGGCTGGCCGCCGCCTCCGTTAGCTCAAAACAGAGGGCAGCCGGAGGGATGCCATGGCGAGCCAGTTGCGCCCCGATGTAATGCAACATTTCAGGACGGGTCGCACTCTGGGCCGAGAGGTTGATGGCGCACAGCAGCTGGTGTTGACTGCCCCGCTCCAGCAGGCGTCGCAAGCCGAGACAGGCGGCCTCGATCACCCATTTATCCAGGGCCGGCATGAGGTCGAAACGCTCGGCGGCGGGCAGGAAAGTCTCGGGCATGACCATTTCCCCCTGCTCGCTGAGGAGTCGCAGGAAGACCTCGAAGCGCAGGCCTGCCCCAGCCCCGGTCACCAGGGGTACCACCGGCTGGGCATAGAGCAACAGGCGCTTCTCCTCCAGGGCAGTGGCGATGCGGCTCGCCCAGTCCATCTCCCCCTGGCGCCGGGACAGTTCCTGATCCCCTACCTGAAACACATGGATGCGATTACGCCCCAATTCCTTGGCGGCATAGCAGGCCTGGTCGGCGGCAGCCATGGCTTCCACCAGGGATTTCACCTGCCGGTCGATGACCACCAGGCCGATACTGGCCCCAATGCTGAACACATGATCACCCCAGGCGAAGCGATATGCCTCCACTGCCTGGCGCAGGGCATCCATCACCTGGGTGGCATCCTCCAGGCTGCAATTTTCCAGGAGGATGCCGAACTCGTCCCCTCCCAGGCGGGCCAGCAAATCGTGGCTACGTACCCGCTGCTGCAGGAGGTGGGTAATCTGGCGCAGTAACTCATCCCCGGCCCCGTGGCCACTGGTGTCATTGACGATCTTGAAGCGGTCCAGATCGACGAAACAGAGGACGTGACGCTCCCCCTCGTCCCGGGCCGACAACAGGGCTGCCTCCCCACGCCGCTCGAATTCGCGACGATTGATGAGACCGGTCAGCGGATCGTGGGAGGCCTGATGGGCCAACTGGGCCGTGGCGTCGGCAATGCGCTCCTGCATCGTGTCATGCAGGTCCTGGAGCCGGGTCGCCATGTGATTGAAGCCATGTTCCAGGTCCCCCAGCTCCCCCCCGGAGCTCTGGGCAACCCGGGCCTCCAGATTCCCCCCGGCCATCTGCCCCACGGCCTGGACCAGGCGCTGGACGGGGCGGGTCACACTGCGCACCAGGCGCATGGCCATGATCGCCGTCACCAGCAGGCCGCCGAGAAGGATCAACAGGGTGTTGAGCAGCAATTCGATTTTGCGCTGCCGCAATTCCCCACTGGAAATTTCCACATATACATGGCCCACCAGATCGGCACTAACTGCTCCATTCGGCCGGGGGCTGAGGTTGAAGTCCTGGAAGTCGTCAATTTCCAGGCGGCTACGCAAGATGGGAGCGCCATAAGCGAACCAGTCGGGGCCCGAAGCCAGCAAGCCCTCGCTCTTACCCTCCCGCTCCAGGACATCGGCTTGGATGGTGGTACGGCCGCTGATGGCCAGCACCCGTCCCCGACTATCGGCAATCACCACCGCGCGTACATCCGGCTGCTGCATGGCGGCCTGGGCCAAGGCCTGAAGGCTGGAGCCATTGCCGGAAATCACGCCATATTCGCTGGCCGGCGCCAGGTACTGGACGATGGTCATGCCCCGGCGCTGCAGTTCGGCGTCGAGCGTCGCCAGGCCGTGGAAGGAATAATAGAATGCCAGGGCACTGGCGATCAGCGCTGCCGGCACCAGAGCCAGCAGCACTGCCCGTTGACGGATGCCCATGCCGCGCCTCATTCCCCGTCCCCCCCACGCTCCAAAGCATCCCGCAGAGCAGCTTCGTCCGGGATATCCAGACCCAGGGAGCGTGCCACGTTGCGATTCACCGCCACCCCAAAATAGGTCGGATATTGGGGCGCCCCCAGGGCTGCCCGTCCTGGGGGCAATGTACGCAGGAATTCGGCGGTCTGGCGGGCCAGCTGGGCCGGTGTCGAATAGACTGCCGCCAGAGCGCCGGCCGCCACATAGGCCTGGGAAAAACCCAGCAAGGGTCGCTGATGGCGATAGGTGGTGAGCAAAATGGGACGGGCCGTATCCCGGTTATAAGCCACCCCGTCCGGCAGGGCCAGGAGCACATCGTTGCCAGGGAGAAGGCGATTCAGGGCCGGGATGATGTCGGCCTCGGCGGCCACCTGCTCGGTCTGCAATTCAAGGCCGATCCTGGCCACGGCGCTCCGTAACCGCGGCAGTTGCGTGGCAGATTCCGGTCCGAGCAGCACCGCCAGGCGCTTGCGGCCCGGCAGGGCATGGCGCAACAGTCCCAGCTGCCGTCCCAGGGGCTGATCGAGAAAAATGGCGGAAAAAGTGTTCCTCTGGCGGACACGGCCACTCTCACTGGCAATGCGTTCAAAAGCCAGCCTGGGAAGCAGGACGCTCAAGACCGGAGCAACGTTATCCATGCGCGCCAAGGTGCGGCTGGCATTGGCACCGACGGCGATCACCAGGGATGCGCCGGCCAGTTCCGCTTCATCCAGCCGCTCTCCCGCCACGCCAACCAGCTTCAGCGGCTTGCGCCCCGGCACCTGGGCCAGATTGGCACTCAAGGCGTCGAAATATTCCCCATAGACCCCGCCCCGTTCGCTCAGCACTACGGCGATGCTATCGGCCGCTCGGGCCGCGTGAACTGGTATCAGCCCCGCCAGGAGCGCCAGCAACCATGCCAAAGCGATATGACATAGCGCTCGCGGCTGCAGCAATCCTCGGAAGGGTGGGAAGAATGGCATGAATATCTAGAAATCAAGCCGCAGAGTCGCGAAGCTGCGACGGCCAATCTGGTTGTCGGCCAGGAATTCCAGGTACTTGTGGTCGGCCAGATTCTGCACCACGAACGCCAACTCGCCCCGGGTCGCCCCGACGGAAAAACGCTTGGCCAGGCGGAGATCGGTACGGGAATAAGCCTCCACCGGATCGCCATCGCCCAGGGCGGTAACCGCACCCACATGATAGTGAATCAGGCTGGCCGTCCAAGAGGATCCAAAATCCCGGGCCAGCATCAGATTGTAGCTATGGAACGGGGCCGAGTCGGGGTAAGGGGTATCCTTCAGCGACTGTCCGCTAATCCTGGTCTCGGTCCAGCTGCCGAATATCCGGGTGTGCTGATCGAAATGCCACTGCAGCTGAGCTTCGGTGGACCGTACCGTGGATTTCCCTCCATTGCGGAAGCTGGATGCGGTCCCGGGAAAATAAGGCGCACCGACGGTCAAACTGTAGGTTTCGATCAAGTCATCGAGCTGGTCCAGGGAGTGTTTCAGGTCCAGGCTGCCGCCGGCGAACTCCCAGACATAGCCGATCTCCCGAGAATAGATAGTTTCTGACTTGAGCGAATCGGACGGCACATAGGCGGCAAATCGGCAAACGGGACCCGAACACAGTTTCGTCAACTTCGGCAACCAATACGGCATCAGCGACGCGCTCATGCCAAATAGGGGCCCGGCCTGGGTAACGGGCAAAGATGCCACAAGAGAAGACTGCTGCTCCAGCATTACCGGCGTGTGGGTCGCCCGAGTAGCGCTGAGGCGCAGGGTATGACCGGGAACGACATGGAAGTTGGCCGCGAAGCGGGGTGAAACGTGAGTGCCGGTAAAACTGTTGTTCTCCACCATCGCCCCACCGTTTAGCACCCACTGACGGTGCGGGCGCCACTCCAGGTTGGCGAACAGGTTGTTCTGGCGGAAAGAAACGGCATCGGAACGGCCCAGATAGAGCAGGCTGCTCACCCGATCCACCCGTGCTCCCGCCCCCCACACCAATCGCGTCGTAGCGCTGGGGGCCAGGGTATGCTCAGCCTCCAGGTCATAGCGTTCAGCCCACATGGTGACCGGCTCGTTCAAGGGGGCTGGCAATGTCGGATTGCCCAGGTCGAATCCCATGGCATCCCGATTGGTATAGAACCGAACCGAAACCTGCTCATCCGCCGAAAAACTGCGCTGCCAATTCAAGGATGCGTAGTGGCTCTCCAGGCGGTTTTGCCGATGGCTGTTCGAGGCATCATCTATATTTCCGGCTTGATGCAAACCATTGGAATAACCAACCTGGGTCTCCAGACTGTCCCGGGAATTCACCTGGTAATCGCCACGGAAGGAAAAGGAGCCAAGGCGTTTGTTGTCGTAGCGTGGATCCACCGTCGGATGCGTACGCGTCGGCTCCGGCACCTCGGTAATTCCCCGATCCTGGCGATAGCCCATGGTGACGCGGTAATCCAGATCCCCGTTGCGGCCGCCATGGCGGTAAGTCATATCGTTACCCGGGGTTCCGGATGCAAGGGACGCCGAATCTCCCAGGGTCTCGGCCGGATGCCGGGTAATGATGTTGATTACCCCCAGGAAGGAATTGGCACCGTAAGTGACGGAGTTGGGGCCCCGGATCACCTCGATGCGTTCAATGTCATCCAGGGAAATCGGCAGGGTGCTCCAGATCGGGCCGCCAAACAGCGGCGTATAGATGGAACGGCCATCCACCAGCACCTGCATGCGCCGGGAATAGGCATCAGCCATACCGTGGTAACTGACTGTGGAATTAGGGACGAACACGCCATTATCGGCGCTGCTGCCCACATACATGCCCGGTACCAGGCGCAGGGCATCGGTCACGTCCCAGGCGCCGGAATCCCGGATCATCTGCCGGTCGATCACCGTTACCGCCGCAGGAGCATCGGCAACAGCCTGGCGCAGGCGGGAAACGGTCAGCACCATGGGCACATCGCCAAGTACATCGTTTTCCGACAGCAGGATTTCCTCAACCGCCATCAGGGACGACGAAAAAAAGACTGCGGAGATTCCCAAAAACCGGGCGAGCGGCAACTTGATAGGCATGAATTCAGAGGGGCGGAAAACTTGTTTTTGTTAGTGCCGCCAACATAATGTCGACGCCATTTTGTTACCTTCTTGCAACAATCATAAACCATAACTTTTACCTTCCTTGGAAACAAGGCTATTTGTCACATGAATAATGAAATTCACGCCTTAATTCACTGATTGTCATGAAACTTTATTATTCGGACACCTTCGTTCTGCCCCTCCCCAGTGGCCACCGCTTCCCCATGGAAAAGTACGCGGCCCTGCGCCATGAAATCCTGACCCAGGGAGTAGCCCCGGAAGCGTTGTACCTGCCGGAGCCGGCCAGCATCGAGGAGCTGTGCCGGGCCCACGATCCAGGCTATGTGGCGCGGGTTCTGGCCGGCCAACTCACCCTGGAAGAAATCCGGAGTATCGGTTTTCCCTGGACGCCGGAGATGGTCGAGCGCTCCCGCCGCTCCGCTGGAGCCACCCTGGCCGCCTGCCGCACGGCCCTGGCGGAGGGATGCGGCATCAACCTGGCCGGTGGTACCCATCACGCCCACGCAGCCTTCGGCGCCGGCTTCTGTGTTTTCAACGATGCCGCCGTGGCCGCCCGGGCCATGCAGGCGGAGGGACGGGCGGGGCGGATCGCTGTGGTCGATTGCGATGTGCATCAGGGCGACGGAACCGCCGCCATCCTGGCTGGAGATCCCAGCGTCTTCACCCTGTCTCTCCACGGCGCCAAGAATTTCCCCTTCCACAAGGCCTGCAGCGACCTGGATGTGGAATTACCCGATGGCACCGGCGACACCGACTACCTGGAGGCCCTGGATGACGCCCTGGCACAGGCCATGAAGCGAAGCGATCCCGAGCTGGTCATCTATCTCGCCGGAGCAGACCCTTACCAGGGAGATCGATTGGGCCGTTTGAGCCTTTCCTTCGACGGCCTGGCTGCCCGTGACCAGCGGGTGCTGGGGCTTTGCCGGGCCCACAACATACCAGTGGCAATCGCCATGGCCGGTGGCTACGCCCGGAACATCGGCGACACCGTCGCCATCCACGCCCGCACCGTGGCCATCGCCCAACAATTTTTTGGCTGAAATCCGAGGGAAATCCCGGCTAGAATCGCCTCATGACCTCGTCAAAAACTGTAGCGGCGCCAAGCCCCCCCTACCCTCTCTATCGGGCCAGCGGCCTCCGTGCCCTCGAGGCGGCCGCGGCCGGCCAGCCCTTGATGCAACGGGCCGGTCTGGCCGCAGCCGACCTGGCCGCCAGCCTGTGCCGCGATAACGGAGCCGCCATCCTGATCCTGGCTGGCCCCGGCAACAATGGCGGTGACGCCCTGGAAGCTGCCCGTCACCTGCAGGCCCGCTTCTTCAAGGTTCATCTAGTGTTCGCCGGCCAGGCCGAGCGCCTGCCCAAGGATGCCCAGGCAGCCCTGGAGCGCTTTGTCCACGCCGGCGGCCAACTGTTGGACGCCATCCCCGACACCGCCCCCTGGGGCCTGATCATCGACGGCCTGTTCGGCATCGGCCTGCAACGGAACATCGAGGGGGCCTACGCCAATTTGATCCACGAGGCCAACCATCTGAGCCTGCGGGATAGCTGCCCCCTTCTTGCCCTGGACTGTCCCTCGGGCCTGGATGCCGACACCGGCGTGGTGCGCAGCTGCGCCATCCGGGCCAGCCACACCCTCACCTTCATCGCCTTGAAGCCCGGCCTCCTGACCCTGGATGGCCCGGACTATTGCGGCCATACCACTGTCGCCAGTCTCGAATTGAACGCTCCCCTGCTGGTAGGGCCGGAGGGCAACAGCATCGCCCCGGCGCTGTTCGCCAGCCATCTTGGCCCCCGGCAACGCAACAGCCACAAGGGGAGCTACGGCAGCGCCGGCATCCTGGGTGGTGCGCCGAGCATGACCGGTGCGGCCCTCCTTGCCGGCCGGGCAGCCCTGACCCTGGGCTGCGGCCGGATTTATGCTGGCCTGCTCGATCCGGGGCGGCCCAGTGTGGATCTACTACAACCGGAACTGATGCTGCGCATGCCGGAGGCCCTGTTCCACGCCCCCTTGACTGCCCTGGCCTGTGGTCCCGGCCTATCCACCGCCCGGGAAGCCCTGCCTCTGCTGGAACGGGCCCTGGCCACCGAGCTCCCCCTGGTGCTCGATGCCGACGCCCTCAATCTCCTCGCCATGGAAGAGCCCCTGGCCGTGGCCGCCGCCACCCGCCAGGCCCCGCTGCTGATCACCCCCCATCCGGCGGAAGCGGCGCGCCTGCTCGGAGTCAGCGTGGCGGAAGTTCAGACAGACCGCATTACCTCCGCCCAAGCCCTGGCGCGCCAGTTCAATGCCTGGACCGCCCTGAAGGGCTGCGGCACCGTGGTCGCCGCGCCGGGGGGCGCCTGGTGGATCAACACCAGCGGCAACCCGGGCCTGGCCGCCGCCGGCCAGGGGGATGTACTTACCGGCCTGGCCTTGGCCCTGCTGGCCCAGGGCTGGCCGCCCCTGGCGGCGCTGCTCGCCGCCGTGCATCTCCATGGCACCGCCGCCGACCATCTGGCGGCCAGCGGCACCGGCCCCATCGGCCTCACAGCCTCCGAAACCGCCCTGGCCGCCCGGGCCGTCTTCAACGACTGGTGCCGACAGGAGTAGAACGCCGCCCCGGGACGAATGCAGCTAAACCTGCTGCGGATAGGGATAGAGGGAATTGAGGGCAATGCTGTTGCCATTGGGCTGGACGATGCGCACATGTTCGCGGCGGAATTCCCGGGCGTGCCGCAGACCGCAGGAGTGGGCGATCATGTCGATCTCCTTGCCCATGTTGCGGCAATAGGCTGCCACCCGTTCCGCCTTGTCCTCCACCACCAGGCCTCGCTGCAGGCGCGGGTTGTGGGTGGCGATGCCAGTGGGGCAGGTATTGGCGTGGCAACGCAAGGCCTGGATGCAGCCCAGGGAGAACATGAAGCCCCGGGCCGAATTGACGAAATCGGCGCCACAGGCCAAAGCCCAGGCCGCCTTGGCCGGCGTCACCAGCTTGCCGGCGGCGATCACCCGCACCCTCCCCTTGAGATCCGCCTCGATCAGGGCATCCACCACCCGGGGCAAGGCCTCCATGATGGACAGGGCCATGTGGTCCGCCAGGGCCTGGGGCGCCGCGCCGGAGCCCCCCTCGCCACCGTCGATGGCGAGGAAATCCGGCGCACTGTGCAAGCCCCGGCGCAGCACGGCATCGTTCAGCAGGTGCATGAATTCCCAGCCGCCGATGGCGGTCTTGATGCCCACTGGTTTGCCGGTCACATCCCGCACCCGCTCCACCATGTCCAGCAGCTGCTCCATGTTGGCCACATCCAGGTGCCGGTTCGGCGACAGGGAATCCTGGCCCACAGGAATGCCGCGAATGGCGGCAATCTCCAGCGTCACCTTGGCCCCCAGCAACACCCCGCCCTTGCCCGGCTTGGCGCCCTGGGCCAGCTTGATCTCGAAGGCCCCCACCTGGTCGTAGGCCGCCACCTCCCGCAGCTTGGCCTCGGACAGACGCCCCTGGTCATCCCGGCAGCCGTATTTGGCGGTGCCGATCTGGAACATGATGTCTGCCCCGCCCTCCAGGTGGTAGGGGGAGAGACCGCCCTCCCCCGTATCCATCCAGCAGCCGGCCATGGCCGCCCCCTTGGAAAGGGCCCGCACCGCCGGTTCGGAAATGGCGCCGAAGCTCATGCCACTGATGTTGATCACGGAGCGGCCGACCAAGGGCTGCTCGCACCAGCCCTCGCCAATGAGCAAGGGCGGGGTCGGCAGGCGTTCTTCCTCCAGTACCGGGAAGGGCGCATTGACGAAGAGGATGGCGCCGGTCTGATGCAGATCGTAGGTGGAACCAAAGCCCAGGATGCCGCCCTCGTTCTTGGCCAGGCGGTAGATCCAGGCCCGGGTGGAACGGTCGAAGGGCCGCTCTTCCCGGTCGTTGAGAAAGAAATACTGGCGGAAATACTCCCCCAGCTTCTCGAAGAAATAACGCAGGTGGCCGACCACCGGATAGTTGCGCAGCACCGTGTGCCGCTTCTGGGTGATGTCCTGCACGTACCAGTACACCAGCCAGGCCGCCAGCGCCAGGGCAATCAACACGCCCAGACTGACATGCAGCACGCTCATTGCTTCCGCCACCATATTGACTCCCTGCCCCGATAATTTGCGCTGAGATCGGCGCTGTGATCCCTTTTCACGAATGCTAAAATTGCGCCTCGACCAATCTAGCATGAACGGGAAGCCGCCGTGGACCTCACTCTCCCCCCCGCCGCCGAAATCGAACGCAACGTGGACGCCGCCCTCACCGAGGATGTGGGCGCCGGTGATTTGACCGCCCAGCTCATCGACAACAGCAAGCCCGGCCACGCCTCGGTGATCGCCCGGGAAGACGCGGTGCTGGCTGGCACCGCCTGGTTCGAGCGCGCCTTTCTCAAGGTGGATGCCACGGTGCGCATCACCTGGCATGCCCGGGACGGCGAACGGGTGAAAGCCAACCAGACCCTGTGCGAGATCGAGGGACCGGCCCCGGCCTTGCTCACCGCCGAGCGCACCGGCCTCAACTTCCTGCAACTGCTCTCCGGCGTGGCCACCCGCACCCGCCGCTTCGTCGATACGGTGGCCGGCACCAAGGCCCAGATCGTGGACACCCGCAAGACCCTGCCCGGCCTCCGCCTGGCCCAGAAATACGCCGTCACCTGCGGTGGCGGTGCCAACCACCGCATCGGTCTCTACGACGCCATCCTGATCAAGGAAAACCACATCCTGGCCGCCGGCGGCATCGCCCAGGCCATGGCCGCCGCCCGAGCCGTGGCAGCCAAAGCCTCCGTCCCGTGCAAGTTCATTCAGGTTGAAGTGGAGAACCTGGACGAGCTGCGCCAGGCCCTGGCGGCGGGCGCCACCATGGTGCTGCTGGACAACATGAGCCTGGCCGACATGAGCGAAGCTTCTCGCATTGCGGCAGGCAAGGCTGTGCTGGAGGCCTCCGGCGGGGTCAATCTGGACACGGTACGGGCCATCGCCGAAACCGGAGTGGACCGCATTTCCATCGGCGGCCTGACCAAGGATGTCCAGGCCCTGGACCTATCCATGCGCTTCACCGCCGGCTAAGGCAGAAGCCGAACAACGGCCGGCCGACACCAGCCGTAGCGTCAGGGCATCCGCCGGGATGCCCCAGCCGCAGCCCGTGGCACTAGAACCACCCCTTTATTCGGGCTTCCTGGCCACCAGATCGATCAGGGCCGAACGGCCCCGATGGGCCTGGCCTTCCGCCAGGTCCGCCTCGTACTCCCGCAATTCCTCGATTTCCAGGCCGCTGAAGGCGGCCCGCAGCATTTCCGAGGTGTAGAGATTCTCCACGGCCCCGGGGCCGCCCGTGCGGTATTCCAGCTGTTTCGGCGTATAGCCGTGCAGCAGCAGGCGGCCGCCGGGCTTCAGAGCCCGTTGCATGCCGGCAAACAGCACCTCCCGCTCCGCCGGCCCGGCGAACTGGATGAACATGGCTACCACCAGGTCGTAGGCCGCCTCCGGCCATTCCCAGGCCAGCATGTCGGCGACGATGAATTGCACCGGCGCGCCCCGGCCCATGGCCAGGCGGCGGGCCTTCTCCACCGCCACCGGGGAAATCTCCACCGCCGTCACCTGCAAGCCCTGCTCCGCCAGCCAGACGCTGTTGCGTCCCTCGCCGTCGGCCACGGACAGGACACTGTTGCCGACACCGAGCAGGAATTCGTGCAGGGCGAGAAAACGGGTGGGCGCCGTACCGAACAGGTAGTCGTCGCCGGCGGCGCGGAAGCGCTCGCTCCAGAATTGCTCATGTTGGCTCATGGCATTTTCTCCATCCAGAAGTAAGAAAGGGCACCCACGGTGCCCTTTCGTTTTTAAGCGCTTTGCCCGGTCACCTGGTCATTCAGACGGCCACATGCGCGCGGACGAAAGCCTTGACAGCCTCCACGTCCGGATCCATCACTTCCACCCGCTGGGACAGCTTTTCCAGGCCTTGCAGGTCGGCCGGCACTTCCGGCTCCCGGCCCAGGGCCTCGCGGATGGTTTCGGCGAACTTGGCCGGCAGGGCCGTTTCCAGCACCACCGTGGGCATGCTGGCAACGGGATTTTCCCTGGCGACCTTGAGGCCGTCGGCGGTGTGGGTGTCGATCATCACGCCGTAGTTTTCCCAGCAGGAACGAATGGTAGCCAGACGATCGGCATGGCTGCTGGAACCGGAGGCAAAAGCGAAGCTGGCCAGCTTATCCATGTAAGGAGTACCGCGCAGGTCGAAGGCCTGGCCCGCATCCACCTGGGCCCACAGTTCCCGTACCTTGGCCGAATCGCGACCGACCAGGTCGAAGACGAAACGCTCGAAGTTGGAGGCCTTGGAAATGTCCATGGAAGGGCTGGAGGTGACGAAGGTCTCGGCCGTCTTGCGCGGGCGATAGACGCCGGTGCGGAAGAACTCGTCCAGCACGTTGTTTTCGTTGGTGGCCAGGATCAGCTTGCCGATGGGCAGTCCCATCATGCGGGCGATGTGACCGGCGCAGATGTTGCCGAAGTTGCCGGAGGGCACGCAGAAGGCCACCTGCTGGTCGTTGTTCTCGGTGGCGCCGAAATAGCCCTTGAAGTAATAGACGATCTGGGCAGCAACGCGGGCCCAGTTGATTGAATTGACGGCGCCGATCTTGTACTGGGCCTTGAAGGCGGCATCGTTGGAAACGGCCTTGACGATGTCCTGGGCGTCGTCAAACATGCCGCGCACGGCGATGTTGTAGATGTTCTCATCCTGCAGGGAATACATCTGGGCACGCTGGAAGGCGCTCATCTTGCCGTCCGGGGAGAGCATGAAGACACGCACGCCCTTCTTGCCGCGCATGGCGTATTCGGCAGCAGAGCCGGTATCGCCGGAGGTGGCCCCCAGGATGTTGATCTCTTCGCCGCGCTTGGCCAGCACGTATTCGAACAGGTTGCCCAGAAGCTGCATGGCCATGTCCTTGAAGGCCAGGGTCGGGCCGTTGGACAGTTCCTGCAGGGCCAGTTTCCCAGGCTCCAGCCAGTGGATGGGCGTCACGTCCGCGGCATTGTCGCCGGGACGGGCGTGGCAATACACCTGGGCGGTATAGGTCTTGTCGCAGATGGCCTTGAGGTCATCAGCCGGAATATCGGTGATGAACTTGGACAGCACGGCGAAGGCCAGCTCGGCGTAGGAAAGCTGGCGCCAGGCATCCAGTTCGCTGCGGGTCACCTGGGGATAGGACTCCGGCAGGTAAAGGCCACCATCGGAAGCCAGGCCGCCGAGCAGGATGTCGCAGAAGGATTGGGTCGGGGAGGACGCAGCGTCGCCGCGGGTAGACAGATAGCGCATGAAAAATCCGGGACGTTCAGGGACTTAAGGAAGGGCGGAAGGATACCACGCCCGCCCCCTGGCCGCCGAGTACTGACCGCCCCGGATGAGCAGATCAGCCTTGCTTGGCGAAATCGATGACGATGGCGCCCGGCTCCCGCTGCACGTACTGGATGGAAATGCCATCACCGTAACGATTGAACAACTGGTCCAGCAGGGGTAGCGGATCGTGATCGTTGCAGAAGCGCATGGTTTCGCCGGGCAGCAGGGAATCGAAGGCGCCGAAGATGGCGGCATGACGGAAACGCTTGGCCACGCCACGGGCATCGAAGGGATAGATGGCTTCCGGGGTGCTGTGATTGCAGGCGTGCATTATGGGTTTTCCTATGAGGTATTGGGGAGACCCATTGTCGCCAGAGAAAACACTCAAGTCTTTGATGTAGATGTGCAAAGCCCCCGCACCAGGCAGGGGCTTCGTCGGTAAAACAGCGGGGCGACGGGAACCCGTCGCCCAAGCAAACCGTTACTGCAGCTCTTCCAGGCGCAGGCGGGTGACCTGGCCCTGCACGGCAGCCAGGGCTTCGATCTTGGCGATGGCCGCATCCACGTTCTTTTCCCGGGTCTGATGGGTAAGCAGGATGATGTCGGTCTGCACTTCGCCTTCACCCGGCTCCTTCTGGATCATGGCATCGATGGAGATGGACTGGTCGGCCAGGATGCGGGTGATGTCGGCCAGCACGCCAGGCTTGTCTTCCACGCGCAGACGCAGATAGTAGGCGGTCTGGATCTCGGCCAGGGGCAGGATCGGCAGGTCCACCACGGCGTCGGGCTGGAAGGCCAGGTGGGGTACGCGATGCTCGGGGTCGGAGGTATGCAGGCGGGTCACATCCACCAGGTCGGCGATGACGGCCGAAGCGGTGGGCTCGGCACCAGCGCCCTTGCCGTAGTAGAGGGTGGCGCCGACGGCATCACCCTTCACCAGCACTGCGTTCATGGCACCTTCGACGTTGGCGATGAGGCGCTTTTCCGGGATCAGGGTGGGGTGCACGCGCAGTTCCACGCCTTCCGGGGTGCGCTTGGTCACGCCCAGGAGCTTGATGCGGTAGCCCAGCTGTTCGGCGTACTTGATGTCGATGGCGTCCAGCTTGGTGATGCCTTCGACGTGGGCCTTGTCGAAGTTCATGGGGATGCCGAAAGCGATGGCGGACATGATGGTCAGCTTGTGGGCCGCATCCACGCCTTCCACGTCGAAGGTGGGATCGGCTTCGGCGTAACCCAGGCGCTGGGCTTCCTTCAGCACGTCGGCAAAGGACAGGCCCTTGTCGCGCATCTCGGAGAGGATGAAGTTAGTGGTGCCATTGATGATGCCGGCCACCCACTCGATACGGTTGGCGGACAGGCCTTCGCGCAGGGCCTTGATGATGGGAATGCCACCGGCCACGGCGGCTTCGAAGGCGACGATGACGCCCTTCTTCTGGGCGGCAGCGAAAATCTCATTGCCGTGGGTCGCCAGCAGGGCCTTGTTGGCGGTGACCACGTGCTTGCCGTTTTCGATGGCCTTCATCACCAGATCCTTGGCCACACCGTAGCCGCCGATCAGTTCCACCACGATGTCTACGTTGGGATCATTCACCACGGCAAAGGCGTCGTCGGTCACCTTGCAGGCGCCACCGGTCACCTGGCGGGCCAGGTCCAGATTGCGATCAGCCACGATGGAAATCTCGATAGGCCGGCCAGCGCGGCGGGTAATTTCCGACCCGTTGCGTTTCAGAACATTAAAGGTACCGCCACCCACGGTGCCGATGCCAAGCAGGCCAACGTTGATCGGTTTCATATGCAAAATCCCTAAGTGCTTAATTGAAGTTGTCGTTTGTAAAAATCTATCAGGTGCTGTGCCGCTTGCGATAGCCGGCGAGGAAGCGGTCGATGCGGCCGACGGCATCCTTCAGATCGTCCACATGGGGCAGGAAGACCAGGCGGAAGTGGTCCGGATCGGGCCAGTTGAAGCCGGTGCCCTGGACCAGCAACACTTTTTCTTCCTGCAGCAGTTCGGCGATGAACTGCTGGTCATCTCGAATCGGATAGATCTTCGGATCCAGTCGGGGGAACATGTACAGCGTCGCCTTGGGCTTGACGCAGGACACGCCGGGAATGGAAGTGATGAGCTCGTGGGCCACGTCCCGCTGGCGGCGCATGCGTCCGCCTTCGGCCACCAGGTCGTTGATGCTCTGGTAGCCGCCCAGGGCAGTCTGGATGGCCCACTGGCCGGGCACGTTGGCGCACAGGCGCATGGAGGCCAGCATATTGAGGCCTTCGATATAGTCGGCGGCGGGACGCTTGTCGCCGGACACCATCATCCAGCCAGCCCGGTAGCCGCAGGAACGGTAATTTTTGGAGAGGCCGTTGAAGCTGATGGTCAGTACGTCTTCCGACAGGGAGCCCATGGCGGTGTGCTCCACGCCGTCATAGAGCACCTTGTCGTACACCTCGTCGGCGTAAATGATCAGGTCGTTCTGGCGGGCGATCTCGACGATTTCCTTGAGCAGATCGTCCGGGTACAGGGCGCCGGTCGGGTTGTTGGGATTGATCAGGACGATGGCCCGGGTGTTCTCGGTGATCTTGGCTCGGATGTCGTCCAGGTCGGGCAGCCAGCCGGCGCCCTCATCGCAGATGTAGTGCCGGGGCGTGCCACCGGAGAGGCTGACGGCGGCCGTCCACAGGGGATAGTCGGGGGCCGGCACCAGCACTTCGTCGCCCGGATTGAGCAGGGCATTCATGGCCATGACGATCAGTTCGGAGACGCCGTTGCCAACGTAGATGTCTTCCAGGCCCACACCCTTGACCTTCTTCTGCTGGGCGTAATGCATGATGGCCTTGCGCGCCGCGAAGATGCCCTTGGAGTCGGAATAGCCCGCCGAGTTGGGCAGGTTGCGAATCATGTCCTGCTGGATTTCTTCCGGCGCATCGAAGCCGAAGGAGGCAAGGTTGCCGATGTTCAGCTTGATGATCTTATGGCCGTCCTCCTCCATCTGCTTGGCCTTTTCCAGCACGGGGCCGCGGATGTCATAGCAGACGTTGTCGAGCTTGGCGGATTTCTTGATGGGTCGCACTTTGTTTTCCTGCGGGGTTGCCGGCGGAGCCGGACGAAGATCAATTCTGTTTTGTGGCAGCCGGCTTACTTGAGCAGGCCGTCCCGGCGGAACATATCCTTGATGCCACGGATGGCCTGGCGGGTGCGTTCCTCATTCTCAATCAGGGCGAAGCGCACGTGGTCATCGCCATAGTCACCGAAGCCGATGCCCGGGGAAACGGCCACCTTGGCTTCCTTGAGCAGCTTCTTGGCGAATTCCAGGGAGCCGAGGCTGGCATAGGCCTCCGGGATTTTTGCCCAGATGTACATGGAGGCCTTGGGCACTTCCACCATCCAGCCCGCCTCGTGCAAGCCCTTGACCAGCACGTTGCGGCGGCTCTGGTAAAGCTGGCGCACTTCCTCCACGCAGTCCTGGGGACCATCCAGAGCGATCACCGAAGCCACCTGGATGGGTGTGAAGGTGCCGTAGTCGTGGTAGCTCTTGATGCGAGCCAGGGCGGCGCACAATTCCTTGTTGCCGACCATGTAGCCGACGCGCCAGCCGGCCATATTGTAACTCTTGGACATGGTGAAAAATTCCACCGCCACATCCCGGGCGCCCGGAACTTCCATGATGGAAGGCGCCTTGTAGCCGTCGAAAACGATATCGGCATAGGCCAGGTCATGCACCACCAGGATGTCGTGTTGCTTGGCCAGGGCCACCACCCGCTCGAAGAAATCGAGCTCGACGCAGCGCGCCGTGGGGTTGCTGGGGAAGCCCAGAATCATCATCTTGGGCTTGGGCGTGCATTCCCGGATGGCCCGCTGTAATTCCTCGAAGAAATCCACATCGTCGGTCATGCGTACCGAGCGGGTATTGGCGCCGGCAATGATGGCCCCGTAGATGTGGATGGGGTAGCTGGGATTGGGCACCAGCACCGTGTCGCCCCGATCCAGGGTAGCCAGCATCAGGTGGGCCAGGCCCTCCTTGGAACCGATGGTCACCACCGCCTCGCTATCCGGGTCGAACTCCACGCCGTAACGGCGCAGATACCAGTCGCAGATCGCCTTGCGCAGCCGGGGAATGCCCTTGGAAACCGAATAGCCATGGGTGTCGCCGCGCTTGGTGGCGTCCACCATCTTGTCTACGATGTGCTTGGGCGTCGGGCTGTCCGGATTGCCCATGGACATGTCGATGATGTCCTCACCGCGGCGGCGGGCCGCCATTTTCAACTCACCGGTGATATTGAAAACGTAGGGCGGAAGGCGCTTGATGCGCGAGAATTCTTTCATGGCTCGGGAAGGTCACTAAAAAGCGGTCACTGAAGAGCGATGGAGAAATACAGGCCCGGACCTCAAGATCGGCTTCACGTCGGTCTGAACTCGCGGGCGGGTGAGCCTGGAAACTCCGGGGACCGGAGACGGGAGACTCCGTCGGTACGAATCGGCCGGGACGAAAAGCGTATAATGCTACCCTTTCTTCACCGGTTTGTGCACCGCGACGCGCGGCCATTCCACCGAGGCCTGGACCCCCATGAAGCTCCATCTGGCAAAAACTGACGGCATGTATGCCTTCACCGGTTACGGTGACGGTTATGTGGCCGTTAACGGCACTCCTCATCACTGCAACGTGCTCGTCCAGCCCCGGGAACTGACCCCGAACTGGACCCAGGTCGGTTTCGACACCCTGACCACGGCGGAATTCGCCCTTCTCGCCGGCCTGGATGCGGAAATACTGCTCCTGGGCACCGGTGCCAAGCTACGCTTTCCGCCCCCGGCCCTGATGCAGCCCATCTACGCCGCCGGTAAGGGCCTTGAGGTGATGGACACCCCCGCCGCCTGCCGTACCTACAACATTCTCGTGGCGGAGGGCCGCAAGGTGGCCTGCGCCCTGCTCGTCTGATTACATAACAAAAAACCACAACCCATGACGAATCAAAACCCCCTGTCCCGGGGCGCCCTGATCCTCCTGTTTGTCTGCTTCACCCTGGCCTGGTTTGGCACCCTGGATTACCGCAAGCTGGTGGGTCCGGACGAGGGGCGCTACGGCGAGATTCCCCGGGAAATGGTGGCCACCGGCGACTGGACCACGCCCCGCCTGAACGGTCTCAAGTATTTTGAAAAGCCGGCCCTGCAATACTGGGCCACGGCAGCCGCCTTCGAGGTTTTCGGCGAGCACAACTGGACCGTCCGCCTATGGCCGGCCCTCACCGGCTACCTGAGCATCCTCCTCGCGGCCTTCGCCGGCCGGCGGTTGTTCGGGGGCAGCGCCGGCCTGTTGGGAGCAGGAATACTGGGCAGTTGCCTGTGGCAGGTGTTGATCGGCCATATCGCCACCCTCGACAT
Organism: Azospira sp.; assembly: GCA_035255085.1. Taxonomy (GTDB): domain Bacteria; phylum Pseudomonadota; class Gammaproteobacteria; order Burkholderiales; family Rhodocyclaceae; genus Azospira. The sequence continues at coordinate 16,930 of DATEZY010000093.1, read as the reverse complement.
GGGAACGAGCTTCTTTCTCCAGGTGGCCCTCACCGGTTTCATTTTTGCCAACTGGCACGACACGCCGGAAAACAAACGCCGCCCCTGGATGATGCTCACCTGGGGCGCCCTGGCCCTGGCCATGCTGACCAAGGGCCTGATCGCTTTGGTTTTGCCGGGTGGCACCCTGGTGCTTTACACCCTGCTGACCCGGGACTTCACGCCCTGGCGGCGCCTGGAACTGCCCCGGGGTCTGGCCCTGTTCGCCTTGATCACGGTACCCTGGTTTGTCGCCGTTTCCCTGGCCAACCCGGAATTCCCCCGCTTCTTCTTCTGGCACGAGCATTTCGAGCGCTTCCTGACCAAGGTGCATCGCCGCTACCAGCCCTGGTGGTACTTCCTGCCCATTCTGGCCATCGGCTTCCTGCCTTGGACCTTGCTGGTCATGCATAGCTGGTTCGGCAGCTTCGGCCGGCAGGTTTTCGGCCAGCGCGGCCCCTTCCGCCCCCGGACCCTCCTGGTCGCCTGGAGCCTGGCGATTTTCCTGTTCTTCAGCGCCTCCAGCTCCAAGCTGCCCTCCTACATCCTGCCCATGTTCCCGGCCCTGGCCATGCTGGCCGGAGGCTGGTTGGCCGCGGCGTCCCGGCGCGCCCTGATTTTCCATTTGGCGGTAATCGCCGCCCTGGCCGTACTGGCCCTGGGCCTCCTGCCCCTGGCATCCCAGATCAAGGGGCTGAATGCGGAGGACACCTCCATCCAGCATTACCTGCAGTGGCTCTATGTGGCTGCCGGCCTGTGGCTGGCCGGCGCCGCCGGCGGCCTGGTCCTCGCCCTGCGCCACCGGCTGCTGCCGGCCATCCTGGTCACGGCCCTGGGCACCTTTGTCGCCAACAACCTGGTGCTGCTGGGCCACGAGAACCTCTCCCACACCAACACGGCCTATTACCTGGCCGAGGAACTGGCGCCCCAGCTGCCGCCCGACGTGCCCTTCTACAGCATCGGCTACTACGAGCAGACCCTGCCCTTCTACCTCAAGCGCACCATGACCCTGGTCAATTACCAGGGCGAACTGGCCTTCGGCCAGGAACGGGAGCCTGACCGCGCCCTGGCCACCGAGGCCGAGTTCGAACAGCGCTGGCGCCAGGACAAGGACGCCTTTGCCTTCATGGAAATCTCCACCTACGAGCGCTTGAAGAAGCGCCTGTCCATGCAGGAAGTGCTCCGGGATACCGCCTACGTCATCGCCAGAAAGCCCCAATGACTCCCATCAGTTTCGCCCTCATCCTCACCGGCGTTCTGCTCAACGCCGCGGCCCAGTTGCTGCTCAAGGCCGGCACCAATGCCGTGGGCCACTTCGACTTCCATCTGGAAAACGTCGTCCCCGTCGGCCTCAAGCTGGCCTTCGAACCCCACATCATGGGCGGCATGGCCTGCTATGCGGTAAGCCTGGTGGTGTGGATCATGGCCCTGTCCCGGGCACCGGTTTCCATCGCCTATCCGATGCTGTCCATCGGCTATGTCATCAACGCCTTCATCGCCTGGCAGTGGTTCGGCGAAGCCTTGGCCGCCCAGAAGCTGGCGGGCATCGGCCTCATTGTCGTCGGCGTCTATCTGGTAGCCCGCTCATGAGCCAAGCTTTCCTGCCCTTCACCCGCCCCAGCATCGACGAGGCCACTATCGCCGCCGTCGGCGAGGTGCTCCGCTCCGGCTGGATCACCACCGGCCCCAAGTGCGCCGAGCTGGAAAAGGCCCTGTCCGAGACCTTCGGCGGCCGTCCGGTGCGGGTTTTCAACTCCGGCACTATCACCCTGGAAATCGCCCTGCAACTGGCCGGCGTCGGCCACGGCGACGAGGTCATCACCACCCCCATGTCCTGGGTGGCCACCGCCAATGTGGTGCTGCACCTGGGAGCCCGGCCGGTGTTCGTGGATGCGGACCCGCTGACCCGCAACATCGACCTCAGCAAGATCGAGGCCGCCATCACCCCGCGCACCAAGGCCATCATTCCGGTGGATCTGGCCGGCCTGCCGGTGGATCGGGATCGCCTCTACGCCATCGCCGGCAAGCACAACCTGCGGGTGGTGGAGGACGCGGCCCAGTCCCTGGGCGCCTCCTGGCAGGGCAAGGCCATCGGCAGCATGGGGGATTTCGTTTCCTTCAGCTTCCACGCCAACAAGAACCTGACCACCAGCGAGGGCGGCTGCCTGGTACTGCCTGCCGACATCGACCCGGCTCTGTGCGAACGGCTGCGCCTCCAGGGCGTGCGCCGCTTCCCCGACGGCGGCATGGATGTGGATGTCGCCGGCCACAAGGGCAACATGACCGACATCGCCGCCGCCATCGGCCTGGGGCAGCTGTCTCAATTGGCGGGCTTCACCGCCCGCCGCCGGCAACTGGCCCAGCGCTATTTCCAGCGCCTTGATCGGAGCCTGGGCCTGGAGCTGCCCCTGGCGGATTTCGAGAACTCCAACTGGCACATGTTCCAGGTACTGTTGCCCCTGGAACACCTCAATATCGGCCGAGGCGAACTGATCGCCCAGTTGAAGGAAGCCGGCATCGGCGCCGGCGTGCATTACCCGGCCATGCACCTGTTCACCCTTTACCGGCGCCAGGGCTACCAGGCCGGGGACTTCCCGGTGGCCGAGCATATCGGCGCTCGCACCCTGACCCTGCCCCTGTTCCCCGCCATGGCAGACGACGACGTGGATCGCGTCTGCACCACCCTCTCCCACCTCCTGAGACAAGCGCAAAAATGAGTACTCCGGAAGTTTCCGTCATCGTCCCCGTCTATAACGAGGAAGCCGGCCTGACGGCCCTGTTCGACCGCCTTTACCCGGCCCTGGATGCCCTCCAGACCACTTACGAAGTCATTTTCGTCAACGATGGCAGCAAGGACCGTTCGGCGGCCATGCTGCGTCAGCAATGGGAAAAGCGTCCGGACGTGACCCGGGTGGTGCTGTTCGCCGCCAATGCCGGCCAGCACATGGCCATCATGGCAGGCTTCGAACAGAGCCGCGGCGAGATCGTCGTCACCATCGATGCCGATTTGCAGAACCCGCCGGAGGAAGTGGGCAACCTGGTGCGCAAGATGCGTGAGGGCTACGACTATGTCGGCTCGATCCGCAAGGACCGTCAGGACACCTTCTTCCGCCGCTACGCCTCCCGGGCCATGAACGGCCTGCGGGAACGCATCACCCGCATCAAGATGACCGACCAGGGCTGCATGCTGCGGGCCTACCGGCGCAACATCATCGATGCCGTCAATAGCTGCCGTGAGGTATCCACCTTCATTCCGGCCCTGGCCTATTCCTTCGCCCAGAAGCCGACGGAAATCGAGGTGGCCCATGAGGAGCGCCACGCCGGGGAATCCAAGTATTCTCTGTACAGCCTGATCCGCCTCAATTTCGACCTGATGACCGGCTTCTCCCTGATGCCGCTGCAATTCGTTTCCATGGCCGGCATCATCCTGTCCGTGCTCTCCGCCCTGTTCGTGCTCTTCCTGGCGGTACGCCGCCTGGTGGTGGGCCCGGAAGCGGAAGGCCTGTTCACCCTGTTCGGCGTGGCCTTCTTCCTCATCGGCATCTTGCTCTTCGCCGTCGGCCTGATCGGCGAGTACGTGGGCCGCATCTACCTCCAGGTACGCCATCGCCCACGCTACCTGGTGCAAGCCATCCTGGAAAAACCGGCCACTAGCGGCGCTATGGTCAGCGCAGTCAGCGATATGTCAGATGAATCCCGTACGCTAGGCGGTGTCCTCTCCTCCAAGCAGGACATTCCCTTATGACGCGCGCCGCCGCTCGTGCCGTAGTTTTTGCCTATCACAACGTCGGCGCGCGTTGCTTTTCCACCCTGCTGGCCCACGGCATCGACGTTGCCCTGCTCGTCACCCACCAGGACAACCCGGCGGAAAACATCTGGTTTGCCAGCGTCGCCCAATTGGCCGAGGAACGGGACATTCCCGTCATCACCCCCGATGACGCCAACAGCCCCGAAGTCCGGGAGCGCATTGCCGCCCTGGCACCGGACTTCATTTTCTCCTTCTACTACCGCCAGATGCTCAAGCCAGATCTGCTGGCCCTGGCCAAGCGCGGTGCCTACAACATGCACGGCTCCCTGCTGCCCAAGTACCGGGGCCGGGTACCGGTGAATTGGGCGGTGATTTACGGCGAACGGGAAACCGGCGCCACCCTGCACGAAATGGTGGAAAAGCCCGATGCCGGCCGGCTGGTCGGCCAGGAGCAGGTTCCCATCCTGCCGGACGACACCGCCTTTGAGGTCTTCAACAAGGTCACCGTCGCGGCCGAGGTATGCCTGGACAAGGCACTGCCCGGGCTGATCGCCGGCACGGCCCCGCTGCATGCCCAGGACCTGGCCCGGGGCAGCTACTTTGGCGGTCGAAAGCCTGAGGACGGCCGCATCGACTGGCAGCAGTCGGCCGAAGCCATCCATAACCTGATCCGCGCCGTGGCCCCGCCCTACCCGGGGGCCTTCTGCGACCTCAACGGCCGGCGCCTGGCGCTCCTGCGCAGCCTGCGCCAGCCCGAACGCGTGGCCCGCCCGGGCGGCCCCGGCCTGTACGTGGAAGATGGCCGAATCTATGCGGATTGCGGCGACAAGCGCGTCCTCCGACTGCTCTCCCTCACCGTGGACGGCGAAGCTCTTTCATCAGAGGCTTTCGCAGATGCCTTCGGTCGTGGGAAAATCCCCCTTTAAGAAAAATTCGATCCTTTTCGGAACCCTCATGAAAAAAGTACTCATCCTCGGCGTCAACGGTTTCATCGGTCACCACCTGTCCCAGCGCATCATCAACACCACCGACTGGGAGGTGTACGGCATGGACATGAACTCCGAGCGCGTGCAGGACCTGCTGGAGCACCCCCGCTTCAATTTCTTCGAGGGTGACATCACCATCAACAAGGAATGGATCGAGTACCACGTCAAGAAGTGCGACGTGATCCTGCCCCTGGTGGCCATCGCCACCCCGGCCACCTACGTCAAGGAACCCCTGCGCGTCTTCGAACTGGACTTCGAAGCCAACCTGCCCATCATCCGCCAGGCAGTGAAGTACAAGAAGCGCGTCATTTTCCCGTCCACCTCCGAGGTGTACGGCATGTGCAAGGATGCCGAATTCGATCCGGAAGCCTCCGAATTCGTCCTCGGCCCCATCAACAAGCCGCGCTGGATCTACTCCTGCGCCAAGCAGATGATGGACCGGGTGATCCATGCCTACGGCCAGCAAGAAGGCCTGGACTACACCCTGTTCCGCCCCTTCAACTGGATCGGCCCGGGCCTGGATTCCATCTACACCCCGAAGGAAGGCTCTTCCCGGGTTATCACCCAGTTCCTCGGCCACATCGTCCGCGGCGAACCGATCAAGCTGGTGGATGGCGGTAGCCAGAAGCGTGCCTTCACCTACGTCACCGACGGTATCGATGCCCTGATGAAGATCATCGAGAACAAGGACGGCATCGCCTCCGGCAAGATCTACAATATCGGCAACCCGAAGAACAACTACTCGGTGCGCGAACTGGCCACCCTGATGCTGGATCTGGCCAAGCAGTACCCGGAATACGCCGAAACCGCCGGCCAGGTGAAAATGATCGAAACCACCTCCGGCGAATACTATGGCAAGGGCTATCAGGACACCCAGCACCGGGTGCCCAAGATCGCCAACACCATGTCCGAACTGGGCTGGGCTCCGACGGTAACCTTCGAAGATGCCCTGAAGAACATTTTCGACGCCTACCGCGGCGACGTCGCCGAAGCCCGCAAGCTGGTCGAGTAATACTCACCCGCCCCATCCGCAAAGAGCCGCGAGCCCCAACAGCTCCCGGCTCTTTTCACTGAAACAGTCCAGAAAACTTCATGCCCCAACTCGCCCTCAAGATCGATGTGGACACCTTCCGCGGCACCCGCATAGGCGTGCCCCGTTTGGTGGAACTGCTGCAGAAGCACGGCGCCCAAGCCACCTTCCTCTTCTCCCTGGGGCCGGACAACACTGGCCGCGCCATCAAGCGCGCCTTCCGTCCCGGCTTCATGAAAAAGGTAAAGCGCACCTCGGTGGTGGAACACTACGGCCTGCTCACCCTGATGTACGGCACGGTCCTGCCCGCCCCTGACATCGGCAAGCGCTGCGCCCAGATCCTGCGCTCGGTGAAGGAAGCCGGCTTCGAAACCGGCATCCATTGCTGGGACCACGTACTGTGGCAAGACAATGTGGAAAAGGCCAACAACGAATGGGTCGAAGTGGAAATGGCCAAGGCCGCCAAGCGCTACGAGGACATCTTCGGTGAACGGCCAAGCACCCATGGTGCCGCCGGCTGGCAGATGAACCGCCACGCCCTGCGCCTGACCCAGCGCCTGGGCCTGGCCTACGCCTCCGACAGTCGGGGCACCGGCCCCTTCATTCCGGTGATCGACGGTGAAATCGTCGCCTGCCCCCAGCTGCCCACCACCCTGCCGACCCTGGACGAACTCATCGGCGTGGATGACATTACCGCCGACAACGTGGCGGCCCACCTGCTGTCCCTTACCGCCGATGCACCGGCCAGCGGCCACGTCTATACTCTCCATGCCGAACTGGAAGGCATGAAGCTGCTGCCGGTGTTCGAGCAGCTGCTGGAAGGCTGGAAGGCCCAGGGCTATGACCTGGTCTCCACCCGCCAGATGCTCGATGGCCTGAACAAGGCCGCCCTGCCCCGCTGTGAAATGCTGCGCGGCGAAATCCCCGGCCGTTCCGGCAGCCTCATGCTGCAAGGCCCGCAATTTCTGGGCTGCTGACACTGCCATACCGGGCGGCAGCGCCGCCCGGCCTTGACCGGCCGAGGGCTTTGCCCCAACAATCTCCAAAAAACACGGAGAACACCATGGCCGACACCCCCAATACCCCCATCCCCGATTTCACCATCCCCGCCACCGGCGACACCACCTTCAGCCTCTCCGCCCACCCGGGCAAGACGGTGGTCCTGTATTTCTACCCCAAGGACAGCACCCCCGGCTGTACCACCGAAGCCCAGCAATTCCGCGACTTGCACGGGCAATTTCTCGAAGCCGGGGCTGTCGTTGCCGGCGTCTCCCGGGACAGCCTCAAATCCCACGAAAACTTCAAGGTTAAGCAGGAGCTGCCCTTCCCACTGCTCTCCGATGCGGATGAAGCCCTGTGCAACCAGTTTGGCGTCATCAAAATGAAAAACATGTATGGCAAACAGGTGAGGGGTATCGAGCGCAGCACCTTTGTCATCGACGCCAAGGGTGTGCTGCGCAAGGAATGGCGCGGGTTGAAGGTGCCCGGCCACGCCCAGGAAGTACTAGATTTCATCAAGACGCTTTGAAGCCACTTTTGAACTCCTATTGAACCCCATTTGACCCGACGTTCAACTACACAGGACGCCCTCATGGCCCGCAAACCTGCCGCGAGCAGCAAAGCCCCCTCTCCCCCCCGCACCAAGATTTTCGTCCTCGACACCAACGTGCTGATGCACGATCCCACCAGTCTCTTCCGTTTCGAGGAGCACGACGTCTTCCTGCCCATGATGGTGCTGGAGGAACTGGACAACAACAAGAAGGGCATGTCCGAGATCTCCCGCAATGCCCGCCAGGCCAGCCGTAGCCTGGATGACATCCTGGCCCATGCCGCAGACGACATCGAGGCGGGCATCCCTCTTTCCGACCCCTCCAGCAAGCTCGCCAGCGGCCACCTGTTCCTGCAGACCGAGGCCATCAGCGCCGAATTGCCGCCGGCCCTGCCCACCTCCAAGTACGACAACCAGATCCTGGCAGTGGTCATCCACCTGCAACGTCGCTACCCCAAGCGGGCGGTGATCCTGGTGTCGAAAGACATCAACATGCGTATCAAGGCCCGTTCCCTGGGCCTGGCCGCGGAGGATTACTTCAACGACAAGGTGCTGGAGGATACGGACCTCCTCTACACCGGGGTGCGCGAACTGCCGGAGGATTTCTGGGACAAGCATGGCCAGGGCATGGAATCCTGGAAGGCGGAGAGCCGTACCTTCTACCGTGTCAAAGGCCCTCTCTGCTCCCAGCTGCTGGTCAATGAATTCCTTTATCAGGAGGGAGCGCAACCCCTCCAGGCCATCGTGCGCAGCGTCACCGGCAAGACGGCGGAACTGCAAACCCTGATCGACTTCAGCCACCCCAAGAACAACGTCTGGGGCATTACCGCCCGCAACCGGGAACAGAACTTTGCCCTCAACCTGCTCATGGATCCGGAGGTGGATTTCATCACCCTTCTCGGTCAGGCCGGCACCGGCAAGACCCTGCTGACCCTGGCTGCGGGCCTGACCCAGGTGCTGGAAACCAAGCAGTACTCGGAAATCATCATGACCCGGGTGACGGTGCCGGTGGGCGAGGACATCGGTTTCCTGCCGGGCACCGAGGAAGAAAAGATGGCCCCCTGGATGGGCGCACTGGAAGACAACCTGGACGTGCTCAACAAGAGCGACGACGAAGGCGGCGACTGGGGACGGGCCGCCACCCGGGACCTGATCCGTAGCCGCATCAAGATCAAGTCCCTCAACTTCATGCGGGGCCGCACCTTCATCAACAAGTACCTGATTATCGACGAGGCCCAGAACCTGACACCCAAGCAGATGAAGACCCTGATCACCCGGGCAGGCCCTGGCACCAAGGTGGTCTGCTTGGGCAATATTGCCCAGATCGACACCCCCTACCTGACCGAGGGTTCTTCCGGCCTCACCTATGTGGTGGACCGCTTCAAGGGCTGGGACCACTCGGGCCACATCACCCTGCAGCGGGGCGAACGCTCCCGCTTGGCGGACCACGCGGCCGAAGTGCTATAATTTTTCCCAGTCATCTCTTTAAGCCGCACGGTTGTGCGGCTTTATTTTTTCGGAGGTTTGCCGATGAAGCGCCGTGCCTTCCTCGCCCTCGCTGGCGGCCTGGCCGTAGCCCCCACCGCCGTCCTCGCTGCCCACAAGAAATCCTCCCCCGCCAAAGGGAGTACTGCGGCCAAAGCGGGAACTGCAGCAAAAAAACAGCCTGCAGCAACCAAAGGCTCAGCCAAGGCTTCGGCTAGGTCCGCATCCAAGGCCAACCTGCGCGCCCCGGTGGTTTCCAGCAACAGCCATGCCCCCTCCGGCATCATCCGTACCGCCCCCCTGCCCCGTCCGAAATTCGAGAACTGGCGGCGCTATGAACTGCAAATCCGCCTCACCCCAGGCGACGGCAGCGCGCCCTTGCGCACCTGGATTCCCGTGCCCATGGAGAGCGACTGGCAACGCCTGGATGACATGGAGTGGCAGGGCAACTTCAGCCATGCGGCTCTCAAGCGCGACCCCGAGAGCGGCCTGCTGAGCTTCGTCACGGACTGGCAGGGCGCACGCAACGGCGCTCCGGAAGCCAGCCTGACCCTGCGGATGTCCACCCGCCAGCGCCTGTTCGACATTACGCGGCGCGGCCTCTCCCTGGAAAGTGAGGACAGCCTCACCCATTCCCTGCAGCCCTTCGGCCCCTGGCCCCAGGATGCCATTGCGGACCTGGCCGAACGGATTATTGGGCGCATCCGCGAACCCATGCCCCAGGCCATGGCCATCTACGACTGGCTGGTGGATCACGCCGGCCCCAACTGCGCGCCAGGTAGCGCGCCGGAGGCCATCAACAACACCCTCTGCCGCAGCTTCGACAAGACCGACAAGGGGGAAGACGCAGGCCTTACCGGGCTCTTCGTCGCCCTTTGCCGCGCCACCGGCATTCCGGCCCGGTTTGTCAGCGGCCAGCGCCTCGGTCCTTCACGCCAATCGCCCAGCCTGGGAGTCGCCGGCAATGCGGCGAGCGCCCAGCACTGCCGCGCCGAGTTCCATGCTGCCAATTATGGCTGGGTACCGGTGGACCCGGCCGATGCGGCCCGGGCCCTGCTCATGGACCGCGGTTCCCTGGATAGCGGGACAGCCCAGGCCCTGAAAAAGCGCCTGTTCGGTTTCTGGGAAATGAACTGGGTGGCCTACTACAACGGCGACGCCGTACGCCTGCCTCAAGGGCCGGAACAGCCCCTGCCCTGGGTGACACGGCCCCAGGCGGCAAGCGTGGAACGGGATGGCGGCCTGCGTCTGCAGCCCCGTCCGGTATTCACCATGGAAACCCGCCCCCTGGAAGGCTAGACCGGCATCGCCTAATACGCCGGCAAGAAGATGCCGCCAGACCGTGGCTATCCACGTTCTGGCGGCATCATTACATAGACACAGCGGCAAATCCCTGAATTCCCGCCACATTCCGTCGCAGAATTCCCCAGAATGCTCGGCGCCACCAGGGCAGTGCCGGTGGGGGAGCAGGATCTTAGTAGTCGCTGCTGCTACTACCGAAGGCGCTGTTTTCGAAGCGGGTGTACTCGCCCAGGAAAGTCAGATGTACCGTGCCCGTAGGACCGTTACGCTGCTTGCCGATGATCACTTCCGCCCCGCCCTTTTGCTGGCTGTCCTTGTTGTAGTAGTCGTCGCGGTACATCATCATGATCACGTCCGCATCCTGCTCGATAGCGCCGGATTCACGCAAGTCGGACATCATAGGACGCTTGTCGTTGCGCTCTTCGACCTTACGGGATAGCTGGGAGAGCGCGATCACCGGCACGGACAACTCCTTGGCCAGGGCTTTGAGGGAGCGGGAAATTTCCGACACTTCCGTAGCCCGGTTCTCACTGCCGCCAGCTCTGGCGGACACCATCAGCTGCAGGTAGTCGATGACGATCAGGCCCAGCTTGCCGCCGTACTGTCGCGCCAGGCGCCGGGCACGGGCTCGCAGGTCCAGGGGGTTCAAGCCGCCGGTCTCGTCGATGTAGAGGGGCTTCTCGTGCATCTTGCCCAGGGCCATGGAGAGGCGGGACCACTCGTCATCGTTCAGCTTGCCGGTACGCAGCCGGTGGGAATCCAGGCGCCCGAGGGACGCCACCATCCGGGTCGCCAGCTGGGCACCGCCCATTTCCATGGAAAACACGCCGACCGGCAAGCCCTGCTCCACCGCCACGTGTTCGGCAATGTTCAGGGCGAAGGCGGTCTTGCCCATGGACGGACGACCGGCAACGATAATCAGGTCTCCCGGCTGCAGACCGGAGGTCTTTTGGTCCAGATCAATGAAACCGGTAGGCACGCCGGTGACATCGGAAGCGTTGTCCCGGTCGTGCAGTTCCTCGATCTTCTGCACCACCTCGTTGAGCAGCGGATTGATGTGCACGAAGCCTTGCTGGGCCTGAGCCCCCTTTTCGGCGATCTCGAACACCAGGGATTCGGCCTCGTCGAGCAGGGACTTGGCATCCCGCCCCAGGGGATTGAGCGCGTTGGAGGCGATCTCGTCGCCGGCGGAAACCAGCTGCCGCAGAATGGCCCGTTCCCGCACGATTTCGGCGTAGCGACGGATGTTGGAGGCGGAAGGGGTATTGGCTGCCAGTTCCCCCAGGTAGGCCAGGCCACCGGTGTGCTCGCTATCCCCGGCTGCATCCAAGGCCTCGGACACCGTCACCACGTCGGCCGGCTTGCCCAGGCCGAGGAGGCGCTGGATCTGGCGGTAGATGCGGCGGTGCTCGTCCCGATAGAAATCGGTCTCGGCAATCACGTCACCCACCTTGTCCCAGGCCTGGTTATCCAGCATAAGCCCCCCCAGCAGAGACTGCTCGGCTTCGACGGAATGGGGCGGGACCCGCAACTGGGCGATGGCGGGGTCGGCGGAAGGGGTCTGGGATTCCCGGGAGAAACGCTTGGGCTTATTCATGGCAGCAGCAAAAACTTGGAGTCGGGATTCTACACCCGGCGACACGGCCGCCGGAGCTTCACAACAATATCGGATGAAAATGAAAAAAGCCTTGCAGACATCGCCTGCAAGGCTTTTTATGGCAACGCCCCGCAGGGCGTAGCGACTGCTTAGTGCTCGCCGAGAACGGAGACGGTCACTTGAGCGATCACGTCGGTGTGCAGAGCGATATCCAGCGGGAAGTCGCCGATGGTCTTCAGGGGACCGTCGGGCATGCGGATAGCAGCCTTCTCGATTTCGTGACCTTGAGCAGCCAGGGCCTCGGCAACGTCGAAGTTGGACACGGAGCCGAACAGACGGCCGTCCATGCCAGCCTTGCGGGTGATCTGGACCATCAGGCCGTTCAACTTTTCAGCTTGGGCTTGGCAGGCGGCCAGCTTGTCAGCCTGGGCCTTTTCCAGTTCAGCGCGCTTGACTTCGAACTCAGCCAGGGCTGCGGGGGTAGCCCGCTTGGCCTTGCCTTGGGGGATCAGGAAGTTACGGGCGTAACCATCCTTGACCTTGACCACATCACCCAGAGCACCCAGGTTAACAACCTTTTCCAAGAGAATGATTTGCATGGTTCTCGTCTCCTGATTAAGCGTGGTTGTCGGTGTAGGGCAGCAGGGCCAGGAAGCGGGCGCGCTTAACGGCAACACCCAGCTGACGCTGGTAGCCAGCCTTGGTACCGGTCAGACGAGCCGGCATGATCTTGGCGTTTTCAGCGATGAAGTCCTTCAGCAGGTCCACATCCTTGTAGTCGATCTGTTCGATCTTCTCAGCGGTGAAGCGGCAGAACTTGCGGCGCTTGAACATACCACCGCCACGGCGCTTCTTCTTGTCATCGTCCTTTTTCTTGAAAAACGGTCTAGCCATTTTCGTTTCCTTCCAAAAATTCTATCGTATTCACATGCAGTGTCGGCTGCCGGCTATTGCGGCTTCTGGCGGCGAGGAATCCGGTCACTTTGACTCGCTCCCCCGGCCCCACGTCCTGCAGCCATTGCGCCGGAGTACCCAGGGCTATTGCCCCGATTTCGCACTCCACGCGGCGTGGCTTTCCGGCTTCCATCACATCCGATTCATGCCGTATCCGGCATTCGGTCACCGGCACTCCGGCCGGCGTGTAGCGCAAAGCTTTGCGCTCGATGAGGAGTCCGGTCAGCTCGACGTGGTTCGCCTCGGCAGCCAACGGCTATCAGGCAGCGGGCTGCTCAGCGGCTTCGGGCTTGGCCTCGACCTTGCCTTCCAGCAGGGACTTGGATTTTTCTTCCTTCATCATCGGGGACGGGGTCACCACGGCGGCCTTCATCTTGACGGTGAGGTGGCGCAGAACGGCGTCGTTGAACTTGAAGGCGTGCTCCAGCTCGGCCAGGGTCTCGTTATCGCACTCGATGTTCATCAGCACGTAGTGAGCCTTGTGCATCTTCTGGATCGGGTAAGCCAGTTGGCGGCGGCCCCAGTCTTCCAGACGATGGATTTGACCGTTGCGGGTGGTCACGATCGAGCGATAGCGCTCGACCATGGCCGGCACCTGCTCGCTCTGGTCCGGATGGACGATAAAAACGATTTCATAATGGCGCATGAATTCTCCTTTTGGCTAACAGCCCTCCGCCATGCGGTAACAGTAGGGCAAGGTTGAAAGAGCCGGTGATTGTACCCAGGTTTTTACCGGAAAATCAAGGCAAATCCAGGATTTGGCAAAGAAACCTGAGAATCAGGGATCCTTTTTGGGGACTCCTAGGGAGTATTCCTAGAGCTGGTATTCATCCGCACCGGCGCCCGCCAGGGCGCCTTCCATGGATTTTTGCACCGCCTTCTGGGTCAGATGGGGCGCAAAGAGCTCAATGAAATCATATTCATAACGCCGCAAATAGGTACCACGGCGCAGACCGATACGGGTGGTATTGGATTCGAACAGATGGGAGGCATCCAGGGCCTCCAGACCCACATCGCGCTCCGGATCGAAGGCGATACGAGCGATGATACCCAACCCCAAGCCCAGGCCGACATAGGTCTTGATCACGTCTGCGTCGATGGCGGAAAGCACCACATTGGGGGTCAGTCCATGGCGCTCGAAGGCCTTGCTGATGCGGCCGCCGCCGGTGAAGGCCGGATCGTAGGTGATCAGGGGGTAGCGAGCCAGGGCCGCCAGGGACAACGGCGTCTGGCTCAGCAGCGGATGGCCGACGGGAGCGATGACGCAGTGGCTCCACTGGTAGCAGGGCATGGTCACCAGCTGGGGATAATGATCCAGGGCCTCGGTGGCAATGGCGATATCCGCCTCGCCGCTAACAGCCCACTCGGCGATCTGGGTCGGACTGCCCTGGTGTAGGTTGAGATGCACCCGGGGATAGCGCTCGGTAAAACGCTTGACCACCTGGGGCAAGGCGTAACGGGCCTGGGTATGGGTGGTGGCGATCACCAGGCTGCCGGAATCCCCACCGGCGTACTCCTCCCCTACCCGCTTCAGGTTTTCCGCCTCCCGCAGGATGCGGCTGGAGATTTCCAGCACCGCCTTGCCCGGCTCGGTAATTCCAGTCAAGCGCTTGCCGCTGCGTTCGAAGACGATAATGCCGAGTTCATCTTCCAGCATCTTGATCTGCTTGGAGACTCCGGGCTGGGAGGTGTAAAGTGCCTCCGCTGCTTCGGAGACATTCAATCCGCGGCGAGAAACTTCCACCAGATATCGTAGCTGCTGCAGCTTCATGACAATAGCCTGCTAATAACTTTAGGTTATATCAATGTAGCACGATATTCTTTTGCGGCCAATAAACGGCTGATACGATGCGCCCGTCTTCAACCTTTGGCGCATCATGGACTGGCTCTTCACACTCTCCGGCTTCTTCGTTGGCGCCATCGTCGGCCTGACCGGCGTCGGCGGCGGCTCGCTCATGACGCCCCTCCTGGTGCTGCTATTTGGCGTGCACCCGGCGACTGCCGTCGGTACCGACCTGCTTTACGCCGCCGTGACCAAGGCTGGCGGCACCACGGTCCACGCCCGCAAAGGCCATGTGGAATGGCGTATCGTCGGCCTCCTGGCTGCCGGCAGCATGCCCGCTACCGGCATCACCCTCTATACCCTGGCCCACCTGCCCAAGCAGGGACCGGAAACCATCCACCTGATTTCCGTCTGCCTGGGCATCGCCCTGCTGCTTACCGCCTGCGCCATCATTTTCCGCAAGAAGCTCCAGTCCTACGCCCTGGCCCATGAAACTTCCTTCATCCAGCGGCATCAGACGCCTATCACGGTGGCGGTAGGCGCCACCCTGGGGGTGCTGGTTTCAATTTCATCCGTTGGCGCCGGCGCTCTCGGCGTGGCCGCCCTGTTCTTCCTTTACCCCAAGCTGCCCACCATACGCATCGTCGGCAGCGACGTGGCTCATGCCGTGCCCCTAACCCTGGTGGCAGGTACGGGTCACTGGCTGATTGGCAGTGTGGACTGGCGCCTTCTAGCAGCCCTGCTGATCGGCTCCCTCCCCGGCATCTGGGTCGGCAGCCACATTTCCGCCAAGGTTCCGGATAGAATTCTGCGCCCCATTCTCGCCAGCATGCTGGTACTGGTGGGCGCCAAGCTCATCGCCCATTAAAGATCGTTCAAAGCTCGAGGCCCCACGATGTATCGTTATGACAACTTTGACCACGCCTTCGTCCAGGAACGGGCAGTCCAGTTCCGCGACCAGGTCCGCCGCTGGAAGGCTGGAGAACTCTCGGACGACGAGTTCCGCCCCCTGCGTCTGCAGAACGGCCTCTATATTCAGCGTCACGCCCCCATGTTCCGTATCGCCGTGCCCTACGGCATGCTGTCCTCGACCCAATTGCGCCGCCTGGCCAGCATTGCCCGGGACTACGACAAGGGCTACGGCCATTTCACCACCCGCCACAACATGCAGTTCAACTGGATCCCCGTCGAGCGCGTACCCGACGCCCTGGCTGAACTGGCCGAAGTGGAAATGCACGCCATCCAGACCTCAGGTAACGACATCCGCAACGTCACCACCGACCAGTTCGCCGGCGTGGCCGCCGATGAAATCCTGGACCCGCGCCCCCTGTGCGAAATCATTCGCCAATGGAGCACCTTCCACCCGGAATTCTCCTTCCTGCCGCGCAAATTCAAGATCGCCGTCACCGGTGCCCTGGAAGACCGTGCCCTGACCTGGTTCCACGACATCGGCCTGCATATCGTCAAGAACGAAGCCGGCGAAGTGGGTTTCCGCGTCATCGTCGGCGGCGGCCTGGGGCGCACCCCCATCCGCGGCCAGGTGGTACGGGAATTCCTGCCCTGGCAGGACATCCTCACCTATTCTGAGGCGATTCTCCGGGTATACAACCGCTACGGCCGCCGCGACAACGCCTTCAAGGCCCGCATCAAGATCCTGGTCCAGGCCCTGGGGGTGGAAAAGTTTGCCGAGCAGGTGGAAGCCGAATGGACCCACCTCAAGGGTGGCCCCGCTACCATTACCCAGACCGAATACGACCGGGTCGCGGCCTTTTTCAATCCCCCGGCCTACGCCAGCCTGCCGGCCATCGACGGGGGGTTCGTCAAGGCTCAAGCCGAGAAGCCGGCCTTCGCCCGCTGGGTGGAGCGCAATGTGCGCCCCCATCGGGTGCCCGGCTACGCCTCCGTCACCCTTTCCCTGAAGAAGCCGGGCGCCGCTCCCGGCGACGTCACCGATGTACAGATGGACCGGGTCGCTGACCTGGCCGAGCGCTACAGTTTCGGAGAAGTGCGCGTCACCCACGAACAGAACCTGGTGCTGGCCGACGTGCGCCAGGACGAACTGCTGGCCCTGTGGGAAGACGCCAAGGCGGTGAGTCTGGCCACCCCCAACATCGGCCTCATCACCGACATCATCTGCTGCCCCGGCGGCGATTTCTGCGACCTGGCCAATGCCAAGTCCATTCCCATCGCCAACGCCATCCAGGCCAAGTTCGAGGATCTGGACTACCTCTACGACATCGGCGACATCGAACTCAACATCTCCGGCTGCATGAACTCCTGCGGCCACCACCATGTGGGGCACATCGGGGTGCTGGGCGTAGATAAGGGCAACGAGGAGTGGTACCAGATCACCCTGGGCGGCCGCCAGGGCAATGAGGCCCAGTTGGGCAAGGTCATCGGCCCCTCCTTCCCCGCCGACGAAGTGGCCGGCGTGGTGGAAAAACTGATCCAGGTCTATCTGGAGAACCGCCACGAAGA
>DATEZY010000092.1:0-2204 GCA_035255085.1 Azospira sp. | reverse complement strand
TTTATTGGATTCAAGTCCTGACGGATACTGCTCGGCGTACACCCATTTTCCCGGAGGACTCTCCATGACCAGCCCCCTCTTCACCCCCTATGCCCTGGGTCAGCTGACCCTGCCCAACCGCATCGTCATCGCCCCCATGTGTCAGTACTCCGCCGACAACGGCGTGGTCGGCGACTGGCACCTGATGCACCTGGGCAACCTTTCCCATAGCGGCGCCGGCCTGCTCATCGCCGAAGCCACCGCCGTCAGCCCGGAAGGCCGCATCTCCGACCGCTGCCCCGGCCTGTGGGACGACGCCACGGAAAGCGGCTGGGCTCGGGTCATCGCCGGCATCCGCCAGTATTCCGCCATGCCCATCGGCATCCAGCTGGCCCACGCCGGGCGCAAGGGCGGTTGTGCCGCCCCCTGGCTGGGCGGCAAGCAACTGCCCCTGGACCAGGGCGGCTGGCAAAACGTGGCTCCCTCGGCCCTGCCCTTCGACCCCAGCGATGCGACGCCCCAGGCCCTGGACACGGCCGGCATCAAGCGCCTGGTGCAGGCCTTTACCGACGCCGCCCGCCGGGCCGACCGCCTGGGTTTCGATGCAGTGGAACTGCACGCCGCCCACGGCTACCTGATGCACGAATTTCTCTCCCCCCTCACCAACCAGCGCAGCGACGAATACGGCGGCAGCCTGGCCAACCGCCTGCGCTTCGTGCTGGAAGTGTTCGACGCCGTGCGCGCCGTGTGGCCCCGCCACAAGGCCCTGGGCATGCGGGTCTCCGCCACCGACTGGGTGGACGGCGGGTGGACCCCGGAAGAGACGGTAGCGCTGGCCAAGGAACTGAAGGCCCGGGGCGCCGACTTCATCCACGTCTCCAGCGGCGGCCTCTCCCTGGAACAGAAGATTCCCGTGGGCCCCGGCTACCAGCTGCCTTTCGCCCGCCAGGTGAAGGAAGCCAGCGGACTGCCCACCATCGGCGTCGGTCTCATCACCGAAGGCAAGCAGGCCGAAGCCGTGGTTGCGGACGGCGATGCGGACCTGGTGGCCGTGGCACGGGCCGTACTCTACGATCCGCGCTGGCCCTGGCACGCTGCTGCCGAGCTGGGCGCCCAGGTGCAGGCACCGCCCCAGTTCTGGCGCGGCGCCCCTCGGGGAGCGGAAGGGATATTCGCGCCCCAGGCCGAATAAGATCTACCCGCCCCCCCTGCCCACAGGAAATTCCCTTGGGGGACAAGGGGAGGATTGGGGTGGGGGTGGGTACGTTGTTACCTGAAGCGTTTGCGGGGCATTTGCCGCTGTTTTCCGCCGTTGACCGGCGGGTTACTTTTCTTGTCTTGCCAAGAAAAGGTAACCAAAAGAAGGCGCGCCCGGTTTGGCGCCCCGCGTGCCGCGGGGTTCCCTGCGCTACTCGCTTCCGGCGGGGGCTGCGCAACTCGGCCTGCGGCCTCAGACAGTGCTCGCCCTTTTTCCGCCGGAAACTCCGTTGCTCGGCGCCGCACAGGGCCGTTTTTTTGGGGTAGCCTGAGAGGCAATAGGAACGCCACTCTCGCCCAACCATAAGGCCAAGATGCCCGTCCTTATTGCCTCCCAGGCCAACACCCCCTTTCGGTTTTAATTTCCCCCTTTGCGCCATCGCCGAGCAGCGGAGGCGGGACGGGGGGCTGTCGGCGAGGACTGTCTGAGGGCCTTTAGGCCCGAGTTCCGCAGCCGCCCCGGCCCGCTGAGCAGCGCAGGGAACCGGGCCAACGGCCCGGCGATGGAGAGGGTTCCCCTTCTTTTGGCTACTTTTCTTGGGGAAGCAAGAAAAGTACGCCCGCCGGTCAACGGCGGAAACCAGCGCTGGATGCCCCGCAAGCGCTTCAGGTAACAACACAACCATCCCCTCCCCCCTTGCCCCCCAAGGGGATTCCCTTCGGGGCAAAAGAGAGGAAACCTTCCAGCCTAAGCCGACCGGCAGAGGCGAGTGCCCCCCAACCGGTATAATCCCTCCTCCATTTCCTCCCCCTCCCCCCCAATGGACTTCCTCCTCCTGGCCAAAGCCCTGATCCTCGGTATCGTCGAGGGGCTGACCGAATTTCTGCCCATTTCTTCCACCGGCCATTTGATCCTGGCCGGCAGCCTGCTCGATTTCAATGACGAGCGGGGCAAGCTGTTCGAGATCGTCATCCAGTCCGGCGCCATTCTGGCGGTCGCCTGGGAATACCGGGCACGCATCGCCCGG
>DATEZY010000091.1:0-12878 GCA_035255085.1 Azospira sp. | reverse complement strand
GCGGGTTACTTGTAGGTGTCGGGGTAGTCATGGTACTTGCCGATCTCCACGTCATCGAGCACGGCCAGGGCATCTTCGGTCAGCACGGCCAGGGAGCAATAGAGCGAAATCAGGTAGGAGGAAATGGCGTTGCGGTTGATGCCCATGAAGCGCACCGACAGCCCCGGGCTCTGTTCGCCGGCCAGGCCGGGCTGGAACAGGCCGACCACGCCCTGGCGCTTTTCGCCGGTGCGCAGCAGGATGATCTTGGTCTTGCCGTCCTCGATGGGCACCTTGTCGGAAGGGATCAGGGGGATGCCGCGCCAGGTGAGGAACTGGGAGCCGAAGAGGGAAACGGTGGGGGGCGGCACGCCGCGGCGGGTGCATTCACGGCCGAAGGCGGCGATGGCCAGGGGGTGGGTGAGGAAGAAGGCGGGTTCCTTCCACACCTTGGTCAGCAGGTCGTCCAGATCGTCCGGGGTGGGGGCGCCGGTGAGGGTGGAGATGCGCTGGGCTTCGTCCACATTGGCCAGCAGGCCGTAGTCCGGGTTGTTGATGAGTTCGGATTCTTGACGTTCCTTGATGGTCTCGATGGTCAGGCGCAGCTGTTCCTTGATCTGGTCGTGGGGGCTGCTGTAGAGGTCGGAAACCCGGGTGTGCACGTCGAGGATGGTGGTGACGGCGTTGAGGAAATATTCTCGGGGCTGGGCGTCGTAATCGACGAAGGTCTGGGGCAGCTCGGATTCATCGCGCTGGGAGCAGGCGACGCGCACGTCCCGGGGGTTCTTCACCTTGTTGAGGCGGTAGATACCGGCCTCCACGGGCAGCCATTGCAGCAGATGCACCAGCCAGCGCGGCGTGATGGTGGATAGCTGGGGTGTGGTCTTGGTGGCGTTCGCGAGCTGGCGCGCGGCGGCATCGCCGAGGGCCTGGGCGCCTTCCTGATGGACGACTTCGGTCATGAAATGACTCTCCTTGGTTGAGTTATGGTTGAGCGGTTGTTGAAAAATGGAATGCGGCCAAATCAGGCCGCTGCAGCCTTGAGCGGCGTTGGTGGCCGCGGCGAATGCTGGGAATGTTGCGAGTCGGCCTGGGTCACATGGCTGCCCGGCGGCACGCTGCGGGTGACCCAGACGTTGCCGCCGATGGTGCTGCCCTTGCCGATGGTGATGCGGCCCAGGATGGTGGCGCCGGCGTAGATCACCACGTCGTCCTCGACGATGGGGTGGCGGGGCTGGCCCTTTTCCAGGTTGCCCGCTTCGTCCTTGGTGAAGCGCTTGGCGCCCAGGGTGACGGCCTGGTACAGGCGCACCCGCTGGCCGATGACGGCGGTCTCGCCGATGACTACGCCGGTGCCGTGGTCGATGAAGAAACCGGCGCCGATGGAGGCTCCCGGGTGGATGTCGATGCCCGTCTCGGCATGGGCCAGCTCGGCGACGATGCGCGCCAAGAGGGGCACTTCCAGCCGGTACAGCTCGTGGGCCAGGCGGTGGTGGATCATGGCCACCACCCCTGGGTAGCAGAGCAGCACCTCATCCACGCTGCGCGCCGCCGGGTCGCCGCTGTAGGCCGCTTCCACGTCGGTGTCGAGTCGGACCCGGACCCGGGGCAGGGCCAGGGCGAAGGCGCGGACGATGCTCACCGCCCGGGCTTCGATGGCGCTGTCGTCGGCCTCGGTGTGGCGGGCGGCGTAGCACAGCTCCAGGCGCACCTGGCCGAGGAGGGACTCCAGGGCCGCATCCAGGGTGTAGCCGATGTAGTAGTCCTCGCTCTCCTGGTGCAGCTGGGCCGGGCCCAGGCGCATGGGGAAGAGGGCGCCGCACAGGGCGGCGACGATTTCCCGCAGCACTTCCCGGGCCGGCAGTTCTCGGCCGCCGCATTCCTTGTGGCGCTTCTGCCGCTCGCGCCAGCGTTCCCGCTCGGCCTTGAGTTCGGCCACCACCTGGCCCAGGTCCCACTTGCCGCCGCTGCGGGTGGCCTGCTGACAGCCTTCGGTCCGGGCGTTCATTAGTCTTGAATCCAGGGCAGGCCATGGTGGCGCCAGCCGCCCAGGCCGCCGCGCCGCTGCTGGCCGTCCAGGTCGCCTTCGAAGCCTTCGAGGATGTTGAAGGCGTGGGCGAAACCGGCCTTGGCGGCGGCTTCGGCGGCCAGGGCCGAGCGCTTGCCGCTGCGGCAGAGGAACAGGATGGCCTGGTCCTTCTTCAGCTTGGCTTCCAGTTCCTTGATGAAGCGCGGGTTGCGGGTCAGGGCCGTGCCGGTGGCCCAGGCCACGTGCAGGGTGTCGGGCACCTGGCCGACGAACTTGCGCTCCTCGGCGGTGCGCACATCCACCAGCACGGCGGCGCCGCTGTTGAACAGCTCCCAGGCCTCCCGGGGCGAGACGCCGCCGGCGTAGGGCGTGGCTTCGGCCTGGGCGACGGCCCGGGCCCGGTCGAGGCTGGCCTGGGGGTTGGATGGAAAGGTGGCCGAGAAGGCGGCCGGAGTGGTGGCCAGAGCGGCGGCCGGGGCCGGGGCGGCGCCGAGCAGGGTGTCGCTGCGTAGGGCTTGGGCTGACATGGCGTGATTCCTCCTGTGGGGTGGCCCCGGGGCGCCGGTGGGAAAACCGGGAAGCGCTCGGGCGATGGAGGAAAGCCTAATGCCGGCGTCGTTATTATCAAAAATACTATTTTGAAATGCGCATATGGCAATTTTGGAATATGCGGCCTTGGCCTGGGATGGCCAGGCCTGGGCCGC
Organism: Azospira sp.; assembly: GCA_035255085.1. Classification (GTDB taxonomy): domain Bacteria; phylum Pseudomonadota; class Gammaproteobacteria; order Burkholderiales; family Rhodocyclaceae; genus Azospira. Next base: position 10,166 of record DATEZY010000091.1, on the reverse strand, counting down.
CGGCCCTCGCCTTGCCCGGTGCTAGGCCCTACGCCGCCTGCTTCTCCGGTCGGCAGGGGCGGGCAGGGGCGGCTACAATCCCGGCCTATGGCTTCCTTCATTCCTTTCCGCTGTTGCCGCCCCTCCCCGGTTGCCCTGGCCGCCCTGCTGCTCGGCCTGTGGGCCGGGGTGGCCGGCGCCACTACCGACATCCGCCTCGGGGTGCTGGCCTGGCTGGGCTCGGAAGAGGCCGAGGTGCAGTGGAAGCCTCTGGTCCAGGGGCTGGAGCAGCGCCTACCGGGCTACCGTATCGTGCTGCGCCATTATGACCTGGATGAGCTTTCCGACGCCCTGGAAAAAGGGGAGGTGGAATTCGTGCTGACCAATCCGGGCCACTACGTGACCCTGGAGGCCGAGCATGGCGTCTCCCGCATCGCCACCCAGGTTTCCGCCACCTCCCAGGATCCGGCCCATGTGGTGGGGTCCGCCGTGGTGGTGCTGGACCGGCGCCAGGACCTGCAGCGCCTGGAAGACCTGCGCGGCGCCAGCCTGGCGGCGGTGGCCGAGGATGCCTTCGGCGGTTACCAGCTGATCTGGGCCGAGCTGCGGCGCCTCGGGCTGGATCCGGAGAAAGGGCTGGTCAGGCCGGTATTCACCGACTTCCCCATGTCCCGGGTGGTGGAGGCGGTGCTGCAGGGCCAGGCCGACGCCGGGGTGCTGCGGGCCTGCCTGCTGGAGCGCCTGGAACTGACCGGCCAGCTGCCCCCGGGGCGCCTGCGGGTGCTTTCCCCCCGGGGCGACACCGGCCATTGCCGGGTTACCTCGCCCCTCTACCCGGGCTGGGCCTTTGCCGCCACCCGGGGCACGGATCCGGCCCTCTCCCGGGCGGTGCTGCTGGCGTTGCTGTCCCTGCCGCCGGATGAGGGTGGCCACGCCTGGAGCGTGCCGGCGGATTACTACCCTGTGCATGAGCTGTTCCGGGAATTGCAGATCGGCCCCTATGCCTTCCTGCGGGAGACCGGCTGGGACTACCTGTGGCACCGCTACTGGCCCTGGGCCGCCGGCTTCGTCCTGCTCCTGCTGGCCTGGGGCATCTATACGGTGCGGGTGGAGCATCTGGTGCAGCGCCGCACCCGGGAACTGAGCTCGGCCCTGGCCGAACGCCACCAGTTGGAGGCCCGGGTGGCTGCCGGCCAGCAGCAGATGGACCACCTCTCCCGGCTTTCCATCCTGGGGGAACTGGCCGGCACCCTGGCCCACGAACTGAACCAGCCCCTGGCCACCATGGGCAACTACGCCCGCAGCCTGCTGCGCCGCCAGCAGGCCGGCAAGCTGGCGCCGGAGGCCCTGCAGCAGGCGGCGGAAGAGATCGCCAACGAGTCCGAGCGGGCCGCCGGGATTCTCGCCGGCATCCGGGCCTTCGCCCGCAAGCGCAACCGGGTGCGGGAACGCTGCGACCTGGAGGCCCTGGTGCAGGAAAGCGGCACCCTGCTCATGGGCATCCAGGCCCGGGCGCCGGCCATCGTGCTCCATGACGGCCTGCCCCTGGAAAGCCGGGAGGTGCTGGCCGACCCCCTGCAGATCCAGCAGGTGCTGCTCAACCTCTTCAAGAACGCCTGGGACGCCCAGCAGGCCGTCGGGCGGGACGACCCCATCGAGGTGACCCTGAGCCCGGCGGAGGGACGCTGCATCGTTGCCGTGCGCGACCACGGCGCCGGCCTCACGCCGGAACTGCAGCAGCGCCTGTTCGAGCCCTTCTTCACCACCAAGGCCGACGGCCTGGGCCTGGGGCTGTCCATCTGCAAGACCATCATCGAAGCCCACGGCGGCGAACTGGAGGCGGCCGCCCCGGAAGAGGGGGATGGGCTAGTGTTGCGCTTCTCTCTGCCCCTTGCCTTGCCCCATTCCCCTGCTGAACCGGAAAACACATGAATACTGCCGTTCCCAACCCGGTCATCCACGTGGTGGACGACGAAGCCCCGTTCCGCCGCTCCCTCCTGTTCCTGCTCGAATCCGTGGGCTGGGAGGCGGTGGGCCACGAGTCGGCGGAGGCCTTTCTCGAGGCCAACCCGGCCTTTCCCCCCGGGGGCAGCTGCCTGGTGCTGGATATCCGCATGCCCCGGGTCAGCGGCCTGGAACTGCAGCGGCGCTTGAAGGCCGCCGGTTCGCCCTTTCCCGTCATTTTCATGACCGGCCACGGCGACGTGGAACTGGCGGTGCAGGCCATGAAGGACGGGGCCGTGGATTTCCTGCAGAAGCCCTTCAAGGACCAGCAGTTCCTCGATACCGTGGAGCGGGCGGTGCAGCTTAGCCTGGAACGCCACGCCGCCAGCCGCCGCCATCAGGAAGCGACGGAATGCCTGGAGCGGCTCTCGGCCCGGGAGCGGGAAGTCGCGCGCCTCCTGGCCCTGGGCCTGGCCAACAAGGAAGTGGCGCGGGAGCTAGGCATCAGCGAGAACACGGTGCATGTGCACCGCCAGCACGTCATGGAAAAGACCGGCACCGGCAGCGCCGCCGAACTGGCGAGATTGATCCTGCGGGCCGATCCGGGTGGGCTGGATTAAGGGGAGAGATTGACGACCTCCCCAGGGCGCCGCTATCGGCGCTCCGTCCTGCCGCCCGGTGCCACCGCTAGCCGCCCCTTAGCCAGGCGAGCAGTTCATCCTTGCTTGGGATGCGCCCGGAGACCTTGACCGCCTCATCAACCACCAGGGCCGGCGTCGTCATGATGGGATAGGCCATGATCTTGTCCATCTCCCGCACGTGCTCGAAGCTTGCCTCAATGCCGAGTTCGGCCACGGCCTCGCGGGTCAGTTGCTCCAGGCGGTTGCACTTGGGGCAGCCACTTCCCAGTATCTTGATCAGCATGGTGTTCTCCCTTCTCATGCCTTGCGGCGGGTTTCAATCAGATGCAGGGTGCCGATGATGAGGGCCACGAAGCCGCCGATTGCCCCCACCAGCATCCACAGCGACATGCCATTGACCCAGGCGCCGTAGGTCAGGCCCGATACGGTCGAGAATAGCGCCACCAGCCCCACGTAGGTCCAGGCCCGTAGCTTGCCGATAATGGCGGCCGTAATCAGGATACTTTGCAGCGACAGTTCCGGGTCGGCCATCAGGTAGGCGATGAGCGGCCCCGGGTGCATGCCGAGGGACAGGAACATCTTGGCGATGGGCACTTCGACCAGGGTCGGGAAGTACATGAACACCCCGAACACGACCCCGGCCAGGTTGGCGGACAGGGTGTTTTCCCCGGCCACGGTGCGAATCCACTCGGGCTGGATGAACACCCGGATGACGCCCACCAGGAACACCCCGACCACCAGCAGAGGGAAGATCTGCTTCACGAAACGCCAGGTTTCCCACAGCCATTGCTGCACGTCCCAGGCGTCGAAGCGCCGGGCCAGGGGGATAAGGGTGAGGCAGAACAGCGTCACCGCCAGGGTTCGCCCGGTCACCGTCAGGGCGATACCGGCATCGACCACCTTGAAGCCTAGGGCCGCAAACGCCAGGGTCAGGGCCGTCAGGCCGAGGGCGATGGGCGTGCAACGATTGAAGCCCTCATCGACCTTGCCCAGCCCCCGCCAGGCGAAGACCCCGATTCCGGCGAGCAGGGCAATCAACATCGCCCCCTGCAGGCTCAAGCCTTCCGCGCCGATGGCCTCATTCACCGGCACCCAGCGGTCGAGGCTTTGCTGGACGGCTACGGCGCCATGCCACGGCAGCTCCGCGCTGAACAGCACGGCCTTGAGGAAATCGAGCTTCAGCGTGCCGGAAATCAGCAGGGCGACCAGGGCTCCGATGAAGAGTAGCGTCTTTCCGGGAATGCCGCCGCCGTCGGCAAAGGTTTGGACATCGCCGACCCGGGCGACATCGGACTCGCGGAACAGGATGGCCATGATCATGCCGATGCCGATACCGAAGGACAGGGCCAACAGGATGCGGGCAATGGCGAACTCGGCCCCCAGGGCCACGCCGGTATAGGCCAGCGCCAGGATATTCGCCGCCGGCGCGAAAAACAGGAAGGTGATGGCGGGGCCGAGGCCGGCCCCCTTCTTGTAGATGCCGGCGAACAAGGGCTGGATGGTGCAGGAGCACACCGCCAGCAGGCTGCCCGCACCGGCCGCAGCCGAATAGGACTTCCACCCGGGGGCATCCGGCCCGAGGAAACGGATGATGGATTGCTGCGGCACCAGGGCCGACAGCGCCCCGGCGATAAAGAAGGCCGGCACCAGGCACAGCAGCACGTGAGCGGCGAGGTAGGAGGCCAGGCTGTCCAGGCCTCCTTGCAGGGCGGTCATCATCCAGTCCATGTTGGGCTCCCTATTGCTTTGTTGTTTACGCCGCTTCGTACCACCCCTTGGAGGCATTCACGACTTTCACCACCAGTAGCATGACCGGTACTTCAATGAGCACACCGACTACCGTCGCGAGTGCAGCACCCGACTCGAAGCCGAATAGGCTGATGGCGGCTGCCACGGCGAGTTCGAAGAAGTTCGAAGCGCCAATCAGCGCCGATGGACAGGCGACATTGTGCTTTTCACCCACCGCCTTGTTCAGCCAGTAGGCCAGGGCTGAGTTGAAAAACACTTGAATCAGGATAGGCACGGCCAACAGGCCGATGACCAGCGGCTGTTTGAGGATGGCTTCGCCCTGGAAGGCAAACAGCAGCACCAATGTCGCCAGCAATGCGGAGATGGACCATGGGCCAATCTTGGCCATGGCGGCAGTGAACGCCGCTTGTCCCTTGGCCAGCAGGGACTTACGCCAGAACTGGGCCAGCGCCACCGGAATCACAATGTAGAGAGCGACCGAGGTCAGCAGTGTGTTCCACGGTACGGTAATCGAGGAGATACCGAGCAGGAAGGCGACCAGTGGCGCAAAGGCAAAAACCATAATGGTGTCGTTGATGGCAACCTGGGAGAGCGTGAACAGCGGATGCCCGTTGGTCAGCCGGCTCCAGACGAAGACCATGGCCGTACAGGGGGCAGCAGCCAGCAGGATGAGGCCGGCAATATAGCTGTCCAGTTGCTCCGTCGGCAGCATCGGTGCGAACAGGTTGCGGATGAACAGCCAGCCCAGGAAAGCCATTGAAAACGGCTTGACTAGCCAATTGACGAACAGCGTCACGCCAATGCCGCGCACATGCTGCCTCATCTCGGCCAAGGCCCCGAAATCGACCTTGACCAGCATCGGGATGATCATCACCCAGATGAGCAGGCCGACCGGCAAATTCACCTGTGCGACTTCGAGGCGGCCGATAGCCTGGAATACGCCGGGAGCCATCTGACCAGCGGCAATGCCGGTGACGATACAGAGGAAGACCCACACGCTCAGGAAGCGCTCGAAAATACTCATCGGCGCGTCCGCGGAGAGTTTGGCGGTCATTTCACATTGGGCAGACATTGCTTTTCCTCACAGGCCAAGGGCTTCACGCACCGCCGGCACCAGGCGGGCGCGGATGTCGTCGCGGACGGCAATGAAGCTCGCCAGCGGCTCGCCATGGGGGTCGTGGAAGCCAACGTGGATGCGCTTGACAGGCCGTGGGAACACCGGGCAGGTTTCCCGGGCGTTGTCGCAGACGCTGACCACCAGGTCGATGTCTTCCTGCATCACCGCGTCGACGCTCTTGGGGATCAGGCCCTCGGTCGGCAGGCCGGCCAGCTGCAGTGCCTCGATGGCCCCGGCGGCGACCTGGGGCAGGGGGCGGGTGCCGGCGGAAATGGCGCGCACCAGGCCCACCAGGTCCTGGTTCAGGATGGCTTCGCCCATCTGGGAGCGGCAGGAGTTTCCGGTGCATAGCACCAGCACGGTCTTGGGTAGGGGCATCAGGATTTCTTTCCGGCCTTGGCGCGGCGCTTCTCGCTGGTGTCGCAGCAGGCGGTCTTGGGGAGGCAGGTATCGCCCTGGCAGCAGTTGCTGGTGAGAAAGGCGATGAGCTCATCCATGGTGCCGTAGTTGGCCGAGTAGTGGATGAAACGGCTCTCGCGCTCCCCGGCAATCAGGCCCACCCGGCTGAGATGGGCCAGGTGGAAGGAGAGGGTGGCCGGGGCCATGCCCAGCTGCTCGCCGATGGCACTGGCGTTGATGCCGTCCGGGCCGGCTTCGACCAGCAGGCGGAAGATGGCCAGGCGGGACTCATGTCCCAGGGCGGCGAGAAGTTCAGCGGCATTTAAAGTTTCCATGATTCGAGTATTGTCGAAATATTTAATGAAGTCCAGAGGCTGTTTCGTTGCCCCGGAAAGTGCCGTTCCTGGCCGATGGCTGTCGCGCCGTTCCCGCCTCCTGGTTCAGCTCGGGCTGCCCCTGGCAATAGTCACTTTCGGTTATTGCCCTAGCCGGATGTCCGAATAGCCGCTGGGGCTTGTCCTGTCTAGACTTGGACCCAAACAACCAAGTCGGGGAGTACAGCTATGCAAGACCATATTTTCGGGCCCCTCGCGGCCCTCGGTTCGAGGCCCATGCAGGAGCCACGGGCCTCTTCCTTCGCCGTGCGCCTGCTGCGCAGTGTGGCGGCGACCGTCGTTGCCGGCTTCTGCCTGGCCGCCACGGTGGGCCAGGCCCGGGCCGCCGATAACGGGCAGATCGCCCGGGGCGAGTACCTGGCCCGCCTGGGCGATTGCGTCGCCTGCCACACCGCCGAGGGCGGCAAGCCCATGGCCGGCGGCCGGGAACTGGCCACGCCCTTCGGCGTGCTGCACTCCACCAACATCACGCCGGACAAGGCCACGGGCATCGGCAACTACAGCTTCGCCCAGTTCGACCGGGCCATGCGCAAGGGCGTGGCGGCGGACGGCCACAATCTCTACCCGGCCATGCCCTATCCCTCCTACGCCAAGATGACCGGCGAGGACATGCAGGCCCTCTACGCCTACCTGATGCAGGGCCTGGCCCCGGTGCAGCAGGCCAACAAGCCTACCGCCATGCGTTGGCCCTTCAACCAGCGCTGGGGCCTGTCCCTGTGGAACTGGGCCTTCCTGGAAGACAAGCCCTTCCAGCCTGATGCCGGCAAGGACGCCACCTGGAACCGGGGCGCCTACCTGGTCCAGGGCCTGGGCCACTGCGGCGCCTGTCATACGCCCCGGGGCCTCGCCTTCCAGGAGAAGGCCATGAGCGACGCCGGCGGCAAGGGCAAGCACTTCCTCGCCGGTGAAACCGTGGAATCCTGGCGCGCCCTGAGCCTGCGCGGCCTGTGGACGGTGGAAGACACTGCCCTGTTCCTCAAGACCGGGCAGAACCGCTTCGCCACCGCCTCCGGCAACATGGCCGAGGTGATCCACCACAGCACCCAGCACGTGAAGGACGAGGACCTGCTGGCGATCGCCACTTACCTCAAGTCCCTGCCCCCGGGCGAGCACGAGCTGCCGGCCCCCAGCACGCCGCGCAGTGCCGTGGCCGGCAAGGTGCCGGGCAACCTGTTCACCTCCCGCGGCGGCCTGGCCTACGTGCAGTTCTGCGGCGACTGCCACCGCCAGGATGGCAACGGCGTCAGTAAGATATTCCCGCCCCTGGCCGGCAACCCGGCGGTGACGGCTAAGGATCCCGCCACCCTGCTGCACATCACCCTCACCGGCTGGAAGACCGCCGCTACCGCGGCCCATCCCCGGGTGTTCACCATGCCCGGCTTCGCCCGCCTCAACGACCGGGAGCTGGCCGAGCTGATCACCTTCGTCCGTAGTAGCTGGGGGAATGGTGGTGAGGCCGTGACCGCTTCCCAGGTGAAGCAGATGCGGGCCGAGGTGGTGAAGGAAGATGCGAAAGCCATCGACAACAGCAAGTTCGAGACACCGCGCCTGGCCGACATGCTGGCCAAGCCCAACGCCGAACAGCTGGTGCGCGGCATGCGCCTGCACCTGGAGACCAAGGACCTGCTGCCCGGCCACGTCGGCGACCAGCTCAACTGCACCAGCTGCCACCTCAACGCCGGCACCGTGGCCGACGGCTCACCCTTCGTCGGCGTCTCCGCCTTCTTCCCCAGCTACGCGCCCCGGGCCGGCCGCATCATTAGCCTGGAGGACCGCATCAACGGCTGCTTCAAGCGTTCCATGAACGGCAAGCCCCTGCCCGTGGATTCCCCGGACATGAAGGCCATGGTCGCCTACTTCGACTGGATGAAGGGCGCCACCAAGCCGGAGGACAAGGTGCCCGGCCGGGGCGTGGGCAAGATCGACCGTTCCCTGAAGCCCGATAGCGACAACGGCAAGAAGATCTACGCCGCCCAGTGCGCCGTGTGCCACGGGGAGAACGGCGAGGGCCTCAAGTCCGCCGACGGCAAGATGGTGTACCCGCCGCTGTGGGGCGACCAGTCCTTCAACATCGGCGCCGGTATGGCCCGCACCTATACCGCCGCTGCCTTCGTCAAACGCAACATGCCCATCGGCTTCCACAACAACTTCCCCCTGGGCCAGGGCGGTCTCTCCGATCAGGAAGCCCTGGACGTGGCCGAGTACTTCAGCCACCAGCCCCGCCCGGACTTCCCCGAGAAGGTGAAGGACTGGCCCAAGGACAAGAAGCCGGACGACGCCCGCTACTGAGACCCGTCTTTTCATCCACCTTTCCGATCCACCTTTTGCCTGAGGCACCGCCCCCTCCCGGGGGCGGTTTTTTTCCTGGGGCAGCCTGCAAAGGAGAAAACCCGCCAGACCACCCGATTTACCCCCAGAACAGAGGGCGCCCGATCGCCCCGTATTGATCATTTCCTCGTTACAAACTCCGGAGGAGAGAACCCCATGAGAAAACTTGTACCCCAGCTGCTATCCAGCTTCCTGCTGCTGCCGCTATTGGCCCACGGTGCCGACGGCAACGACATCATGCAGAAGGGCGGCGCCAACCCGGCGGCCATGCCCTGCATTACCTGCCACGGCGCCGACGGCAAGGGCATGGCCGCCGCTGGCTTTCCCCGCCTGGCTGGCCTGCCCGAGGCCTACATCGTCAAGCAGCTTAACGACTTCAAGGCCGGCCGCCGGGAGAACCCGGTGATGCAGCCCATCGCCCAGTCCCTGACGGACGAGGAGGTGGCCGCGGTGGCCAAGGCCTACGCCGAACATCCCAAGGTCAACGTCAAGGCCGGCCCGGTGGAGCGGCCCCAGCCCGGCAGCGGCGCCTGGATCGCCCTGCGCGGCGCCTGGGAACGCAACATCCCCGAATGCACCCTGTGCCACGGCCCGTCCGGCGTTGGCGTGGGCAGCACCTTCCCGCCCCTGGCCGGCCAGTCCGCCCTCTATATCGAGAACCAGCTCAAGGCCTGGCGCGGTGCCAAGGCCGTGCCTGCGACCCGCAAAACCAAGGCGGTGGCTGCCGTACCGCCCAGCCGTCGCAACGACCCCAACGGGCTCATGGCCCACATCGCCGTGGATCTGAGCGACGCCGAGATCAAGGCCGTGGCCGACTATTTCGCCGGCCTGGGGGAATCCAAGGAAGCCTTCGACGAAAGCCAGCATCGCCTGCGCTGAGCCGAACGTTCCTCCTATATCGAAAGGATTCCTGCCATGAAAAACGCCAAGCTTTTTTCCGCCCTGCTGCTGGGCTCCGGCCTGCTGGCCGCTGCCGCCCACGCTGCTGACGCCCACGCTGCTGACGCCCAGCGCAACCCGCGCCTGGACGACCAGACCCAGCTGCCCAAGGCCCCGGCCAAGCCGGCCAGCCAGCACTACTTCCAGCCCCCGGCCGACACCGACATTCCCAACAACGCCTTCGGCGATCTGGTGCGCCGGGGCCAGGACCTGTTCATGAACACCAAGGCCCTGGCGCCCGAGTACGTGGGCAACGAGATGAACTGCGTGAACTGCCACATCGACCGGGGCCGCAAGGCCAACTCGGCGCCCCTGTGGGCCGCCTATCCCATGTATCCGGCCTACCGCAAGAAGAACAACAAGGTGAATACCTTCGTCGAGCGCATGCAGGGCTGCTTCCAGTTCAGCATGAACGGCAAGGCCCCGGCCGCCGATAGGGAAGTGCTTACCGCCCTGTCCACTTACGCCTACTGGCTGTCGACCCATGCCCCCACGGGCAAGGCCCTGCCGGGCCGGGGCTTCGACGAGCCGCCACCACCCAAGGGCGGCTACGACATCGCCCGGGGCAAGGCGGTCTATGAGAAGCAGTGCGCCCTGTGCCACGGCGACAACGGCGAGGGCAAGAAGGTGGGGGTGACCTCGGTATTCCCGGCCCTGTGGGGCAAGGACTCCTAC
>DATEZY010000090.1:0-4430 GCA_035255085.1 Azospira sp. | reverse complement strand
TTCGTCCTCACCATCACCAGCGAACGCAGCCCCATCTACGACCACGCCCTGCAGGCTTCCCGCTCGGTGCTCACCAAGTACAAGGACCCGCGCCGGGAAATCGGCAAGCCGGGCCGCTTCGGCCTGTGCGTGCTCTCCAGTCGCAACCTCTTCGCCGGCCAGGCCGTGCTGGCGGCGGAGGCGGTGCGCCTCATCCGCCTGGGCGGCACGCCCAGCGAAATCGGCAACCGGCTGCGCCTCCTGGCTGACCAGATCCACACCTACCTGGTGCCGGCGGACCTGTTCCACATCTACAAGCGGGCGGTGAAGAAGGGCGATACCAGCATCAACTGGGGCACCTACAAGCTGGGCCAGATGCTGGACATGAAGCCCATCCTGCACTGCAACCAGGATGTCACCACGCCCATCGCCAAGGTCCGGGGCTTCGAGAGCGGCGTGCAGCGCCTCTTTGCCAATGCCGCACGCCAGGTGCGGGCCGGCCTGGAGTCGCCTCATGTCTGCATCAGCTACGGCGGCGACCCCGAGATCGTCCCCAGCCTGCCCGGCTACGCCGACCTGGCGGCCGCGGCCCGGGAGCGGGGCGCCGAAATCCTGATTTCTATGATGAGCAACACCGCTGCGGTCAATGTGGGCACCGGGGCCGTCTCCCTGGCCTTCGCTGCCGGCAGCCATGCCTTTCACTGAAGGTAGACCATGAACATGAATACTTCCGCCGCCACCGCCTTCCAGCACTGGCACCTGACCCAGGAGGCCGACGGCCTGGCCTGGCTGTCCCTGGACAAGGCCGGCGAAAATGCGAACTCCCTTTCCAAGGCTGTCATGGCCGAACTCTCCGGCGTGCTGGACGAGCTCGATCGCCAGCCCCCCAAGGCCCTCATCATCCGCTCCGCCAAGAGCGCCGGCTTCATTGCCGGAGCCGACATTTCCGAGTTCGACGAGCTGGAAGATGCCGCCGCCGCCAAGGCCATGGTGGCCCGGGGCTGGGACCTCTTCAACCGCCTGGCCGGCGTCTCCTACCCGACCCTGGCCCTGGTGCGCGGGCACTGCCTGGGCGGCGGCCTGGAGCTGGCCCTGGCCTGCCGTACCCTGCTGGTGGTGGATGAGCCGGGCACCAAGCTGGGGTTGCCCGAAGTCATGCTCGGCATCTTCCCCGGCTGGGGCGGCATGAAGCGCCTGCCCGAGCGGGTCGGCCCCGCCGTGGCCCTGGACCTGATGCTGGCCGGCAAGACCGTGGATGCCAGGAAGGCCAAGCGCCTGGGCCTGGCCGACGAATGCGTACCGCCCCGGGTGATGGAATCCGCTGCCCGTCAGCTGGCCTTGAATCCCCCGGCCCGCAAGCCTCTGCCTTTCATGCAGCGCCTCTTCGCCGGTCCCCTCAAGGGAGTGGTGGCCGGCAAAGCCCGCCAGCAGGTGGCCAAGCGGGCCCGCCCCGAGCACTACCCGGCCCCCTACGCCATCATCGACCTGTGGGCCCAGTACGGCGGCAACGCCCTGGCCGCACCGGAGATCACCGACCGCATTGTCCGTTCTTCCACCGCCCGTAATCTGGTGCGGGTGTTCCGCCTGCAGGAAAGCCTCAAGGGCTTCGGCAAAGACTGCGAGTTCACTGCCAAGCGGGTGCACGTGGTGGGTGCCGGCGTCATGGGGGGCGACATCGCCGCCTGGTGCGCCGGCCGCGGCCTCACTGTGACCCTGCAGGATCAGAGCGTGGAGCGTATCGCCCCGGCCATCCAACGGGCCCATGCCAGCTTCGCCAAGCGCATCAAGGACAAGCTGCAGCTGCGGGCCATCATGGACCGCCTCATTCCCGACCCGGATGGCCATGGCGCCGCCCATGCCGACGTGGTTATCGAAGCCATTTTCGAGAACCTGGAAGCCAAGCACAGCCTGCTCAAGGGTCTGGAGGCCCGCATGAAGCCGGATGCGGTGCTGGCAACCAACACCTCTAGCCTGCGCCTGGAAGACATCCGCACCGTGCTGCAAAAGCCGGAGCGTCTGGTGGGCATCCACTTCTTCAACCCGGTGGCGAAGATGCCCCTGGTGGAGGTGGTCACCGCCGCGGGCGGCGATGCCGAGATGACCCGCAAGGCCTGCGCCTTCGTGCGCGGCATCGACAAGCTGCCCCTGCCGGTGCAGAGCGCTCCCGGCTTCCTGGTGAACGCCGTGCTCGGTCCCTATCTGCTGGAAGCCATGCGCTGCGTCGATGAAGGCATTGCCCCGGAAACGGTGGATGAGGCCGCCCTGGCCTTCGGCATGCCCATGGGCCCCATCGAGCTGGCGGATACCGTGGGCCTGGATATCGCCATGGCCGCCGGCAAGGCCCTGGCTGGTTCCGGTGCCGAACCGCCGCGGTGCCTGGTCGAACGCTTTGCGCGGGGCGACCTGGGACGTAAGAGCGGCAAGGGGTTCTACGCCTACCCGGGCGGCAAGATCGAGAAGGGGAGGGCTGGGAGCGTGCCGGCCGGCCTGGCGGAGCGCCTGGTCCTGCCCCTGTTGGCGAAGACCCAGCACCTGGTCGATGCCGGCGTCGTGGCGGATGCCGACCTGGCGGACGCCGGCGTAATATTCGGCACCGGTTTCGCTCCCTTCACGGGCGGACCGCTCAATTACGCTAGGAGCCGATATGTCTGAAATCCCCGTCCAACTGCCCGACAGCCAACCCACCCTGCGCCTGATGACCATGCCCTCGGATCTGAATCCGAACGGCGATGTTTTCGGTGGCTGGGTCATGTCCCAGGTGGATATCGCCGGCGGCGTCGCCGCCATGCGTCGGGCCCGCGGACGGGTCACCACGGTCGCCGTCAATGCCTTCCAGTTCAAGCAGCCCATTTCAGTGGGCGACGTGGTTAGCTTCTATTCGACCATCACCAAGGTGGGGCGTACTTCCATCACCGTGGATGTGGCGGTCTATGCCGAACGCAATTTCTTCAAGCCGATCACGGTCAAGGTGACCGAGGCAGTGCTGACCTATGTGGCCATCGATGCCAGCGGCGAGAAGCGGGAGGTGCCTCCGGAAAACTAGTTTCGGGCGCCACTCCGGTGGCGTTTTCTTGCAGGACGGGAAGGCAACTTCCCGATAAAACCATAATGAGGAGACATGTATGAACAAGATGAACAAGGGCCTGTTGTCCGCCCTGGTGCTGGGGGCGTTCTCCGGAACGGCCTCGGCCGCCGGTTTCCAGCTGATGGAGCAGAACGCCAGCGGCCTGGGCAACGCCTTCGCCGGCTCGGCGGCGGTGGCGGAAAACGCCAGCACCATCTATTACAACCCGGCCGGGATGACCCAGTTGAAGGGCGCCAATGTCTCGGTGGGGGTGGATTACATCACCCTGAAGGCCGATTTCAAGAATGGCAATTCCACCGGCGCCTTGGCCGGGGCCCAGAACCGGGATGGCGGCGACTCCGCACCCGTGCCCAATGGCTACTTCTCCTACCAGATCAACGACCAGTGGTTCGTCGGCGTGGGGCTGGGCGCGCCCTTCGGCATGCGTACCAACTATCCCCAGTCCTGGAAGGGCTCTTACGCCGCCATGGATACGGATATCCAGTCCGCCAACCTGAACCCGAGCGTGGCCTACAAGGTCAATGACACGGTTTCCCTGGGCCTGGGCCTCGATTACCAGCTGTTCCGCGCCACTTACAGCCAGAACGCCGGCCCGATCCTGGGAGCATTCAAGGTCAAGGGCGACAGCACCGAATGGGGCTGGAACGCCGGCGCCCTGTTCACCCTGTCCGAATCGACCCGGGTGGGGGTTTCCTATCGCTCCAAGATCGACCACCACATCACCGGCGATTGGACGGCCAGCGGCATCGGTGCCAAGGGCAATGCCTCCCTGGATATCAAGCTGCCCGATACCTGGATCATCAGCGGCTATCACCGCCTCAACGACCGCTGGGAACTGCTGGCCGACGTGAGCCGGACCGGCTGGAGTTCCGTGCCGGAAATCCTGATCAAGACCCCGGGCTTTGTCACCAACCAGGTGCGCAAGGATTACTCCTGGACCGACACCACCCGCGTCGCCCTGGGGGCCAACTATGCGGTGAATGATGCCCTCAAGCTCAAGGTCGGCCTGGCCTTCGACCAGTCTGTAGTGGACGATGCCCACCGTACCCCCCGCCTGCCCGATCAGAAGCGGGTCTGGTATTCCGTCGGTGCCCAGTACAAGGTGACCAAGACCAGCGCTATCGATGTGGGTTACGCCTATATCAAGGCCGACAAGGCCAAGGTGAATGACCCCACCTCTGCCGGCACCCTCAACGGGGAATACGACAGCAATGTCCAGGTCCTCGGTGTCCAATACTCCATGAACTTCTAAGCCGTCCCGGCCGGGCCCTCCCTTCCCGTTTCTTCCCGGGCGGGCCCGGCAACGCCACACTATTCGCACCATTCCAGAATAAATAGAGCAGTGCAGGAGAACATAAGACCATGA
>DATEZY010000089.1:0-5799 GCA_035255085.1 Azospira sp. | reverse complement strand
CACCATGCCGGCCAGTTCGGCTTCCAGGATGGCCATGCCGTGTTCGATGGTGGCGAAGAAGCGTTCCTCTTCCTGCTTCAGCACGTCCATGACGCGCTTTTCGCCGGAGGCCAGTTCGGGATAGGCAGCGCCCATCTCGGCTACCAGGTCCGGCACCATCTTGTGGAAGAAGGCGGCGCGGGCGCCCAGCTTGTAGCCGTGGCGGATGGCGCGGCGGATGATGCGGCGCAGGACGTAGCCCCGGCCTTCATTACCCGGGATGACGCCGTCGGCGATGAGGAAGGAACAGGCGCGGATGTGGTCGGCCAGCACCTTCAGGGACGGGCTCTCCATGTCAGCGTCGGAGGTTTCCCGGGCGGCGGCGGCTATCAGGCGCTGGAACAGGTCGATCTCGTAGTTGGCGTGCACGCCCTGCAGCACGGCAGCGATGCGCTCCAGGCCCATGCCGGTGTCCACGCTGGGCTTGGGCAGCGGGTGCATGACCCCGGCTTCGTCCCGGTTGAACTGCATGAACACGTTGTTCCAGATTTCGATGAAGCGATCGCCATCCTCCTCGGGGGATCCGGGAGGGCCGCCCCAGATGTGCTCGCCGTGGTCGTAGAAAATCTCGGTGCAGGGGCCGCAAGGTCCGGTGTCGCCCATCATCCAGAAGTTGTCGGAGGCGTAGCGGGAACCCTTGTTGTCGCCGATGCGGATGACCCGCTCCACGGGCACGCCGATTTCCTTGGTCCAGATGTCGTAGGCCTCGTCGTCCTCCGCATAGACGGTGACGGTGAGCTTGTCCTTGGGCAGCTTGAAGACGACGGTGAGCAGCTCCCAGGCGTAGGTGATGGCGTCGCGCTTGAAGTAGTCGCCGAAGCTGAAGTTGCCCAGCATCTCGAAGAAGGTGTGGTGGCGGGCGGTATAGCCCACGTTCTCCAGGTCGTTGTGCTTGCCGCCGGCGCGCACGCACTTCTGGGAAGTGGTGGCCCGGGTGTAGGGACGCTTGTCGAAACCGAGGAAGACGTCCTTGAACTGGTTCATGCCGGCGTTGGTGAACAGCAGGGTGGGGTCTTCGTGGGGCACCAGGGAGCTGGAAGAGACAATCTGGTGGCCCTTGGAGGCGAAGAAGTCGAGGAACTTCTGGCGGATTTCGGCGCTTTTCATCGTCGTTGCATCCTTGGCCCCGGCCAATAGCGGGGGCGGCTGAATTGGAAAAACCCGCATTTTATCATTGAACTTGACCGCTTCCGCGGCGCAACACGGCACCGGGGAAAGCAAAAAGGCCCGCACGGGGCAGGCCTTGGCGACTCAGGAAACACGGCGCGACAGGCTCAACGGCGGCTGCGGCCTTCCCGGGGGCCCACGTGGCGGGCTTCGCCGTGGTCGTCCCAGCGGCCAACGCGCCGGCCCTGGTTGTCATTGCGACCGTCATGGTTGAAATCGGTCTGGCGGTCGCGCTTCTGCTCGGCGATGTGGCGGCTCTGCCGGTCCTGAGCCTGGTCCATGCGGGCCCGTTCCCGGCCGGTGACGCGGCCGTCGGCTTCGGCCCGGGTTTCCATGCGTTCCACACGGGCCTGGCCTTTTTCCAGGCGATTGGCTTCCCGGCCGGTCAGGGCACCAGACTGAACGCCCTGATCGATGCGGCGTTCCTGGTTCACTTCACGCTGATCCACACGGGGCATGGCGTTCTGGGCTTGCGCCAGGAGCGGCGAAGCCAGGGTGGCAAACAACAGGGCGGAAAGCAGTACGTTCTGTTTTTTCATGGCGGATTCCTTTGGCTGGTAGGTATGGGTGATTCCCATGGGCAGAATAACGGAGCCCACGCCAGAAAAGATGACATTCCTATACAAAACGAGTGTAACGAGTTGTTTCCATGAAGGAGAGCGGCGGCGCGCTACCAGCCTACAGCCCAGGCACCGAACCCTGGAAATCGAGCCGGTCGGTAAAGAGGCCGTCCACCCCCATGGCCCACAGGCTTTGCAAGCGATCCAGGTCGTTAACCGTGTAGCAAGCCAGTCCATAGCCGGCAACCCGGACTGCCGCCGCCAGCTCCGGCGTCATCGCCTTATGGGAGCAATGCAGCGCCTGGGCCCCGAGGGCCGCAAGGCGGGCCGCCCAGTCCGTCGGCACCGCCTGCACCAGCAAGGCCCGCGGCAGTTGGGGTGCGACCTCCTGGGCCGCCAGCAAGGCCTCGGGGGAAAAGGAGGAAAGCAGGGGCGGCAGCATCGCGCCGCGCCAGATTTCTGCCGCCAGGGCGGCGGCACGGCAACCGGTTGCTGACTCAGTGCCGGGAAAGGGTTTGATTTCCACGTTGGCCCACAGGCCCAGTTGCCGGCACAGCTTCCCGGCGGCGGCCAGGGTGGGCACGGGTTCGCCGGCAAAGGCGGGGGAATGCCAGACGCCGGCATCGAGCCGGGCCAGTTCCTGGTCCGTGGCCACACATACCGGGCCGCGACCGTTGGTGGTGCGCTCCAGGGTATCGTCGTGGATCAGGTGGGGAGTACCGTCGGCACTGAGCATGACGTCGAATTCGACACCATGGAAACCGGCAGCATGACCAGCCCGCAGGCCGGCCAGGGTATTTTCGGGGGCGGCGGAACCGCCGCCCCGGTGGGCAATGAGACGGGGATAGGGCCAGCTAGCGGCGCCCATTCCCCGCTCCGATACTTACTGGGCCAGCGCCAAACGGCCGCCGGAAGACTTTCCCCGCAGGACTGCATTGGCGCGGGTGACGGCGTTATCCAGGGCTTCCTTGGCCGGCTTGCGATTGGCCCACACTGCCTCCAGCTCTTCGTCGATAATGACGCGCACCGGGTCGATGCGGGAAACGATGGGGGTCAGGGCTGCGGCCTTGGAGACGGAGGTACGAGGCACCACGGAGCCGAGCTGGGAATGGGCCACCTCGACACCGGTCATTTCCTGGCGCAGCAGGGAGCTCTTGGTCGCCATCTGGGCGGCCGCGGTCAGGGGCAGGTAGCCGCCGGCCCGGGCGATTTCCACCTGCATGTCCGGCGCCATTAGGAAGGCCACGAACTTAGCCACGCCCTTGTATTCGGCCGGCTTCTTGCCAGGGCCGACCCACAGAGAGGCGCCATCGGCCAGAGCAGCCCGGGGGGCACCATAGGCGTCGTCGTAATAGGGCAGCGGCGCCACGCCCACATCCAGGTCCTTATTGGCCTGGAAGGTGACATAGCGGTCGGAGCCAGTGGTCAGCATGCCGCACTCGCCATTGGCAAAGTGGGCATCAGCCTCGTCACGACGGCCATAGGTTACGAAATAACGGGCCTTGTACCAGCTGGACAATAGGGCGATGTGCTTCACCTGCATCATGCCATTGAAGGCCATTTCGCCCTTCTCGCCCACGGTTTCCACGTTGTTGCGGGCAGCCAGGTTGTCGATATGCACCCAGGCCGGCCAGGAGGTGGTGTAGGGGCACTTGTAGCCGGCATCGAACAGCTTGCCAGCCATGGCCTGGACTTCCCACCAGGTCTTGGGCGGCTGATCCGGATTGAGACCGGCACGGCGGAAGGCGGTCTTGCTGTAGAACAGCACCGGGGTGGAGAAAGCCACGGGCAAGGCCTGCAGACGGCCCTTGCCGTCGGTGACGCCGATCTTCAGTTCGGGGGCCAGACGGGCGGTATCCACCTTTTCCTTAGCGTCCTGCAGCACCTGGAAGAGGGGCTGGAATTGTTCTTTGCTGCGGGCGATCTGGGCCAGGTCCTCGCGCACGGCCAGGTTCAGATCGGCCGGAGCGTCGCCCTCGCTGCGATGCACCAGCACCACCTTGTAATCCTTCTGCTTGGCGTTGAAGCGATCCACCACCTCTTGCAGACGGGCGGCGCGGACGTCATCCAACTGGTGGGACAGGCTCAGCTCCTGGGGAGTCCCCGGGGCGACTGCCTTGGCGACAGCAGGCACACTGGCCTTGGGCGCCTTGGCGGCTTGGGCGGCGCCAGTGGCAGCCAAAGCCAGACATCCGGCCAGAGCCAGGGAGAGATTGCGGAGTTTGAAGCCTTGCTGGGTTCGGAAAGCCATCGCCGATCCTCGTGTTGTTCAAAGCGCCATTATAGCGCCGCAAAAATGCTTCCACCGGAAGCCGGAAGAGTGCCGACAGTCCAGTCCACCACCGCGGAATTGCCAGACCCACAACCAGCGCCCTCTCCAGCTGGAGATCGCCGGCGGGAGGATTGTGGTTAAAATCCGGACTGCATGCCACGCACAACCTGCCATTCTCACGCCGATCGACGGAACGGACAGCCATGACCCGCTTTGCCTGGGACGACCCGCTGCTGCTGGACACCCAACTCACCCCGGAAGAACGCCTGGTGCGCGATAGCGCCCGCGCCTACAGCCAGGGCGAACTCCAGCCACGGGTACTGGAAAGCTTCCGCCAGGAAAAGACCGATCCAGCCATTTTTCGCGAGCTAGGGGAATTGGGGCTGCTGGGCGCCACCCTGCAAGGGTACGGCTGCCCCGGCGCCTCCTACGTGGTCTACGGCCTTATCGCCCGGGAGGTGGAACGGGTCGATTCGGGCTACCGCTCCATGCTCTCGGTGCAATCGTCCCTGGTCATGTATCCCATCCACGCCTTCGGCAGCGAGGCCCAGAAGGAACGACTGCTGCCGAAGATGGCGACCGGTGAACTGATCGGCTGCTTCGGCCTGACCGAACCCAACCACGGCTCCGATCCGGGGTCCATGGAAAGCCGCGCCCGGGCCGTGCCCGGCGGCTGGGAGCTGACAGGCACCAAGATGTGGATCACCAATTCCCCCATCGCCGACATCTTCGTGGTGTGGGCCAAGGATGACGCCGGCGACATTTGCGGTTTCATCCTGGAAAAGGGCATGAAGGGCCTGTCGGCTCCGGCCATCCACGGCAAGATGGGCCTGCGGACTTCGCTCACCGGCGAAATCGTCATGGATCAGGTGTTCGTTCCTGAGGAGAACCGGCTCCCCGGCGCCAAGGGACTGAAAGGCCCCTTCGCCTGCCTCAACCAGGCCCGCTACGGCATCGCCTGGGGCGCTCTGGGGGCCGCCGAGGCCTGCTGGCACGCAGCCCGCCAATACACCCTGGACCGTTCCCAGTTTGGCCGCCCCCTGGCCGCCAACCAGCTGATTCAGAAAAAGCTGGCCGACATGCAGACCGAGATTGCCCTGGGCCTGCAAGGCTGTTTGCGCCTGGGCCAGCTCAAGGATGGGGGCCAGGATGCTCCGGAAATGACCTCCCTGCTGAAACGCAACTCCTGCGGCAAGGCGCTGGACATCGCCCGCATGGCGCGGGACATGCACGGCGGCAACGGCATTTCCGATGAATACCACGTCATCCGCCACATGCTGAACCTGGAAGTGGTGAATACCTACGAAGGCACCCACGATATCCACGCCCTGATCCTGGGCCGGGCCCAGACCGGTATTGCCGCCTTCGCCAATTAAGAAAAGCAGAGGGAGACCATGAAACGCACCATCGCCATTACCCTGCTCGCCAGCCCTTTACTGCTCGCGGGCTGCGACCAGATCCAGGGCAAGCTGGGCATTGAGGATGCCGCCACCAAGGCGGCCAAGCAGGAAGAGGAAGGCAAGGCAGTGGGCGGTGCCTGCCGCCAGTCCGGCCGAGCCATCGAAGATTGCTACAGCGTCTATAACTGGCTGCCCAAGGCTGCGGTCTACGCCGGCTGGCGTGAAATGGACGTGTATATGCGGGAAAACCAGATCGAAACCATCGCTCCCCAGCTTCCCCCAGCCCCGCCGCCGGAAGACCCGAACAAGAAAAAGAAAAAGAAAAAGGCAGACAACGCCGAGGGCGCCGCCGGAGAGAGCG
>DATEZY010000088.1:0-2391 GCA_035255085.1 Azospira sp. | reverse complement strand
GCTTCCACAGCGGCCCACAGGGGATCCGGCTCATAGGTGCGGCGGGCCTGGCGGAGGGTGGCAACGTGGTCGATATTCACGCCGAGTTCAATCATAGTTCCTGCAACTCCATGAAAATCTTTCGGGTTTCGAGGCCCTTGCCCCCCAGGTAGTGGGCCATGAGGGCTCGCATCAGTTGTTTTGCTTCTGCCTGGGAACGGGGGGCGGTGAAGTCTTCGTGGGCCAGATCCAGCAGAGTCTTGCCGCTTACCGCGAGAGGCGAACTTCCGGGCCGGGCCAGACGCACGGGGCCGCGCTCGATTTCGTAGGCATAAAAGCCCCCCTCCTCCACCGCCCGGCCATCCGCATCGGTACTCAAGGACAGGCCGTAGCCCAGTTCCTGGAGGAGTGATTTTTCGAAGCGGCGCAAGTCCGCTTCCCGCACTCCTTCTGCGAACCGGCGCAGGGTTTCAGCATAGACCGTGTAGAGGTGCTCATGGGCGTCCTCCCGGGGCAGGAGGTGGATCAGCAACTCGTTGAGGTAGTAGCCGCAAAACAGGGCCTGACCTGAGAGTAATGGCTGCCCCCCCTGCCATTCGGCCTTCATCAGGGTCAGCACCTCGCCCTTGCCGGCCCAGCCAACTTCCAGGGGTTGAAACCCCATGAGCAGCCCGCGTAAAGCCGAACGGGGGCGGCGAGCGCCCCGGGCCAGGAGTGCAACACGGCCGAAATCCTGGGTAAACGCCTCGACTATGAGACTGGTTTCCCGGAAGGGATAGGCATGTAGCACGTAGGCCGGCTGCCCATCCACCCTGTTGCGTTGGCTCACGGTGGCTAGCCGCTGATTTGGTTATTCGTAGCCGAGGCTACGCAGCAGGCGCTCATCGTCGGTCCAGCCAGACTTCACCTTGACCCAGACTTCCAGGTACACCTTGCCGTCGAACAGCTTCTCCATGTCCTGCCGGGCTTCGGAGGCGATGCGCTTGAGGGTTTCCCCCCCCTTGCCGATGACGATGGCCTTGTGTCCAGGACGATCTACGACAATGGCGGCAAAAATGCGACGCAGCCCTTCTTCCTGCTCAAATCTCTCCACTTCCACCGTGGTTGCATAGGGCAATTCGTCACCCAGCAAGCGGAAGAGTTTTTCCCGTATGTATTCTGCAGCGAGAAACTTTTCGCTTTTGTCCGTCAGTTCATCTTCGGCGTAGAGGAGTTCCTCATGGGGAAGGTGTTTGCGGGTCTCGGCCAGCAGATCATCCAGTTGCCGGCCTTTGGCGGCGCTAACAGGAACGATGGCAGAAAACTCACGCTTGCTGGCAATATCCGCCAGGAAAGGGAGCAGTGCAGTCTTGTCCTTCAACTGGTCGGTCTTGTTAACCACCAGGATCACCGGACGATCCGGTGGCAGGAGGTTGAGCACCGTCTTGTCCTTGGCGTCGAAACGGCCGGCTTCGATGACGAACAGCACCACGTCCACGTCAGCTAGTGCCTGGGTTACGCCCCGGTTCATGGCACGGTTGAGGGCACTGGTGTGCTGGGTCTGGAAGCCGGGAGTGTCCACAAAGACAAACTGGGCATCCGCCCGGGTAAGAATGCCGGTAATGCGATGCCGGGTGGTCTGGGCTTTGCGGGAGACGATGCTGATCTTTTCCCCGACCAGGTTGTTAAGCAAGGTGGATTTGCCCACATTGGGTCGCCCAACGATGGCCACAAAGCCGGAGCGGATTTCTGGAGTCGATTCGGTCATGGCTGTTGCAGTCTTTCCAAGGCGCGCTGAGCAGCCTCTTGTTCGGCGGCGCGGCGGCTGGGGCCGGCCCCCTGAGTCCGGAGTCCGAGAGCGGAAATGTCACAGACTACCTCAAATTGCTGGGCATGGGCTTCGCCCCGGGCATTCTGTAGTTCGTATTTGGGCAGGGGCTTACGGCGAGCCTGGAGGTATTCCTGCAAAAGGGTTTTCGGGTCCTTGATCGGTTGTCCCGGCGCGATGGCTGCAAGCAGCTTTTCATAACGGGCGGAAACCAGCGCCTGGGCTGCGGCAAAGCCGCCATCCAGGTAAACCGCACCCAGAATGGCCTCAAAGGCATCCGCGAGAATGGACGGACGCTGGTGTCCGCCGCTTTTCAATTCCCCCTCTCCGAGGCGCAGAAACTGGCCAAGATCCAGTTCCAGTGCCAGTTGATGCAGGGTTTCCTTGCGCACCAAATTGGCCCGCAGACGTGAGAGGTCTCCCTCTGGCATCTGGGGGAAGCGCTCGTAAAGCATGTGGGCGATGGTGCAGCTGAGAACGCTATCGCCGAGAAATTCCAGCCGTTCGTTGTGCGGGGAACTATGACTACGATGGGTCAGGGCCGTACGCAGCAGGGCGGGATCGCGGAAATCGTGCTCCAGACGAGCTACCAGGGAAGCCATGAC
>DATEZY010000087.1:0-54735 GCA_035255085.1 Azospira sp. | reverse complement strand
AGGATATCTTCCCCGGGATCGATCTTGCCGGCGGGCAATTCAAGGAAGACCCGGTGCAAGGGGTAACGGAACTGGCGCTCGAACAGAAGATGGCCGTTATCGAGGACGCCGATCACCACCACGGCACCGGGATGAACGATGTATTCCCGCGCCCCCTCGTGGCCATCGGGAAGCCGTACCCGGTCCCGCCGCACGTCCAGAAGCCGGCCCCGCCAGATTGGCTCGCTGTCCAGCGTCTCTTCGATCAGGTGCTGGTCCGGAATTTCCATATTTTTCTTCTCCAAATGAAAACGCCCCGGCTAGCCGGGGCGTTTGGTACTGACAGCAATCGACGATCAAGCCCCTTTACAGGGAAAGCTTCAAGGCAACCGCGCAGGGAATCATCAGGGTCTGGGGGAACAGGCCCAGCAGCGCCACCGCCATGCCGTTGGCAGAGAGCAGCACCTTGGTGTCGAAGCCGGCGGCCAGGGTAGCGGAATCAGCCGGGGCATCAAAGTACATCAGCTTGACCACGCGCAGGTAGTAGAAGGCTCCGACCAAGGAGAACAGCACGGCGGCGATGGCCAGCCAATAGTAGCCGGCGGCAACCACGGCTTGCAGCACGGAAAACTTGGCGAAGAACCCGACGAAGAAGGGCACGCCGGCCATGGAGAACATCACCACCATCATGACGCAGGCGAACCAGGGGCTGCGCTTGTTCAGGCCCTTGAAATCGTCCAGGGAGTCAGCCTCGAAACCGGCCCGTGCGAGCAGCAGGATCATGCCGAAACCAGCCAGGCTGGTGACCACATAGGACACCACATAGAACATGGAGGCGCTGTAGGCGGTCAGCGCGTAGCGGGGATCACCGCCGACCACGCCGGAAACCATGCCCAGGAGCATGAAGCCCATGTGGGAAATGGCGGAATAGGCCAGCATGCGCTTGATGTTGGTCTGGGCGATGGCCGCCAGGTTACCCAGGGCCATGGACAGCACCGCCATGATCATCAGCATCTGTTGCCAATCCTGGACCAGCACGAAGAGGCCATTGACCAGCAGCCGGATGACCATGGCGAAGGCCGCCAGCTTGGGAGCGGAGGCAATGAACAGGGTCACCGGGGTGGGCGCACCGTGATAGACGTCCGGAATCCACATGTGGAAGGGCACCACGCCCAGCTTGAAGGCGATGCCGGCGACCAGGAAGACCAGGCCGAACACCAGGATGGTTTTGTTGGCCGCGCCCACGGACAGGGCCTCTGCCACCCGGGTGATTTCCAGGGTACCGGTGGCGCCGTAAATCATGGACATGCCGTAGAGCAGCAGACCGGAGGCCAGGGCACCCAGGACAAAGTACTTCATGGCGGCTTCGGTGGAGCTCACCGAGTCGCGGTTCATCGCCACCATGGCGTACACCGACAGGGACAGCATTTCCAGACCCAGGTACAAGGTCAGGAAATGGTTGGCGGAAATCATCACCATCATGCCCAGGGTGGCAAACAGGGCGAGGACGTAGAACTCGCCCTTGGCCATGGCCACCCGCTCGGCGATGTAGCCCCGGGCATAGAACAGCACCACCGAGACGGTGAAATAGACCAGCAGCTTCAACAGGTCGGACATCAGGTCGTCCACGAACATGTTGTTGAAGGTGTAGGCGATTTCCCCGGTACTGGTTCCGTAAGTGATCAGCGCACAACCCAGCAGCGTCAGCTGGGTCAGTACGAAAGTCAGGGTACGGGCCTTGCTCTTGACGAAGAGATCGGCGATGAGGATGACGCAGGCCATCGCCATCAGGAACATCTCTGGCAATGCAGGGCGCAGGTCGGGCAAGACGAAATTCAGCATGTCGGCGTCCACTTATTGGAGTTTGCTCTGGGCCACGTGTTGCAGCAGGTCATTGACCGTGGCGTGCATCACTTCCGTGAAAGGCAGGGGATAGAGGCCCATGCCCAGCACGCAGACAGCGAGCAGGGCCAGGATGAGGAATTCACGGCCGGTAATGTCGGTCAGTTCGGCCACGTGCTTGTTGGCCACGGCACCGAAAACCACGCGCTTGTACATCCACAGGGTGTAGGCCGCACCGACGATCATGGTGCTGGCAGCGGCAAATGCCACCCAGAAGTTGAACTTGACGGCCCCCAGGATCACCATGAACTCGCCGACGAAACCGGAGGTTGCCGGCAGACCGGCGTTGGCCATGGCGAACAGCATGAAGAAGGCTGCGAACTTGGGCATGGTATTGACCACGCCGCCGTAATCGGCGATCTGGCGGCTGTGCATGCGGTCGTACATGACGCCGATACACAGGAACATGGCACCGGAGACGAAGCCGTGGGAAATCATCTGCACCAGGGCGCCTTCAACGGCCAGGGGGTTGAGCATGAAGAAGCCCAGGGTGACGAAGCCCATGTGGGAGATGGAGGAATAGGCCACCAGCTTTTTCATGTCGGCCTGCACCAGGGCGATGAAACCGATATAGATCACCGCGATCAGGGACAGGGCGATCATCAGTCCGGTCAGTTCATGGGCGGCATCGGGAGCGATGGGCAGGGAAAACCGCAGGAAACCGTAAGCGCCGAGCTTCAGGGCAATGGCGGCCAGCACCACGGAACCGCCGGTAGGCGCTTCCACGTGGGCGTCGGGCAACCAGGTATGCACCGGCCACATCGGCACCTTCACCGCGAAGGCCACCAGGAAGGCGAGGAAGATCCAGGTCTGGGCGCCCAGGGGAATGGGCATCTGATGCCAATCCAGAATGGAGAAGCTGCCGCCGGACTGGAAGAACAGGTACAGCAGGGCGATCAGGAGCAGCAGGGAGCCCATCAGGGTGTAAAGGAAGAACTTGATGGCGGCGTAAACCCGGTTCGGGCCGCCCCACATACCGATGATCAGGTACAGGGGAATCAGGGAGGCCTCGAAGAAGACGTAGAACAGCACGCCATCCAGGGCACAGAAGATGCCGTTCATCAAGCCGGACATGATGAGGAAGGCGGCGTTGTACTGAGCCACCCGCTCCCCGATCACCTTCCAGCCGGCCAGCACCACCAGAATGGTGATAAAGGCATTGAGCAGGAGGAACAGCACGGAAATGCCATCCACGCCCAGGTGGTAGTTGATGTGGAAGTAAGAAATCCAGGGCGACAGTTCAACGAACTGCATGGCACTGGTCTTCACATCGAAGCCCGTGTACAGGGGGATGGTGACCGCGAAACCGGCCAGGGCCGCGATCAGCGCCAGACTGCGGGCCAAGGGGGCATTACGGTCAGAACCGGTCGCCAGGACCAGCAGGCCGGCGGCGATCGGAATCCAGATTGCGAGAGAGAGCAGCGGGTAGCCAGACATATCGTTCCCAGTCTTTTTCTAGCTTAGGCGCGGTTGAACCAGAGGGTCAGCAGCACAAAAACGCCGATGATCATGGTGAATGCGTAGTGATAGATGTAGCCGGACTGGAAGAAGCGAACCACAGCCGCAATCCAGCCCACCAGGCGAGCCGAGCCATTGACGAACAGGCCATCGATAATCGCCACGTCGCCAGCCTTCCACAGCGTACGGCCCAGGACCCGGGCGCCACCGGCGAAGAAGGTTTCGTTGAACTTGTCGAAGTAGTACTTGTTGTCCAGCAGGGTATAGATGCCGGAGAAGCGAGCCTTGATGGCGGCAGGAATATCCGGACGCTTCATGTAGAAGAACCAGGACAGGGCCACACCGGCCAGGGCCAGCCAGAACGGAGCAGAGGTGAAGGCATGGACACCCATGGCCACCGCACCGTGAAACTCGTGGGTCAGCTCTTCCATCACCGGATGGGCTTCGTGATTGATGAAGATCACGCCCTTGAAGTACTCGCCGAAGAGCATGGGCTCGATGGCAATGTAGCCGATGATCAGGGACGGAATCGCCAGGGCCACCAGGGGCACGGTCACCACCCAGGGGGACTCATGAGGCTTCTGGCCGGGGGCCAGACCGTGGTGGTGATCTTCCGCCGGCTCCTCGTCGTCGTGGTCACCCTCATGGTCGTGATGGTCCTTGCCGAACCGTTCTTCCCCGTGGAAAACCAGGAAGTACATACGGAAGGAGTAGAAGGCGGTGATGAACACCCCGGCCAGCACGGCGTAATAGGCATACTGGGCGCCGGCCAGATGGGACATGCCCACGGCTTCGATGATCGAATCCTTGGAGTAGAAGCCGGAGAGGAAAGGCGTGCCGATCAGGGCCAGGGAACCGACAAGAGACGTCAGCCAGGTGATGGGCATGTATTTACGCAGGCCGCCCATGTTGCGCATGTCCTGATCGTGGTGCATGCCCATGATGACAGAACCGGCACCCAGGAACAGCAGGGCCTTGAAGAAGGCGTGGGTCATCAGGTGGAAGATGGCCACGGAGTAAGCGGAAGCACCCAGGGCCACGGTCATGTAACCCAGCTGGGACAGGGTGGAGTAAGCCACCACTCGCTTAATGTCGTTCTGGATGATGCCGAGGAAGCCCATGAACAGGGCGGTGGTGGCACCGATCACCAGGACGAAGGACAGAGCGGTATCGGACAGCTCGAACAGGGGAGACATCCGGGCCACCATGAAGATGCCGGCAGTCACCATGGTCGCCGCGTGGATCAGGGCGGAGATTGGGGTGGGACCTTCCATGGAATCGGGCAGCCACACGTGCAGGGGAACCTGGGCGGACTTGCCCATGGCACCGATGAACAGGCAGATACAGGCCACGGTCAGCAGGGACCAATTGGCGGAGCCCCAGATGTTGATGGTCTTGTCGGCCAGCTCCGGCGCCTTCAGGAACACGGCGGCGTAGTCCAGGCTGCCGAAGTGGGCCAGCACCAGGCCGATACCGAGGATGAAACCGAAGTCACCGACGCGGTTCACCAGGAAGGCCTTCATGTTGGCGAAAATGGCGGTGGGACGGGTGTACCAGAAGCCGATCAGCAGGTAGGAGACCAGGCCCACAGCTTCCCAGCCGAAGAACAGCTGCATGAAGTTGTTGCTCATCACCAGCATCAGCATGGAGAACGTAAACAACGAGATGTAGCTGAAGAAGCGGTTGTAGCCCGGATCTTCCTTCATGTAGCCAACGGTGTAGAGGTGCACCATCAGCGACACGGAGGTCACCACCAGCATCATGGTGGCGGTGAGGGTATCGATCAGGAAGCCGACTTCAAACTTGTAATCACCGCTGGTCATCCACTGATAGACGGTGCCGTTGAAGGTATGACCAGCCGCCACATCCTGGAAAATAAGGATGGAGGTAGCGAAGGCTACGGCCACCCCGAGGATGGTGGCGGTGTGGGCCAGCCAACGCGGAATGACGCGGCAGAACAGGCCGGCAACGATGGCGCCCGCCAGGGGGGCCAGGGGAACCAGCAGGTAGAGGCTCTTCATGTCCATAAACGCTTAACCCTTCAGGCTATCCAGATCATCCACGTGGATGGTGTTCAAGTTGCGGAACAACACCACCAGGATGGCGAGGCCGATGGCCGACTCAGCAGCGGCCACGACCAGAATAAAGAAGACGAAAAGCTGTCCGGCCAGGTCCTGCATATAGTGGGAGAACGCGATGAAGTTCATATTCACCGCCAGCAGCATCAGTTCGATCGCCATGAGCAGCACGATCAGATTCTTCCGGTTGAGGAAGATGCCGAGCACGCTGATCGCGAACAGGATCGCGCCAAGCACGAGGAAATGCGAGAGAGTAAGCAAGGTGCCTCCCTAATCCTTTACCACGCCGCGGAAAAGCCGCGGCAAACCTTATATCAATCGTTTTTTTCCGCTGCCATCTTGACCACACGGATGCGGTCCTTGGCCTTGACGAAGACCTGCTTCGCCGGATCGGTGTATTTGGTCTTCTTCGCACCGCGGAAGGTCAGAGCGATGGCGGCAATCAGCGCCACCAGCAAAATGACCGAGGCCAGCTCGAAGGGATAGACATACTCGGTAAAGAGCAGCCGACCCAGTTCCTTGGTGTTGGAGGCATTGGCCGCCGTCGCCGGCACCTGGGATTCCAGGGCACCGAAATACTGGCCACCTAGAATCACGCCCATCTCCAGCACCATCAGCAGGCCGATGGTGGCGCCCAAGGGCAGGTAACTCCAGAAGCCCTGCTTGATCCGGTCCAGGTTGATATCCAGCATCATCACCACGAACAAGAACAGCACCATGACCGCACCCACATAGACGAGGATGATGGAAATGGCGAGGAACTCGGCCTGCAGCAACGCCCACACACCGCCAGCGGTGAAGAACGAAAGTACCAGGAACAGCGCCGCATGCACCGGGTTACGGGCAGTGATGACCCGCATCGCGGCGAATACCAGGATCGCCGAGAGGAAGTAGAAAACGTAGGTCTTGAATTCCATCGTTCGTCCCGTTATCGGTATTTGGCGTCCGCTTCCCGGTCGGCGGCGATCTGTGCTTCATAACGATCGCCGTTGGCCAGCAGCATCTGCTTGGTGTAGTAGAGGTCGCCCCGCTTTTCGCCGTGGTATTCGAACACACGGGTTTCGACGATGGCGTCCACCGGGCAGGCTTCTTCGCAGAAGCCACAGAAAATGCACTTGGTCAGATCGATGTCGTAGCGGGAAGTACGGCGCGAACCGTCCTCGCGCTGATCCGACTCAATCGTGATGGCCAGGGCCGGACAAACGGCCTCGCACAGCTTGCAGGCAATGCAGCGCTCTTCGCCGTTGGGGTAACGACGCAGGGCGTGCAGGCCGCGGAAACGGAAACTCTGCGGGGTCTTTTCTTCCGGGTATTGCACCGTGATCTTGCGGCCGAAGAAATACTTGCCGGTCACGGTCATGCCCTGGAACAGCTCCTTCAGGAGCAGGCTTTTGAAAATATCTTTCATGGCACCCATGGCTAAATCCTCACTTCCAGATGTTCCAGGGCGACATCATCCAGACGCCGACCACGGTGAACCAGACCAGGGTCACCGGAATAAACACCTTCCAGCCCAGACGCATGATCTGATCGTAGCGATAGCGCGGGAAGGTGGCGCGGAACCAGAGGAACAGGAAGAGCACGAAGGACATCTTGGCGGCAAGCCAGAAGAAGCCGTCGGGCAGGAAGGAAACCGGGGACAGCCAACCGCCCAGGAACAGCAGGGAAGTCAGGGCCGCCACCAGAATCATGTTGGCGTATTCGGCGAGGAAGAACACGGCGAAAGCCATACCGGAGTATTCGACGTGGAAGCCGGCCACAATTTCGGATTCGCCTTCAGCCACGTCGAACGGTGCCCGGTTGGTTTCGGCCACGCCGGACACCAGGTAGACGATGAACATGGGCAACAGGGGCAGCCAGTTCCAGGAGAGGAAGGACAGACCCATGCCGGCGAACATGCCCTTGCTCTGACCGCCGACGATTTCCACCAGGTTCAGGCTGTTGGAGACCATCAGCACCGTCACCAGGGAAAAACCCATGGCAATTTCGTAGGACACCATCTGGGCTGCGGAGCGCATGGCCCCGAGGAAGGCGTACTTGGAGTTGGAGGCCCAACCGGCCAGGATGATGCCGTACACCCCCATGGACGCAATGGCCATGATGAACAGCAGGCTGGCATCGATATTGGCCAGCACCAGGCCGTCGGTGAAGGGCACCACCGCCCATGCCGCCAGGGCCGGGGCAATGGCCAGCATCGGTGCAATCAGGAAGACCGGCTTGTCTGCTCCGGAGGGAATAACGATTTCCTTGAGCAGCAACTTCAGGCCGTCGGCGATCGGCTGGATCAGGCCCCAGGGACCAACCCGGTTGGGGCCGAGGCGCACGTGCATGTAACCGATGACCTTACGCTCGGCCCAAGTCAGGTAGGCAACGGAAAGCATCAGCGGAGCAACGATGGCGACGATCTTGAGCATCGTCCACACCGCCGGCCAAGCCGGACCAAAGAAACCTTGAATCGCTTGCATTAGCGCATCCATCACGCACGCTCCACGGTGATCTGACCGAAGGCCTCGCCCAGAGCGGCCGTGGCGGCATGAGCCGCAGCGACTCGGACACAACCGGCGGGCACGCCTTCATCGGCAACAAGGGACAGGGTGGCGTTGCCAGCACCCTGGGTAACACGCACCTGGATACCGTTTTCCAGACCGAGCTGAGCCAGGGTGGCTGCACTGGCGCGGGCAGCCGGCGATTGGCCGTCCCGGGTGAGACGCAGGGCGGGAGCCCGGCGCGCCAGGGGATCGGCAAAGTGGATCGGTACGTCGGCAATACGCTGCAGACCGCCGGCAGAACCAGCGGCAAGCGCCAGGGACACACCGGAGATGGCGTTGTTCAGCTTGTCGCCGACGAACTCAGCGCCAGCACCCAGCACCTCGTCGCGCACCTGCTCGCTGTTTTCATAATCGAAACCGGGCAGCGCCAGAACGTTGCCGAGAACGCGCAGCACCTTCCAGGCCGGACGGGCATCGCCCTGGGGGCGAACCACGCCGTTGAAACTCTGGACGCGGCCTTCGGTGTTGATGAAGGTACCGGCGGTTTCGGTGAAGGGGGCGATGGGCAGCATCACGTCGGCGTATTCCAGGGCCGGCGCATGCTTGAAGGCTGACATGAAGACCACCAGCTTGGCCTGTTTCAGGGCCCCCAGAACCAGTTGGGCATTGGCAAAGTCGAATTCCGGCTCAGCGCCCATCAGGACGTAGGCCTGACGCGGCTGTTCCAGCATGGTGCGGGCATTGAGCTTGGTCGGCAGAGCACCGGCCACGTAGCCGCCGACGCTGTTCGCTGCTTCGCCGAGGAAGCCGAAGGACGCGCCGGTGATATTTGCCAGCTCCTGGCCCAGGGCCTGCAGTTGGGCTGCCTGGGCATGCTGCTGGGCTGCATTGCCCAGGAAGATGGCCTTCTTTTCGCCTTCCACCAGGGATTGGGCGATCTTCTTGGCAGCCTCATCAGCCACCACGGACTCCAGACCGGCGGCAATCGCCACGCCCTTGAGTTCGGCAGCGGCCTTGACCACCCGCGCCAGAGCAGCGACCAGATCGGCCGGTGCCACGGTTGCCCGGGCATGCAGGCTCATCAGTTGGTCATCGGCGGCCAGATCAATGAGGCTGACCTTGGTTAATTTCTTCGCAGCCTGGCGCAGGCGCTGAGCCACCAGGGGGGCATCCTTACGCAGGAAACTACCGACCACCAGGGCTGCATCCAAATCCTTGATATCGGCCAGCTTCAGGCCCAGCCAGGGAGCACCGGCACGCTTGCCGTCGGCACTGAAGTCATTCTGGCGCAGGCGGAAGTCCACATTGCCGCAGCCCAGGGATTGGGCCAGCTTGCCGGCCAGGGCCAGCTCTTCCAGGGTGGAATGGGGCGACAGCAAGAAGCCAAGGGCATCACCGCCGTGTTCGCGGGAAATATCCTTGAGACCGTGGGCCACGTAATCCAGGGCCACGTTCCACTCCACTTCCTTCCACTCGCCACCCTGCTTGACCATGGGCTTGGTCAGGCGCTCAGCACCATTCAGGGCTTCGTAGGAGAAGCGGTCCTTATCGGAAATCCAGCACTCATTCACTTCCTCGTTTTCACGGGGAAGAACTCGCATGACCTTGTTGTTCTTGACCTGCACTACCAGGTTGGCACCCAGGGAATCGTGGGGGCTGACGGACTTGCGACGCTGCAGTTCCCAGGTCCGGGCGCTGTAGCGGAAAGGCTTGGAAGTCAGGGCGCCCACCGGGCACAGATCGATGGCGTTGCCGGACAGCTCGGAATCGACGGTGCGGGCCATGAAGGTGGTGATTTCGGAATGGAAATTCCGGTTCGCCATGCCCAGTTCCATGATGCCGGCGATTTCCTGGCCGAAGCGCACGCAACGGGTGCAGTGGATGCAGCGGCTCATTTCCTCCATGGAAATGAGGGGGCCGATGTCCTTGTGGAACACCACCCGCTTCTCTTCCTGATAGCGGCTCTTCATGCCGCCGTAGCCCACGGAAAGATCCTGCAGTTGGCATTCGCCGCCCTGGTCGCAGATCGGGCAATCCAGAGGGTGGTTGATCAGGAGGAACTCCATCACCCCCTTCTGGGCCTTCACTGCCAGTTCGGAATGGGTGAACACCTTCATGCCGTTGGTCACCGGGGTGGCGCAAGCCGGCAGGGGCTTGGGCGCCTTTTCCACCTGCACCAGACACATGCGGCAGTTGGCGGCAATGGACAGTTTCTTGTGATAGCAGAAGTGCGGAATATAGACGCCGACCTGTTGGGCCGCGTCCATTACGGTGCTGCCGTCGGGCACCTGGGCTTTTTTGCCGTCGATTTCGATTTCAAGCATGTCGCTGAAGCCTCAGTTCTGAGCCTTGAAGAACCCGCTACCCGCCCGCTGAACATCCTGGGGCACGAGGCAGGTCTTGTGTTCGATGTGGTGCATAAACTCGTCGCGGAAGTGCTTGATGAAGCTCTTCACCGGGAATGCCGCTGCATCCCCCAGGGCGCAGATGGTGCGGCCCATGATGCCTTCGCAGACGGAGTCCAGCAGGTCCAGGTCGTCCGGACGTCCCAGGCCGTGTTCGATGCGATGCACCACCTTGTACAGCCAGGGGGTACCTTCGCGGCACGGCGTGCACTGACCACAGGATTCTTCGTGATAGAAGAAGGACAGACGCTCCAGGGCCTTGACCATGCAGGTCGTCTCGTCCATGACGATGACTGCACCGGAGCCCAGCATGGAGCCGGCCTTGCTGATAGAGTCATAGTCCATGGTGCAGTCCATCATCACGTTGCCGGGCAGCACCGGGGCGGATGAACCGCCGGGGATCACCGCCTTCAGCTTGCGACCGCCACGCATCCCGCCGGCCATCTCCAGCAGGGTGCTGAAGGGGGTGCCCAGTGGAATTTCGTAGTTGCCGGGACGATTGACGTGGCCGGAAATGGAGAACAGCTTGGTACCACCGTTATTGGGCTTGCCCAGGTTGAGGAACTTCTCGCCACCTTCCCGGATGATGAAGGGAATGGAGCCGAAGGTCTCGGTGTTGTTGATGGTGGTAGGCTTGCCGTAGAGACCGAAGGAGGCCGGGAACGGCGGCTTGAAGCGGGGCTGACCCTTCTTGCCTTCGATGGACTCGAGCAGGGCGGTTTCCTCGCCGCAGATGTAGGCGCCGTAACCGTGGTGGGCAAACAGTTCGAAATTGAACCCGGAGCCGAGGATGTTCTGACCGATGAAACCGGTAGCACGGGCCTCGTCCAGGGCGTCCTCGAAGCGCTTGTAGACTTCCCAGATTTCGCCGTGGATGTAGTTGTAACCGCGGGTTGCCCCCATGGCGTAGGCGGCGATAGCCATGCCTTCGATCACGGAGTGGGGGTTGTAACGCAGGATATCCCGGTCCTTGAAAGTACCGGGTTCGCCCTCGTCCGAGTTGCAGACCACATACTTGTCACCCGGGAAGGAGCGGGGCATGAAGCTCCACTTCAGGCCGGTGGGGAAACCGGCGCCGCCCCGGCCACGCAGTACGGAAGTCTTAACTTCGGCAATGACCTGCTCCTGGGGGATCTTCTCCGCCAGGATTTTCTTCAGGGCCTCGTAGCCGCCGCGGGCCACGTAATCTTTGAGGCTCCAGCCCTGATCGCCGTTCCAGCCGACGGTCAGGGTGGGGTTGATCGCTCCCAGGATGGCCATTATTTCAACTCCGCCAGCAGTTGGTCGATCTGTTCAGGGTTCATGTGGCTGCACATGCTGCGGTTATTGACGATCATCACCGGAGCATCACCGCAGGCACCCATGCACTCACCCATGACCAGGGTGAACTTACCGTCAGGGGTGGTTTCGCCGTAGCCGATACCCAACTTCTGCTGCAGATACTCACCGGCGTGTTCGCCACCGGTCAGGGCACAGGGCAGATTGGTGCACACGGTCAGCTTGTACTTGCCCACCGGCTTGCGGTCGTACATGTTGTAGAAGGAGGCCACTTCCAGGGCTGCCATGGGAGGCATATCCAGATAATTGGCGACGAACTCAATGGTTTCGTCGGCCAGCCAGCCCTTCTCTTCCTGGGCAATCGCCAGGGCCGCCATCACGGCCGACTGTTTCTGCTCAGCCGGATACTTGGCGACCTCGCGGTCGATTCTCTTGAGGGATTCGGGAGTCAGCATCAGCGGTCAATCTCGCCAAAAACGATGTCCATGGAACCGATGATCGTCACCACGTCGGCGATCATGTGGCCCCGAGCCATTTGATCCATGGCCGCCAGGTGGGCATACCCCGGAGCGCGGATCTTCATGCGGTACGGCTTGTTGGCACCATCGGAAACGAAGTAGATGCCGAACTCGCCCTTGGGATGCTCGACGGCGGAATAGGCCTCGCCTTCGGGCACGTGGATACCTTCGGTGAAGAGCTTGAAGTGGTGAATCAGCTCTTCCATGTTGGACTTCATGCCTTCCCGGGGAGGCGGCGCAACCTTATGGTTGTCGGTGATGACCGGACCGGGATTGGCACGCAGCCAATCGATACATTGCTTGATGATGCGGTTGGATTGACGCATCTCTTCCATACGGACCAAATAACGGTCGTAGGAGTCGCCATTCACCCCCACCGGGATGTCGAAATCCAGACGATCGTAAACTTCGTAGGGCTGCTTCTTGCGCAGATCCCATTCGACGCCGGAGCCGCGTAGCATGGCACCGGTAAAGCCCATCTGCAGGGCCTGCTCGGGGCTGACTACGCCGACGTTTACCAGACGCTGTTTCCAGATACGGTTGTCGGTGAGAAGGGTTTCGTACTCGTCGAGCAGCTTGGGGAACCGGGCCACGAAATCATCAAGAAAATCGAGCAGGGAACCGGAACGGGCTTCGTTCAGCTCCTTCACGGTCTGAGCGCTCTTGAAGCGATTTTCCGTGAATTGGGGCATGCGGTCCGGCAGGTCGCGATAGACACCGCCCGGACGATAGTAAGCCGCGTGCATGCGCGCACCGGAGACCGCCTCGTAGGCGTCCACCAAGTCTTCCCGTTCGCGGAAGGCATACAGCACCATGGCCATGGCACCAACGTCGAGACCGTGACAGCCAACCCACAGCAGGTGGTTCAGAATACGGGTAATTTCATCGAACATCACCCGGATGTACTGGGCACGGATGGGCACTTCGATACCCAGAAGCTTTTCCACGGCCATGCAGTAGGCATGCTCGTTGCACATCATGGAGACGTAGTCGAGACGGTCCATGTAGGGCACAGACTGCACCCAGGTGCGGGTTTCGGCCAGCTTTTCGGTGGCACGGTGGAGCAGGCCGATATGGGGGTCGGCACGCATCACCACTTCGCCGTCCAGTTCCAACACCAGGCGCAGCACGCCGTGGGCTGCCGGGTGCTGGGGCCCGAAGTTCATCGTGTAGTTGCGGATTTCGGCCATTTTCAGACGTCCCCGTAATTCTCTTCGCGCACGATGCGCGGCGTGTTTTCACGCGGCTCGATGGTCACCGGCTGGTAAATGACACGACCTTGATCCGGGTCGTAACGCATTTCCACATAACCGGAAACCGGGAAATCCTTGCGGAACGGGTGACCGACAAAACCATAGTCGGTCAGGATGCGGCGCAGGTCGTCGTGGCCGGGAAAAACGATACCGAACAGGTCAAATGCTTCCCGCTCGAACCAGTTGGCAGCGCCCCAGACGTTGATCAGGGACGGCACCACCGGGAAATTGTCATCCGCCGCAAAGGTACGCACCCGCAGCCGCCAGTTGTTGGTCACGGACAACAGATGCACAACCACGGCGAAACGCTTACCTTCCCAGGCCGCATTGCCATAGGAGGAGTAATCGACGCCGCACAGGTCAATCAATTCTTCGAAGCCGAGTTCGGCCTTGTCGCGCAGTACCTGCATCACCTCAGCGTAATCAGCCACATCGACTTCGATGGTGACTTCACCGAGGCTCACCTTGAGAGCCTTGACACGCTCGCCCAGGTGTTCCTGCAAGCTTTGGCTCAGGGTTTCCAATTTGGACATTGTGAAACTCTCCCGATTTAGCGCGCGATGGTGCTGGTACGGCGGATCTTGTTCTGCAACTGAACAAGGCCGTAAAGCAGCGCTTCAGCAGTGGGAGGACAGCCCGGGACATAAATATCCACAGGCACGATGCGATCGCAACCACGCACCACCGAATAGGAATAGTGGTAATAGCCACCGCCGTTGGCACAGGAACCCATGGAGATGACCCAGCGAGGCTCGGGCATCTGGTCATAGACCTTGCGCAGGGCCGGAGCCATCTTGTTGGTCAGGGTACCGGCCACGATCATGACGTCGGACTGACGAGGACTGGGGCGGAAAATGATGCCAAAGCGATCCAGGTCGTACCGGGAACAGCCGGCATGGATCATTTCCACTGCACAACAGGCCAGACCGAAGCTCATGGGCCAGAGGGAACCAGTACGGACATAGTTGATCAACTTGTCCGCAGTGGTCGTGATAAAGCCTTCCTGCAGAATACCGTCAATAGCCATTTAGCTTACTCCCACTCCAGCGCGCCCTTGACCCAGGCGTAGATGTAGCCAACCACCAGAATGGCGATAAAGACTAGCATTTCGACAAAACCGAACATCTTGATGGATTCGGTCTGGACGATTTCCTTGAAAATCGAAGCCCAGGGAAAGAGGAAGGCGATTTCGAGATCGAACAGAATGAAGAGGATGGCGATCAGGTAGTACCGCACATCGAACTTCATGCGGGCATCTTCAAAAGCCTCGAAGCCGCATTCGTAAGGGGAAAGTTTTTCGCTGTCAGGACTGCTGGGAGCCAGCAACCAACCGAGAAGGACGGGCAGCACACCAACGGCAATGCCGACCAGGATGAAGAGTAAGATCGGGAAGTAGTTTTCCAGCATGATCCGCCGCGCTATCGCTAGTTTTCGCTTAAAACCCCACCCGATACTCTGGGCGGAATCTCGTTGCTATTGGTGCCGACGGCGAGACTCGAACTCGCACGACTTTCGTCACTACCCCCTCAAGATAGCGTGTCTACCAATTTCACCACGTCGGCACTGCCTTTTTCAGGCGCGGCATTACGAGGAATACTGCTAATCCGCGCCGGAAACAAAACCCTTGTTACTTGGGAATATCTTTCGCTTTCGACCCGGAACCAGCATCTGCCGGAACCGCACCGGAATCGCTACCAGGCACAGCCGGAGCGCCACTCGGTGCAGAAGCAGGCGCGGATTGTACCGTTTCCTGCATCACGCTGCCAGTAGTTTTTGGCTTTTTCGCAGCAATATATGCAAGCGACAGACTGGTAGTGAAAAACACCACTGCGAGCACCGCCGTGGTACGCGAAAGAAAGTTTGCAGAACCGGATGCACCGAAGAGACTGCCGGACGAGCCGCTACCAAAAGCCGCCCCCATATCAGCCCCCTTGCCATGCTGCACCAGCACCAAGCCAATAATGCCCAGAGCCGCCAGAATATGCACCACCAGAACCACTGAAAACAGGTAATTCATTTCAACCTTTTCTCAACGTGCCGCAGCACGACAAATCGCCAGAAAATCCTGAGCCACCAGAGCAGCCCCACCAATCAAACCACCATCGATATCCGGCATGGCAAACAATTCTGCCGCATTACCCGGCTTGACGCTGCCGCCATAAAGAATCTTCACCTTTTCGGCAACAACCACATCTTCAGCCGCTATCTCAGCACGAATGGCAGCATGAACTTCCTGGGCCTGAGCCGCCGAGGCTGTCTTACCGGTACCGATTGCCCACACGGGCTCATAGGCCACCACCACCTGAGCAAAGGCCGCCACACCAATCTTGTGCAGCACCACTGCCAACTGACGCACCACCACTGCAACCGTCCGACCCGCCTCCCGCTCCTCCAGGGTCTCACCGACACACAGTATCGGCAGCAAACCACAGGACAAAGCCCGGCCAACCTTCTCTGCCACCCGCTCATCACCATCCCCAAACAGGGCGCGACGCTCGGAATGACCGACGATTACGTACTGACAGCCAAATTCTTTGAGCATGGAGCCTGCAACCTCACCGGTATAGGCTCCACTCTCGTATTCACTAAGATTCTGCGCCCCCCAGACCACCGGCGAACCAGCCAAGCATTGCTGCGCCTGAGCCAAATAGGGAAAGGGCACACAGACCGCGACACCAACATCCGACAACTCACCCACACCAGCAGCCACCTCCTCCAACAGGGCCTGGTTGGCAGCCAGGCTGCCATACATTTTCCAGTTACCTGCAACGAGTTTTTGACGCATTAAGTGATTCTCGGGGGTGATTACTAGACATCTCGGAACTACCAGACTGAGCACTCAACCCGGATCGGGCTGCACCTGCCGTTTGGAGCCGCGCAAAACAGACCAATTATATCTTTTACAAGACCCGCCGGTCAATGAAACCCCAGCATTGCCGCCCTTCCCCAGGCAACAGAAAATGACAGCGGCCGGACTTGGCCGGCCGCAATATCTCTATGATCTCAAGCAAAAATCATCCAAAACGCCCGGTAATATAGTCTTCCGTCTGCTTCTTCTGGGGCTTGATGAAAATCTGGTCGGTGATGCCGAATTCGATCAATTCGCCCAGATACATGTAGGCGGTGTAATCGGAAACCCGCGCGGCCTGTTGCATGTTGTGGGTCACGATGAGGATCGTGACCTTTTCCTTGAGCTCCGACACCAGCTCCTCAATACTGGCAGTGGCAATGGGGTCCAGGGCCGACGTCGGCTCGTCGAACAACAGCAATTCGGGATCGGTAGCCAAGGCACGGGCAATGCACAGGCGCTGCTGCTGGCCGCCGGAGAGGTTGAAGGCCAGATCGTCCAGGCGATCCTTGACCTCATCCCACAGGGCGGCGCCGCGCAAGGCTTCCTCCACCTTGTCGTCCAGCACCGTACGCTTTCTTTCACCACGCACCCGCAGGCCGTAGGCCACGTTTTCGTAGATGGACTTGGGAAATGGATTGGGCTTCTGAAACACCATGCTGATGCGCATGCGCACTTCGATGGGATCAACCTTCTCGGCCAGCAGATTGGTCTGGTCGGGATGGAAGTTGATAGCACCCTGGTAGCGATTCCCCGGATAGAGGTCGTGCATGCGGTTGAAGCAGCGCAGGAAAGTGGATTTGCCGCAGCCAGACGGGCCGATCAGGGCAGTCACTTTCTTTTCATACACCGGCATATTCAAACCCTTGAGGGCATGAAAACCGCCGTAGAAGAAGTTCAGATCCTTGGCTTCCGCCTTGATGGGAGGAGTAGTGGTCATGGAGTCAGGTCCTGTATTTTGTTTTACCACTTGATGTTCTTGCGCAGACGGTAGCGCAACCAGATCGCCAGACCATTCATGGTCAGGGTCATCAACACCAACACCAGGCCGGCAGCGGCAGCGTTAGCGTGAAATGCCTCTTCGGGTCGCGAGGTCCAGTTGAACATCTGGATGGGCATGACGGTAAAGGGGGCAAACACCCAGTCGAACAGGCCAGCCATGGGCTCGCCCGTGAAAGGTGCCGGCGGCAGGAAGGCGATGAAGGTCAGGGCACCTATGGTGATGATGGGAGCCGTCTCACCGATGGCCCGGGCCATGCCGATGATCACGCCGGTAAGGATACCGGCGGAGGAATAAGGCAGGATATGCCCCTTCACCACCTGCCACTGGGTGGCGCCACAACCGTAGGCACCCTCCCGGATGTAGGCAGGAATGCCGCGGATGGCTTCGCGGGTGGAAACGATCACCACCGGCAAAATCAGCAGGGCCAGGGTCAGACCGGCAGAGAGAATGCTCTGACCGAAGCCGAACTGGTAGACAAACACGCCCAACGCCAGCAGGCCATAGACGATGGAGGGCACGCCCGCCAGATTGGTGACATTGATTTCAATGATGTCAGTCAGCAGGTTTTTCGGCGCGTACTCTTCCAGATAGACCCCGGCGGCGACCCCAAGGGGCACGGCAGCCATGGCCGTCACCAGCATCACCAGGGTGGAGCCAACCCAGGCGGAAAGAATGCCGGCCTGCTCCGGACGACGGGATGGAAAGTTGGTAAAAAATTCCAGAGAAATGCGGGGGGCGCCGTCGATCACCATCTGAGCAAAGAGGGAGACGAAGGTCATCACCCCGATCATCAGCGCCACTACCCCCAGAAGGGCAAAGAGAAAATCCCAGCGCTTGGCGCGCCCGATAATGCCGCGGATTTCCTGAACGTGCTGCGGAACGGCGCTCATCTTAGTAAGCCTCGCGATACTTCTTGCGCATGACGTGACCGATGATGTTGAAGAACAGGGTAATCAGCATCAAGGTCAGGCCGGCGGCAAAAATGGTTTGATAGCCCAAGGAGCCGTGGGGCAAATCGCCCAGGGCCACCTGCACGATGTAGGTGGTGATGGTGGCAGCGGGTTCCAGGGGATTCCAGGTCAGGTTCGGCTGCATGCCGGCGGCCACAGCCAGAATCATGGTCTCGCCCACGGCACGGGAAATCCCCAGGATGTAGGCGGCGGCCAGACCGGAAATGGCAGCGGGAGCCACCACTTTCACCGCCGTCTGGAAGCGGGTAGCCCCCATGGCATAGGAGCCTTCGCGCAGGCTCATGGGCACGGCGCGCATGGCATCCTCGGCGACGGAACTGACATAGGGAACGATCATGACCCCCATCACCAGACCGGCAGACAGCAGGTTGAACCCAGGCAGATCCGGATAAATCGCCTGCAGCATCGGGGTGATGAAGAGCAAAGCGAAATAGCCATAGACGATGGTCGGAACGCCGCCCAACAGCTCAAGGAAAGGCTTGGCCACTTCGCGCACCTTGAAGGGCGCGAATTCAGAAAGATAGATGGCGATAATGGTGCCCAGCGGAATCGCCACCGCCAGGGCGACGGCAGAACTGACCAGGGTCCCGGACACCAGGGGCATGATGCCAAAATGGGCATCATCAAACAGGGGAGTCCATTGAGTATCGGTGAGGAATTCCACTAGTGGCACCTGACGGAAGAACACCAGGGACTCACTGACCAGAATAAATACGATGCCGGCAGTGGTCGCAACGGACACCAGGGCTGCTGCCAGTAGAATCAATTCGATGAGAGTTTCGCGCAGGTGGCGCGTACGTCGCTTGGCGAAGCGATCGCTTACAAAATCGTCGGGCATTGCCAGGGGGCTTTCCGAAACGAGGGTAGAAGACATGTCTCTTGCCGGGAGCGATATTCTAAAGGAGTCCGGAGCAAACCGGAGGAGGATTAAACCGCCCCACCCTAGCGGGCGGGGCAGTTTTTAAAGCAACTGCTTACTGCTTGGCTTCGCGCTTCATCAGCTCTTCGATCTTCAGACCGACGGATTCTTCACCACCGAACACGGTACCGACGCGCTTCTTGGCCAGGTGCTCCAGGTTGCCCTCATAGGCCTTG
Source organism: Azospira sp. (assembly GCA_035255085.1). Classification (GTDB taxonomy): domain Bacteria; phylum Pseudomonadota; class Gammaproteobacteria; order Burkholderiales; family Rhodocyclaceae; genus Azospira. The sequence continues at coordinate 35,458 of DATEZY010000087.1, read as the reverse complement.
GCGGGCAGGGGCACGTACTTCACCTCCTTGACCAGGGGAGCGGCGTTCTTGATGTAGAAATCGACAAATTCCTTCACCTCAGGCTTGTCCAGGGACTTGGCATTGACGTAGATGAAGATCGGACGGGACAGGGGAGAATAGGTACCGTCTTCCACCGCCTTGGGGGAAGGACCGACCGGGCCCTTGCCATTGTCGATGGCCACGGCCTTCAGCTTCTTCTGGTTTTCGATGTAGTAGGCGAAACCGAAATAACCCAGGCCACCCTTGTCCCGGGAAACGCCCTGGACCAGCACATTGTCGTCTTCGGAAGCGGTGTAGTCGCCACGGGAGGACTTGGCCTTGCCGACCACGGCTTCGGTGAAGTAATCGAAGGTACCGGAATCAGCGCCCGGACCGTAGAGCTTGAGGGCCAGATCGGGGAAGGAGGGATCAACCTGCTTCCAGTTGGTGATCTTGCCCTGGGCAGCCGGCTCCCAGATGGCCTTGAGTTGGGCCGGGGTCAGGCTCTTGATGAAATTATTCTGGGGGTTGATCACCACCGTCAGCGCATCATAGGCCACCGGCAGTTCGTAATACTGGATACCGGCTTCCTTACAGGCTTCCATTTCCTTCTTCAGGATCGGACGGGAAGCGTCGGAAATATCGGTCTCACCACGGCAGAACTTCTTGAAACCACCGCCGGTACCGGAGATACCAACGGTTACCTTGATGGCGTTCTTCTTGGCCTTCTGGAAGTCTTCGGCCACCGCCTCGGTAATCGGATAAACCGTAGAGGAGCCATCCACCTTGACCAGGGCGGAATCCGCATGAGCCACAGCGGACATGGTCAGACCGGCGACAGCCAGGGCAGCGAAAATCTTGGCAAACTTCATTGAGTCTTCTCCTGAGGAATTGAGTTGCACCGCAACACGATTCGGAGTCTACCCGCCGATTATTACGCTTCCGTTACATCGCTGTAACATTTCCAGCCCTGGACTTCCCGCCGGCAAGCCTGCCCTACTCTCCTACCGCCTGCCGCACCGCTGCGGCCAGATCCTCCGCCAATCGATTGATACTGGCGCCGTCCCGACCTTCCACCATCACTCGCAGCAAGGGTTCGGTACCCGAGGCCCGCAACAATACCCGGCCACCGCCATCAAGGGCAGCCTCGGTGGCCTGCAAGGCAGCCCCAATGGCGGGGTCCTCTTTCCATGGGAAGCCCTTGGGCATGGGAACGTTAATCAAGCGCTGGGGGTAGAGGGACAAGCTGCCCAGCAGGTCCTTGAGGCTGCCGCCCTGCTGCCCCAGGGCCGTCAGCACCTGCAAGGCAGCGATGATGCCATCACCAGTGGAGTGCTTGTCTAGGCAAAGGATGTGGCCGGAATTTTCGCCACCGTAGAGCCAGCCTCTTTCCTGCAGCTGCTCCATGACATAGCGATCACCCACGGCGGCGCGCACAAAGGGCACCTGCAGCGCTGCCAGGGCATGCTCCAGGGCCAGGTTGGTCATGAGGGTTCCAGCCACGCCAGCCACCGCCCCCTGGCTCAGGCGACTGCGCACGATGGCATAAAGCAACTGGTCGCCGTCATAAAGATTGCCCTCGCCATCCACCATCAGCACCCGGTCTCCGTCACCATCCAGGGCGACGCCCAGGTCGGCCTGCTGGGCCAGGACCGCCTCGCGCAGTGCCTTGGGGGCCGTCGCACCGACCGCCTCATTGATGTTCAGACCATCGGGCTGAGCGCCGATGGCAATGACATCGGCACCCAGTTCATGGAAAACGTGGGGCGCGATATGGTAGGCGGCGCCATGAGCGCAATCCACCACAATCTTCAGCCCCCGCAGATCCAGGTCGTTGGGAAACGTGCTCTTGCAGAATTCGATATAGCGCCCCCGGGCATCGTCGATGCGCCGGGCCTTGCCTAGCTGGGCCGAAGGCACGCAACCCATGGGGGCATCCATACCTGCCTCGATGGCCTGCTCCACCGCGTCGGGCAGCTTGGTGCCCTGAGCAGAGAAGAACTTGATGCCATTATCGTAATAGGGGTTATGGGAAGCAGAAATGACAATACCAGCCTGCAGACGCAAGGCCCGGGTCAGGTAGGCAATAGCCGGGGTGGGCATGGGGCCGACCAGGCAGACATCGACACCGGCAGCGGCAAAACCCGCTTCCAGGGCCGCCTCCAGCATATAGCCGGAAATCCGCGTGTCCTTGCCGATGAGCACCGCCGGGCGCTCGCCGGGTTTGGCGTGGGCGCGCTGGTGATCCTGGGCCACCAGCACCTGGCCGGCACTGTAGCCCAGACGCATGACAAAATCCGGCGTAATGGGGGACTCACCCACCCGACCGCGTACACCATCGGTACCGAAATATTTTCTGCTCATTTCTACTCCCTATTCGTCTTATTCGCCTTGATTGCCCCAGGGCGTGACCGCTTGCCACACCACTAGGGCATCCCGCATGGCGGCCACGTCATGTACCCGTAGGATGCGGGCACCCAATTGGGCCGCCTTAAGATGAGCTGCCACGCTGGCCCCCAAGCGCTCCCCTACCGGCTTGCCAGTGAGGCCCCCCAGCATGGTCTTGCGCGACATGCCGGCCAGAATGGGCAATCCATCCAGCGTCGTCTCAGGCAGGCGGCGCAGCAACTCCAGATTGTGGTCCAGGCTTTTGCCAAAGCCAAAGCCTGGGTCCAGCACCAGGCGCTCAGCCCCTATCCCGGCCGCCCGGGCAGCTTCGACCCGGCCGCCCAGGAACTCCCGCACTTCGCGCACCACGTCCGCGTAATGGGGACTTTGCTGCATGGTCAGTGGCTGGCCCTGCATATGCATCAGACAGACGCCGCAGTCGCTGGCCGCAACGGCGGCCAGCGCCCCTGGCTGGGTCAGGCCGGCAATGTCGTTGATCATGTCCGCCCCGGCAGCCAGCACCTCTCGCATCACCTCCGGCTTGTAGGTATCGACGGACAGGGGAACGCCGCAATCGGCCAGTTCAGCCAACACCGGCAACAGGCGCTCAAGTTCCTCGGCCGCGGTCGCCGGGATGGCGCCAGGCCGGGTGGACTCGGCCCCCACGTCGAGAATATCGGCCCCGGCCGCGATTTGAGCTCGGGCATGGCTGACGGCGCGGGCGGTATCTGTCGCCAGGCCGTCACCAGAGAAGGAATCGGGGGTGAGATTGACAATCCCCATGACCAGGGGACGCGTCAGAGAAAGCTCAAACTTGCCGCAACGCAAAAAACTCATATTTCCAGGACGCTTAGCGAAGGCCCGCCAGGGGCAAAGAAAAAGCCGGAAGAGCTACCCCTTCCGGCTGTTGGACAGGCATGCCACTCAGGCGGTGGCTGCCGCGTTGGGGGCTGCCCCCGGCGAACTACCATCCGAGGAAGACTTGGTGGGCGCCGGAGGCAGCTTGGGCGGCCGGGGCGATTTGCCTTCCATGATGTCGTTGATCTGGTCGGCGTCGATGGTTTCCCATTCGAGCAGGGCTGCGGTCATGGCCTCCACCTTGTCCCGGTTTTCTTCCAACAGGCGGTGGGCCAGACTGAACTGTTCGTCAATGATGCGGCGGATTTCCGCATCCACCTTTTGCATGGTGGCTTCCGACACGTTCTTATGAGTGGTGATGGAACGGCCGAGGAACACTTCCCCTTCGTTCTCCCCATAGACCATGGGACCCAGGGCATCGGACATGCCGTAACGGGTCACCATATCCCGCGCCATCTGGGTCGCGCGTTCGAAGTCGTTGGAGGCCCCGGTGGTCATTTGGTTCATGAACAGCTCTTCCGCCACCCGGCCACCGAACAGCACACAAATGCGGCTCATCAGGTAGACCCGGTCATAGGCGTAGCGATCCTGCTCCGGCAACTGCATGGTCACCCCCAGGGCACGGCCCCGGGGAATAATGGTGACCTTGTGCACCGGGTCAGACTTGGGCAGCAGCTTGGCCACCACCGCGTGGCCGGACTCGTGATAGGCCGTATTGCGCTTTTCTTCCTCGCTCATGACCATGCTGCGGCGCTCGGCGCCCATCATGATCTTGTCCTTGGCGCGCTCGAAGTCTTCCATATCCACCAGGCGCTTGTTGCCCCGGGCAGCGAACAGGGCTGCTTCGTTCACCAGGTTAGCCAGGTCGGCGCCGGAGAATCCCGGGGTACCACGGGCAATGATGTCGGCCTTGACATCGGTAGCCATAGGAATCTTGCGCATATGCACCAGCAGAATCTGCTCCCGGCCACGAATATCGGGCAGGGGCACCACCACCTGACGGTCGAACCGGCCCGGACGCATCAGGGCGGGATCGAGCACATCGGGACGGTTGGTGGCGGCAATGACGATAATGCCGGCATGACCTTCAAAGCCGTCCATTTCCACCAGCAACTGGTTCAGGGTCTGTTCCCGCTCGTCGTTACCGCCGCCCAGGCCGGCGCCACGCTGGCGACCCACCGCGTCGATTTCATCGATAAACAGGATACAGGGGGCGTGCTTCTTGGCGTTCTCGAACATGTCGCGGACACGGGCTGCGCCCACGCCGACGAACATTTCAACGAAATCGGAACCGGAGATGGAGAAGAACGGCACCTTGGCCTCACCGGCAATGGCGCGGGCCAGCAGGGTCTTACCAGTACCGGGACTACCCACCATGAGGACGCCCTTGGGAATACGGCCGCCCAGTTTCTGGAACTTGGAGGGGTCGCGCAGGAAATCGACCAGTTCCGACACCTCCTCCTTGGCCTCGTCGCAGCCGGCCACATCGGCAAAGGTGATGGAGTTATTGGACTCGTCCAGCATGCGGGCCTTGCTCTTGCCAAAGGAGAACGCACCGCCTCGGCCACCGCCCTGCATCTGGCGCATGAAGAACACCCAGACGCCGATGAGCAACAACATGGGGAACCAGCTGACGAAAATATTCATCAGGACGGAAGGTTCCTCCTCCGGCTTGGCCTCGATATCGACGCCGTTCTTGAGCAGATCGGACACCAGCCACAGGTCGGGCGGCGCGTAGGAGTTGATGCGCTTGCCCTCGGCCGTGGTGGCCTTCAGCACGCGGCCTTCGATGGTGACCTTCTTGATATGGCCTGCCTTCACCTCCTCGATGAACTGGGAGTACTCCATGGAGTTCTGGGCCACCTGGCGATTGTTGAACTGGTTGAAGACGGTCATCAATACAAGACCGATCACCATCCAGATAGCCAGGTTTTTAAACATGTTATTCAAGTCTGCTCCTCACGCCGCTGCCGGCGAACCACTGCCGAGAAAGGGTCATTCTAAACCGAAATGCCTATGCTGCAAGGCAAGGGGCCTGACTTCAGGCCGGGAAAACTGCGGCTCAACCTTTGAGACCGCGTCCTAGAAGATAAAGTTCGGGACTGCGGTCCCGGGAAGACTTGGGCTTGCGGGTGGTTACGGTCTTGAAGGTATCCCGCATGGCCTGCATGAACTCGTTAAATCCGGAACCCTGAAATACTTTGACCAAAAAGGCACCATCCGGTTTCAAATGCTCCTGGGCGAACTCTAGGGCCAATTCGCAAAGGTGTATGGAACGGGCCTGATCGGAGACGCTCACCCCGGATATATTGGGGGCCATGTCCGAAAGTACAAGTCCCACCTTGCGTCCTTGCAGCCGGGCCTCGAATTCCCGCAGTACGGATTCCTCGCGAAAATCCCCCTGGAGGAAATCCACGCCGCCCAGGCCCTGCATTTCCAGCAGGTCGATGGCAAACACCTTGCCGCCCTCCCCCACCCGCTGGGCCGCTAGCTGGGACCAGCCCCCCGGGGCAGCTCCCAGATCCACCACCACCTCACCGGGCCGCAGCAGGCGATCCTTGTCATCAATCTCCATCAACTTGAAGGAGGCGCGGGAACGCCACCCCTCAGCCTTGGCGCGCTGAACGAATTGGTCATTGACGTGTTCTTGCAGCCACGCCTTGCTGGTCTTGGAACGAGCCATCCGGTAGAATCCACGTTTTGAAACAGGTACTTCTATGATTTCTCTCAACGCCATCCAACGCCGAGACCTACGCGCCCGAGCCCACGGTCTGAATCCCGTCGTCAGCATCAGCCAAAACGGCCTTACCGAGTCCGTGCTCAAGGAAATCGATGCTTCCCTGAAAAGCCACGAACTGATCAAGGTTCGGGTCTACAACGACAACCGGGAAGAGCGGGAACAGTATATGGTGGAAATCTGCGAACGCCTTGAAGCAGCACCAGTACAGCACATCGGCAAGCTGCTGGTGGTGTACCGCCCGCCCTCTGAAGCCGAACTCGCCGCCAAGCGCCAGGCAGCCCCCCGGGGCCGCGCCGCGCCGCGCCGTACCAAGCGCAGTTTCCAGGCCTGAGTTGGCGCACGGCCGGTGTGCACCGGCCAGCCCCGCTACCCGGCATTTAGCCGCTATTTTGTTCCGTCTCGCCCTTCCGGCACCGCATTAACCGCAACCAGGGCCGCACCGAGAAGGCTTTGCAGCAGGTAGGCCAGGGCGGAAACCCCATGCCAGAGGGCGAAGCGCCCGCCCCTATCGTCACCGGCAGCCAAGGATCCTAACGCCGACCCCAACTCCGCCTTGATCTGGGCGATCACCGGTTGCAGCCAGAACAGCTGGGCAAGGGACAGCAGCAGCATCAGGCATAGCGCCAGGAACGGCCAGGAGCGCCAAGCTTCTCGGGACTGGCAGCTGCGGTAGGCGAGCAGATACACGCCGCAACCCACCCCGATCCAGCCCATCCAGGAAAACAACTGACCGGCCACCTCCCCCGCCAGAAGGCGGGTCGGCAGGGAAGCGAACAGCACCGGGGCAACCAGGTAACCCACGACCCAGAGGCCCCCAACCCACAGGGTCAAGGACAAACGGGCCAGGGCGGCGGGAAAGCTTGCCAGGGCAAATGCTGCCAGAGCACCTCGCGCCCTCGCAGCACCTCCCTGGCGACCAAACTTATTCGTAGCGCACATCCAGAATTTCATATTCCCGCAGCCCGCCCGGGGCCTGCACCTGGGCGATATCGCCGGCATACTTGCCGATCAGCGCCCGGGCCATGGGGGAATTGTAGGAAATCTTGCCCGCCTTGATGTCGGCCTCGTCCTCGCCGACGATCTGGTAGGTCACCTGATCACCGGAATCCTGGTCCTCCAGGTCCACGGTGGCACCGAAGACACAGCGGCCATCGGCATCCAGGGCCTTGGGGTCGATGATCTGGGCATTGCCGATCTTGCCCTCAACTTCCTGGATACGGCCTTCAATGAAGCCCTGGCGCTCCTTGGCCGCATCATATTCGGCGTTCTCGGACAGGTCGCCATGGGAACGGGCCTCGGCGATGGCGGCAATGACATTGGGCCGGTCCACGGTCTTCAGGCGGTGCAGTTCGGCCCGCAGTTTTTCGGCGCCGTTAACGGTCAGAGGAATCTTGCTCATAGGTCTCTACCAATGCAAAACCGCCGGTGCCTCAAAGTTCCTTCGAGGGCGTTCCCGGCGGCTGGTTCGTTGATTAATGCAGTTGGGCGTGCAGGGCCTGGATGGAATAAACCACCAGTTCACCACCTTGGCGAATGCCGGCAGCAGCCGCCTCGGCTCCCCAGATGGTGGTGTACATGGTGACTCGCGCCGCCAGGCCGGAAGTCCGGATGGAACGGGAATCATTGATGGCCTGGCGCTTCTCATCCACCGTATTGATGATCAGGACAATCTCGTTGTTCTTGATCATATCCACGATGTGGGGACGGCCTTCGGTTACCTTGTTCACCGTCGTCACCGGGATGCCGGCAGCCTCGAAGGCGGCGCCGGTACCCCGGGTCGCCAGGATGGTGAAGCCGGCAGCGTGCAGATCCCGGGCCACATCCACGGCCTTGGCCTTGTCCGAATCCTTGACGGAGAGGAAGACCTTGCCGCTGGTCGGCAGCTTGACGCCGGCGGCCAGTTGACTCTTGACGAAGGCTTCGGCAAAGGTGGTGCCTACGCCCATGACTTCGCCGGTGGACTTCATTTCCGGCCCCAGGATGGTATCGACACCAGGGAATTTGACGAAGGGGAACACCGCTTCCTTGACGGAGAAGTAAGGCGGAATCACTTCCTTGGTCACGCCCTGGCTCTTCAGGCTCTGGCCGGCCATGCAGCGGGCAGCGATCTTGGCCAGTTGCAGGCCGGTGGCCTTGGAAACAAAAGGCACGGTACGGGAAGCCCGGGGATTCACTTCCAGCACATAAACCACGTCGTTCTGGATGGCGAACTGAACATTCATCAGGCCGCAAACGTTGAGGGCCTTGGCCATCAGCTTGGTCTGGCGACGCAGTTCGTCGGTCACTTCCTTGGACAGCGAGTACGGCGGCAGGGAGCAGGCGGAGTCACCGGAGTGCACGCCAGCCTGTTCGATGTGTTCCATGACGCCACCGATGATGACTTCTTCGCCGTCGGACAGGGCGTCCACGTCCACTTCGCAAGCATCGTTCAGGAAGCGGTCCAGCAGCACCGGAGAGTCGTTGGAGACCTTTACCGCCTCGCGCATGTAACGCTCCAGGTCGGCCTGCTGATGCACGATTTCCATGGCCCGGCCGCCCAGCACGTAGGAGGGACGGACCACCAGGGGATAACCGATTTCCTGGGCCAGGGCCAGGGCATCGGCTTCGTTGCGGGCAGTGCGGTTGGGCGGCTGCTTCAGGCCAAGGTCTTGCAGCAGCTTCTGGAAGCGCTCACGGTCCTCGGCCGCATCGATCATGTCGGGGCTGGTGCCGATGATGGGCACACCGTTGGCCTCCAGGTCACGGGCCAGCTTAAGCGGGGTCTGGCCGCCGTACTGGACGATGACGCCGACGGGCTTCTCCACATTGACCACTTCCAGCACGTCTTCCAGGGTCAGGGGCTCGAAGTACAGACGGTCGGAAGTGTCGTAGTCGGTGGACACGGTCTCCGGGTTGCAGTTGACCATGATGGTCTCGTAGCCGTCTTCGCGCATGGCCATGGCGGCATGGACGCAGCAGTAGTCGAACTCGATGCCCTGGCCGATGCGGTTCGGACCGCCGCCCAGGACCATGATCTTCTTCTTGTCGGTGGGTTGGGCCTCGCACTCGTCCTCATAGGTCGAGTACATGTAGGCGGTGTTGGTAGCGAACTCGGCGGCACAGGTATCGACACGCTTGAACACCGGACGCAGGTTAAGGGCGTGGCGACGCTCCCGCACGGCGGTCTGGGTGGTGGCCAGCAGTTTGGCCAGGCGCTTGTCGGAGAAACCGCACTTCTTCAGCACCAGCAGCTCTTCCCGGGACAGGGAATCGATACTGCGGCCAGCCAGGGACTTGGCCTTGAGGTGCAGATCCTCGATCTGAGCCAGGAACCATGGGTCGATGTGGGTCAGGCGATGAATTTCATCCAGGCTCATGCCGATACGGAAGGCATCGCCCACGTACCAGATGCGCTCGGGGCCGGGCTCGGCCAGTTCAGTCTCGATCACTTCCCGGTCGGTGGTCTTCTCGTCAAAGCCGTCCACGCCCACTTCCAGGCCGCGCAGGGCCTTCTGCAGGGATTCCTGCAGGGTGCGGCCGATGGCCATGACTTCGCCCACGGACTTCATCTGGGTGGTCAGGTGGAAGTCGGCAGTGGGGAACTTCTCGAAGGCGAAACGGGGCACCTTGGTGACCACGTAGTCGATGGAAGGCTCGAAGGAGGCCGGGGTCTTGCCGCCGGTGATCTCGTTGGCCAGTTCGTCCAGGGTGTAACCCACTGCCAGCTTGGCCGCCACCTTGGCGATGGGGAAGCCGGTTGCCTTGGAAGCCAGGGCGGAAGAACGGGATACCCGGGGATTCATCTCGATGACGATCATGCGACCGTCCTTCGGATTGATGGAGAACTGGACGTTGGAACCACCGGTCTCAACGCCGATCTCGCGCAGCACCGCGATGGAGGCGTTGCGCATGATCTGGTATTCCTTGTCCGTCAGGGTCTGGGCAGGGGCCACGGTGATGGAGTCACCGGTATGCACACCCATGGGGTCCAGGTTCTCGATGGAACAGATGATGATGCAGTTGTCCTTTTTGTCGCGGACCACTTCCATCTCATATTCTTTCCAGCCGATCAGGGACTCTTCGATGAGCAGTTCCTTGGTCGGAGAGGCTTCCAGGCCCCGTTCGCAGATGGTGACGAACTCTTCCTTGTTGTAGGCGATGCCGCCGCCGGAACCACCCAGGGTAAAGGAGGGGCGAATGATGGCTGGGAAGCCGATCATGGCCTGCACCTGCAGGGCTTCTTCCATGGAGTGGGCCACGGCGGAGCGGGCGGAACCCAGACCGATCTTGGTCATGGCCGCCTTGAATTTTTCCCGGTCTTCCGCCTTGTCGATGGCTTCCTCGGAAGCACCGATCAGCTCCACGCCGAACTTTTCCAGGACGCCGTGCTTGGCCAGGTCGAGGGCGCAGTTCAGCGCCGTCTGGCCGCCCATGGTGGGCAACAGGGCATCGGGGCGCTCCTTCTCGATGATCTTCTCCACCACCTTCCAGGTGATGGGCTCGATGTAGGTCACGTCCGCCGTTTCCGGGTCGGTCATGATGGTGGCCGGATTGGAGTTAACCAGGATGACCCGGTAACCCTCCGCCTTCAGGGCCTTGCACGCCTGGGCGCCGGAGTAGTCGAATTCGCACGCCTGGCCGATGATGATCGGGCCGGCGCCGATGATGAGGATGCTTTTAATGTCAGTGCGCTTGGGCATTCGTTTTCACCACCAATTACACCGGGAGTCCCGGATCGCCCCTGCTGGGGCAACCCGGCGGACTCCAGCGGTTCAGTTTTGTTGCATCAGACCGATGAAACGGTCGAACAGATAGGCCACGTCATGGGGGCCGGGGCTCGCTTCCGGGTGCCCCTGGAAGGAGAAGGCCGGCACATCGGTGCGGGCGATACCCTGGAGGGAGCCGTCGAACAGGGAAACGTGGGTCACCCGCACATTGGCCGGCAGGGTCGCGGCGTCCGCGGCAAAGCCGTGGTTCTGGCTGGTGATCAGCACCTGCCCGGTATCCACATCCTTGACCGGATGGTTGGCGCCGTGATGGCCGAATTTCATCTTAGCCGTCTTGGCACCGGAAGCCAGGGCCAGCAATTGGTGGCCAAGGCAGATACCGAAGGTGGGGATCCCCTTGGCGAGAATCTCACGGATGGCCGTAATGGCGTAATCGCAGGGCTCAGGATCACCAGGGCCGTTGGAAAGGAAGACACCGTCCGGGTTGTACTTGAACACCTCGGAGGCCGGGGTCTGGGCCGGCACCACGGTGACATCGCAACCGCGGGCAGCCAGCATGCGCAGGATGTTGCGCTTGACGCCGAAATCGTAGGCGACAACCTTGAACTTGCGCTCAGCGCCGGGCTGATAGCCCTTCAGGGTCCATTCCCCGTCCTGCCAGGGGTAGGGCGCATCGACGCTGACCACCTTGGCCAGATCCATGCCGGTCAGTCCAGGGAAAGCCCGGGCTTCGGCCACGGCCTTGGCCGCGTCGGCGGAGCCAGCGATGATGCAACCGGCCTGAGCACCCTTTTCCCGCAGGATACGGGTGAGCTTGCGGGTATCGATACCGGCGATGGCGACGATACCGTGCTGCTTCAGGTACTCCGGCAGGGTTTCCTGCAGGCGCCAGTTGGAGGCGCGGATCGGCAGATCGCGAATGACCAGACCAGCGGCAAAGTTGGCGCGGGACTCGAAATCCTCGGCGTTACAGCCGGTGTTGCCAATATGGGGATAGGTCAGGGTAACGATCTGACGACAGTAGGAAGGGTCAGTCAGGATTTCCTGATAACCGGTCATGGCCGTATTGAATACGACCTCGCCGCTGGTGGCACCTTCGGCGCCGATGGCATAACCGTGAAACACGGTACCGTCGGCAAGGGCAAGCAGGGCGGGCGGGAAGGCGGGCAGCAAGGACACTAAGGACTCCGGGCGCAAAATGCACCGCAGGCGCGGCGCACATACACAAAGCGGGATGGGCGAAGCCCTCCCGCTTTGACGTATTGAATTTTAACCTTTCCATTATACCGGAGTGCCCGCTATTCGGGCAATTCCGGCATGCAGGGCCGGCTTAGCGCAGGCCCAGGACGTCCTGCATGTCGAACAGACCGTTCTTTTTGCCGGCCAGGAAACGTGCCGCCCGCAAACTACCCAGGGCATAGGGCATGCGGCTGCCGGCCTTGTGGGAGATTTCCACCCGTTCACCGATGCCGCAGAACATCACATCATGGTCGCCGACGATATCGCCGCCGCGCACGGTGGCAAAACCGATGGTGGAAGGATCCCGCTCGCCGGTCACCCCTTCGCGGCCATAGATGGCACACTCCTGGAGATCACGCCCCAAGGCATTGGCGACCACTTCACCCATGCGCAAAGCGGTACCGGAGGGCGCATCGACCTTGTGCTTGTGGTGGGCCTCGACGATTTCGATGTCGTAACCTTGACTGAGGATACGGGCAGCGGTGTCGAGCAGCTTGAACACCACATTGACGCCGACGCTCATGTTCGGCGCAAAGACCACGGGAATTTCCTTGGCGGCATCGGCGATGGCCTGCTTGCCTGCGGCGTCGAAGCCGGTGGTGCCGATAACGATGGACACGCCGTGCTTGCGGCACAGAGCCAGATGCTCCAGGGTACCTTCGGGGCGGGTGAAATCGATCAGGCAATCGGCCACCGCCAGGGCGGCGTCGGCACTGTCCACAACCGCCACGCCGCAAGCCTGGCCGGCCAGATCGCCGGCATCCTTGCCGATAGCCGGGCTCCCCGGACGATCAAAGGCCGAAGCCAGAGTAGCCTCGGCGTCCTTCAAGGTTGCTTCGATGAGCATCCGGCCCATGCGACCGGAAGCACCGGCAATGGCGATACGCGAACCCGTCATTTACTTAAAACCCCACTTTTTCCAGCATTTTTCCAAAGAAGCCCCGCTCCTCCTCCGGCGGCATCGGAGCGCTGCCGTCCTGAGGAATGGAACCCAGATCAATCACCTGCTGCTTGGATTGCGGCACCGCATCGGCACCTGCCTCGCCACCCTGTGCCGGGACCACATTACCCCCTACTCGGGCCAGCTTGCCGTCAACAAAAAAGACGGAAAATTGCCGGGTCTCCACTTCGCCCGTCTTGCCCTTCTGCAAGCGATAGATGTAGTCCCAACGATCCCCATGGAACACGTCGGTCAGCAGAGGCGTACCCAGGATGTAACGCACCTGCTCCTTGGTCAGACCGGGGCGCAACTGGGAAACCATGTCCTGGGTCAGCACATTGCCCTGCTGAACATCGATGCGGTACTCCGTAACGAGGCGCGGCACAGACGAACAGCCGACCACGGAAGCAGCCAGAAGGGCCACGACGACGGAGGAAACAAGAGGGGAACGACAGACAGGGCGCGAACAGGCGGTCATGCGGCGAAACGCTGGAGGCCAGCGGTGTCCAAGCTAAACGAATCGGGATATCATAGCCTAAAAACCAATCCAGACCTATCAAGGTACGCTATGAGTAATTCCCAAAGCCTCAAGGACATGGGTCTGAAGGCAACTTTCCCCCGACTCAAGATTCTCGAACTGTTTGAAAGCAGCAAAGTCCGCCATTTGTCGGCGGAAGATGTGTACCGCCTCCTCATCGCCGAAGACATGGATATCGGCCTGGCCACGGTATACCGGGTACTCACCCAGTTCGAACAGGCGGGGATCCTGCAGCGCCATTATTTCGAATCCGGCAAGGCAGTCTTCGAGTTCAACGAGGGACACCACCACGACCATCTGGTTTGCGTTAACTGCGGCCGGGTGGAAGAGTTCTACGATGCCGAGATCGAGCGGCGCCAGAACAAGATCGCCAAGGAGCGGGGCTTCGCCATCCAGGAGCACGCCCTGTACCTCTACGCCGAATGCCTCAAGCCGGATTGTCCAAACCGCCGTGCCCCCGGGGACAAGCCCGCCGTCACCCCGCACGCCTGAGCTCTCCTCGGTCCAGCGGACCCCAGCAAACCAATAGCGACACCCTCAGCCGGGATCCTCCCGGCTTTTTATATTTATGGACGCCCTCAGCACTTCCTTCCTCCTGGTCGCCCTCGCCGAAATCGGCGACAAGACCCAACTTCTCTCCTTTGTTCTCGCCGCCCGCCTGCGCCGCCCCTGGCCCATCATCGCCGGCATTTTCGTCGCCACCCTGGCTAACCACGGCCTTGCCGGCTCGCTCGGCGCCTGGCTGGCCACCTTGCTCTCGCCGGAAATCCTGCGCTGGGGCGTCGGCATCATTTTCATCGCTTTCGGCCTGTGGACCCTGAAGCCCGACACCCTGGATGAGGAACCGGAAGCCCGCTCCGGCGGCGCCTTCGTCACCACCCTGGTAGCTTTTTTCCTGGCGGAGATGGGCGATAAGACCCAATTTGCCACCATCGCTCTGGCCGCCCGCTTCGACGCCCTGACCTGGGTCGTGGTCGGCACCACCCTGGGGATGCTGGCGGCCAACGTGCCGGCGGTATTGATCGGTGAAAAGCTGGCCCACAAGCTCCCCATGGACTGGATTCGCCGCGCCGCCGCCCTGGTTTTTGTCCTTACCGGGATCATGACCCTGCTGCCGCCTGGAGCTTGACGCCCCCCGGGCCAACCCTATAACTTAGGTAATAGTTCAATCATCATCTACGTGATTTGCCCATGGGCCGCCCCCTCCTTCTTGCCCTAGCCTTCTGCCTCGCCTCCTCCCTGGCCATGGGGGCCGATACGCTCAAGGTCAGCTTGATACACACCGAGCCCTGGGCCTTCTATGGCAGTGAAGGGGAGCAGCGAAACACTCCCATGGGCATCGTCGTCGAGGCCAACCAGGCCATCGCCCGAGAGAGCGGCTTAGTACTGGAACCGGTGCTAGAGCCTTATGGCCGCATCGGCCGGCATCTAAGAAACGGCGACTTCGACCTGACCTACCTGATCCGCTCCCCGGATCGGGACGATTACGTGGAATACGTGGGCCACCTTTTCACCTTCCAGTCCATCGTCCTCAGCCGCCCCAGCCTTCCCTTGCGCCGCTATGAAGACCTGGCCGGCTTGCGCATCGGACTGATCAAGGATGTCCACCTCAATCCCCGCTTCGACGAGGATAGCCAGTTGCAGAAGGTGGAGGTCAAGGATTACGAAACCCTGGTGGATATGTTCCTCAATGGCCGCCTGGACGCCATCGCCGGCAACAGCGTCTCCCTTCCCTATCTGCTGCAAAAGCGCGGCCACGCCAGCCTCGCTCAACGCCCCCTGGTGCTGCAGCAAACCGAGGCCTGGGCCCAATTGAGCAAACGCTCCTCCCAGCGGGTCGCCATCCCCCGGCTCCGCGCCGCCATCGACAAGCTGCGCAACCAGGGCTATTTCGAGGATCTGATGAGCCGCTACGGCGCCCTCCCGGCGAACCGCACGATGGTCAATTCCCGGATGTAGCTTCCAACGCTGCCGGACCGATCCACAGTCCGGCCCGCAATCGGTCAGGCAAACCCCAGCAATTCCCGGGCGTGCTGACGTGTCGTCGCGGTAATTTCCACGCCGCCCAGCATCCGGGCGATCTCCTCCACCCGCCCGCCCTGATCCAGGGTGGTGACGCGGCTCTTGATCGTTGCCCCGTCCCGGGACTTGGCCACCTGCCATTGCCAATCGGCCCGGGCCGCCACCTGGGGCAGGTGGGTGACGCACAGCACCTGGCGCTCCTGGCCCAGGCGGTGCAGCAGCTTGCCCACCACCTCGGCCACGCCGCCGCCGATGCCCACATCCACCTCGTCGAACACCAGGGTCGGGACGCTGGCCTGGCGGCTGGTCACCACCTGGATAGCCAGGCTGATGCGGGAAAGTTCGCCGCCGGAAGCCACCTTGGCCAGGGGCCGGGCCTCGCTGCCGGCCAGGCCG
This sequence comes from Azospira sp., assembly GCA_035255085.1. Classification (GTDB taxonomy): domain Bacteria; phylum Pseudomonadota; class Gammaproteobacteria; order Burkholderiales; family Rhodocyclaceae; genus Azospira. The sequence continues at coordinate 19,631 of DATEZY010000087.1, read as the reverse complement.
CCGATGCGGAACTCCACCTGCTCCAGGCCGTGGGCGTTGCCGCCCTCCACCGGCACCAAAGCGATCTCGAAACGACCGCCGCCCAGGGCCAGTTCCTGCATGCCGGCACTGACCTCGGCGGACAGGGCCTTGGCGGCCTTGGCCCGGGCCTTGGAGAGCTTGCCCGCCCTTGTCTCGTAAGCTTCCCGGGCAGCCTTGAGGCGGGCTTCCAGGACGGCCAGATCGGAGGCATCGCCCAGTTCCGCCAGGCGGCTCTGCCAGCCGGCCAGCAGCCCGGCCAGCTCTTCGGGCAGGGCCCGATATTTGCGCGCGGTGCCGACAATAGCATCGAGCCGTCGCTCCACTTCCCCGAGGCGATCCGGGTCCAGGTCCACCCGGTCGGCATAACGACGCAGGGCAGAAATCGCCTCGACCAGTTCGGCCTGGGCCGACTGCACCAGGCGGGAAACCTCGTCCAGGGCCGGATCATATTCGGCCAGACCTTCCAGGCGGGAGGCCACCGCACTCACCTGCTCCTCGCAGGCCCCCTCCCCGTCCGCCAGGGCAGCCAGGGAAAACTGGGCTCCTTCGAGCAGGGAAGCGGCATGGGCCAGGCGCTTGTGCTCCTGGTTGAGGCTCTCCCATTCCTCGGCATTGAAGGCCAGGGTTTCCAGTTCCCGCACCTGCCACTCCAGCTGTTCCCGCTCCCGGGCCAGAGCCTCGCCGCCACTGGCGGCCGCCTCCAGGATGCTCTGGGCATCGCGCCAGGCCCTCCAGGCGTCGGCCACCTGGCGAGCGCTGTCGCCCAGGCCCGCATGGGCATCGAGCAGGCTACGCTGGGCCTCGGCCCGGAGCAAAGACTGGTGGGCATGCTGGCCATGGATATCCACCAGCCATTCCGCCGCCTGGCGCAACTGCTGCAGGGTGGCAGCGGAGCCGTTGATATAGGCGCGAGAGCGGCCGGCGGCATCGAGCACCCGGCGCAACAGCAGTTCGTCGTCGGCGGCAAAATCGTTGTCGGCCAGCCAGGTTTTCAGTTCCGGCTGGGCATCCAGGGAAAACTCTGCCCCCACCTCGGCCTTTTCCGCCCCGGCGCGGAGCAGACCGGCATCAGCCCGCTCCCCCAGAACGAAGGCCAGGGCGTCCACCAGGATGGACTTGCCGGCCCCGGTTTCCCCGGTGAGGGTGCCAAAACCAGGGGAGAAATCGAGCTCCAGCCGGTCGACCAGGACGAAATCACGAATAGTGAGGCGTTGCAGCATGGCTAGGAATGACCTTGGGGACGTTCGCTCCAGTGCAGCTTCTGGCGCAACATGGCGAAGTAGCTGTAACCGGGCGGATGGAGAAAACAAACGCTGTAGGCGGAACGGCGAATGTGGAGGCTATCGTGGCGCTTGATGTCGAAGGCTACCTGACCGTCAAAGTGCACCCGGGCATCGGCCGCCTGGATGATGCGCAGTTCAATATTGCTACGGTCGGAGACGGTAATCGGCCGGTTGGTCAGGGCATGGGGACACAAGGGCACCAGGGCGATGCCGCCCAGGGTCGGGTGCAGGATCGGGCCATTGGCCGATAGGGCATAGGCGGTGGAACCGGTGGGGGTGGAAACGATAATGCCGTCGGCTCGCAGGTTGTAGATGAATTCGCCGTCCAGGAACAGCTCGAATTCAATCATGCGGCCGATGGCCCCCTTGTCGATGACCACATCGTTCAGGGCCTGGTTGGCGCACACCTCCCGGCCATCCCGCATCACCTCGGCATCCATGATGAGGCGCTCTTCCGACACGAAGCGGCCATCGAGGAGATCCTCCATGCAGGACAGCATGTCGCTGCGGGCGATGTCGGTCATGAAGCCGAGGCGACCCTGGTTCACCCCGACCAGGGGCACCTTGTAGCGGGCCAGGTAGCGGGCGGCGTTGAGCATGGTGCCGTCGCCGCCGAGGACGATGGCCAGGTCGGCGTGGGCACCGATGGACTGGAAGTCGCCGGTCATCCAGCGCCGTTCCCCCACGTTCTCCGCCGTCTCCGCCTCGATCATCACCGTCACGCCGCGCTCGCTCAGATACTGGGCCAGGGCGCGCAAGGATTCGGCAATCTCCGGACTATGGTATTTGCCGATGAGGGCGATGGTCCGGGGCGGCATCGGACCGGAGTCATCCGTGATACGCGGGAGTCGGGATCGGGCTGATTTCATGGGCGGAATTAAACCACAAAACCCCGCGCCCCTGGACCGTGTAACGGGCGCTGGCACCCCCGGGGTTTTTCGGTAAAATTCGTTCCATGCTCGACAATCGTGCCCGTATCCTGCTCAAGACCCTGGTGGAACGCTACATTTCCGAGGGCCAGCCCGTGGGCTCCCGGGCGCTGTCCAAATATTCCGGCCTGGATCTCTCCCCCGCCACCGTGCGCAATGTCATGGCGGATCTGGAGGAGCAGGGTTTCATCGCCAGCCCCCACACCTCTGCCGGCCGCATTCCCACCCCCCGGGGCTATCGCCTGTTCGTCGATAGCCTGCTGGCGGTGCAGCCCCTGGCGGAGCGGCAGATCCACGCCATCGAGGGGCAGCTGGCCCAGAACCAGCCCCAGCGGCTCATCAGCAGCGCCTCCCAGCTCCTCTCGGAATTGACCCAATTCGCCGGCGTGGTGCAAGCCCCCCGGCGCCAGACCCCGGCCATCCGCCAGATCGAATTTCTCGGCCTATCGGAAAAGCGCATCCTGCTGATCATCGTCACCACCGACGGTGACGTGCAGAACCGCATCCTGCTGACGGAAAGGCCCTACTCCCCGGCAGAGCTGGTGACGGCGGCCAACTACCTGAACCACCACTTTGGCGGACTCAACTTCCAGCAGATTCGCACTCGCCTGGCGGCTGAGCTGCAGCAACTGCAGGACGACATGAAGGTGCTGATGTCTGCCGCCCTGGAAGTGGGTAGCCAAACCCTAACCGAAACCGCTGAGGAATACGTGATCCGGGGCGAAAACAATCTGCTGGAGGTGGAAGACCTGTCCTCCAACATGAAACGCCTGCGGGAGCTATTCGACCTGTTCGAGCAGAAAACCAGCCTGGTGCGCCTGCTGGACATATCCAACCGGGCCGAGGGAGTGCAGATTTTCATCGGCGGCGAATCGGGCCTGGCCCCCCTGGATGAATGCAGCGTCGTCACCGCTCCCTATGAGGTCAACGGCCAGGTGGTCGGCTCCGTTGGCGTCATCGGCCCCACCCGCATGGCCTACGAACGGGTCATCCCGATCGTCGATATCACCGCCAAGCTCCTTTCCAGCGCCCTCTCCTACCAGGCCAACCCCTGATGCCCGCCTATCTTCCCGAACCGGAGTACCGTCATGGCACGGCACCCCGCACCGCCGTATTGCTGATCAACCTGGGCACTCCGGAGGCCCCCACTGCTCCGGCCCTGCGCCGCTACCTGAAGGAATTCCTGTCCGACCCCCGGGTGGTGGAAATCCCCCGCCTGGTCTGGTGGCCCATTCTCAACGGCATCATCCTCAACACCCGCCCCAAGAAATCCGCCGAGAAATACGCCACCGTGTGGACCAAAGAGGGCTCGCCCCTGCGCGTCCATACGGCCGCCCAGGCCAAGCTGCTCCAGGGCTACCTGGGCCATGCCGGCCATTCGGTGATCGTCGATTACGCCATGCGCTACGGCCAGCCCTCGGTGGCCGATGCCCTGACCCGGCTGAAGCAGCAGAACTGCACCCGCATCCTGCTGCTGCCCCTGTATCCCCAGTACGCCGGGAGCACCACCGCCACCGCCCTGGATGCTGCCTTTGCCCATCTGCAGCAGGTGCGCAACCAGCCGGAAATCCGTACCGTGCGCAATTTCCACGAGCACCCGGGCTACATCGCCGCCCTCGCCGCCAGCGTACGCCAGCACTGGGACCAGGCCGGCCTGCCGGGCAAGTCCTACCGCCTGTTCATGAGTTTCCACGGCGTGCCGCGGCGCACCCTGGACTTGGGCGACCCCTATCACTGCGAATGCCGCAAGACCGGCCGGCTCCTGGCTGAAGCCCTGAACCTGGCGCCGGAGCAGGTGGAGCTATGCTTCCAGTCCCGCTTCGGCAAGGCCGAATGGCTCCAGCCCTATACCGCACCGACCCTGGAACGCCTCGGCCGGGAAGGGGTGGAACGGGTGGACGTGATCTGCCCCGGCTTCGTCGCCGACTGCCTGGAAACCCTGGAAGAAATCGCCCTGGAAGGCAAGGCCAGCTTCCTCGGCAGCGGCGGCAAGGAATTCCACTACATTCCCTGCCTCAACCAGCGCCCCGAATGGCTTGCCGCCCTGGCTGACATCGCCCTGCAGCACCTCCAGGGCTGGCCCCTGGCCGTGCCCGAGGCCACCGCCCTGGACCAGTCAGCCCAACTGGCCCGGGCCCTGGGCGCCAAAAGTTAGTACCGGCGACTAGCACCGGCGCCGGCTCTTGAATTCCGGAGCCGGCGCCCCATCTATCAGCGGAATCTTATAAACAAAGAGACCGCCATGAGCGACACCCTGCATCTGGTTTGCCCCCATTGCCACGCCGTCAATCGCCTGCCCCAGGCCAGGCTTGCGGAAGAGCCCAACTGTGGCCAATGCAAAAGCCCCTTGTTTACCGGCCAGCCGGTCGCTCTGGACAGCCGCAACTTCAACACTCATCTGAGTCGCAGCGACCTGCCCCTGCTGGTGGATTTCTGGGCCCCCTGGTGCGGCCCTTGCCGGGCCATGGCCCCGGCCTTCAGCGCCGCGGCGGCCCAGCTGGAGCCTTACTTCCGCCTGGCCAAGGTGGACACGGAAGCCGAGCCTGCCCTGGCGGCGCGCTTTGCCATCCGCAGCATCCCCACCCTCATCCTGTTCCGTGGTGGCCGGGAAATCGCCCGCCAATCCGGGGCCATGGACACCGCCAGCCTGGTGCGCTGGGCCCGAACCCAGGTCTAAATATCGGGCGTTCCATGCCGTTAACCTGATGGTAAGAGGCATCGGGAGACGAGCATGAAAATCGCCAGCGCCGCAGTGGAAATGGCTTCCACCCATTTCAGCCTGCGCCAGCAGCAAACCCAGGAAAACCTGCGCTTCTGGATCGGGGACCAGCACCCCGACTTCGAGGGGCGGGGCACGCGCCAAACGCCGCCTCCCGCCACCGCCCCGGCAGCGGCCCAAGTCAGCCTTTCGGATGCCGGCAAGGCCGCCCAGAGCGGCGAAGCCCAGGCCATCCAGGACACCGACGACACGGTGACCAAGGACCCGAAACTGATCCTGATCAAGACCGTGGTGGAATATTTCCTCGGCCGCAAGATCAAGCTCTTCAATCTCCACGACCTGCAGGCAAACGCTGGGGCCGACCTGCCCCTGCCCGAAACGAGCAACGCTGCAGCCAAGGCGGCTCCGGCCGCCCCCCAGCACGCCGGCTACGGCATCGAATACGATTATCACCAAAGCATCAGCGAAACCGAACAAACCAGCTTTAGTGCCTCCGGCCTGGTGCACACCAGCGATGGCCAGGAAATCAAGTTTGACCTGAACCTGGAAATGAGCCGGAGCTATCACGAAGAAACCAATGTCAGCATCCGCGCCGGAGATGCGGTGAAGAAGGATCCCCTGGTCATCAATTTCGGCGGCACGGCTGCCCAGCTCACCGACCAGCGCTTCAGCTTCGACCTGGATGCGGACGGCACGGACGAAAGCATCAATTTCGCCACCGGCGGCAGCGGCTTCCTGGCCCTGGACAAGAACAGCGACGGCAAGATCAACAACGGCAGCGAACTGTTCGGCCCGACTTCGGGCAACGGCTTCAGCGAACTGGCCGCCTACGACCAGGACCAGAACGGCTGGATCGACGCCAACGATGCCGTATACGACCAGCTCCGTGTCCTGACCCGCGACGCGGCGGGAGAAGATCAGCTCACCAGCCTCGCCGAACGCCAGGTGGGGGCCCTCTACCTGGGCAAGATCGGCACCCCTTTCGATATCAAGGATGGGCAGAATAAATTGCAGGCTTCGGTACTGGCCTCCAGCGTGTTTTTGAACGAGAATGGCAAAGCTGGCACAGTCCAGCAGCTCGATTTGACTGCCTGACAGGCGGTCACGCGCTAATAACTTAAAGACCAAGCAATCAGGGAAGACTATGGCTCGCATCGCCGATTTGAAAATCTGGGTTCGCCTTACCGCAGCTATTTGGTTCGTGCTGATCGCCGTTTGGACCAGCATGATTGTCTGGGAATCCGAGGTCAATCGCGAAACGGCCATCAACCAGGCCTCCGACTTTGCCCGCAGCATCCACGAAATGACCATGGCCGGCCTCACCGGCATGATGATCACAGGCACCGTCGGCCAGCGCGAAGTCTTCCTCGACCAGATCAAGCAGCTCGCCGTGATCAAGGACCTGCACGTGATCCGGGGTGAAGCCGTGGTCAAGCTGTTCGGCCCAGACACCAAAGACACCCGTCCCATGGACAGCATCGAGCAACAGGTGATGCAGAGCGGCAAGGCCTATTCCGCCGTGCATGAGGAAAATGGCGCGCCTTACCTGCGCGTGGTCAATCCCACCCTGGCCTCCACCAACTATCTCGGCAAGAACTGCATCATGTGCCACCAGACCCCCGAGAACACGGTGCTGGGCGTGGTCAGCATGAAGGTTTCCCTGGACAAGGTGGATAAGGAAGTGAATGCCTTCCGCCTGAAGGTCGCGGCCGCCGCCTTTGGCGCCAGCCTGATTCTCCTGGCGGTGATCTACCTCTTCATCCGTCACTTCGTTACCACCCCCATCGAGCACCTGACCCACGGCCTGCGCGATATCGCCACTGGCGAAGGGGATCTGACCCGGCGCCTGGAAGTGAAGGGCCAGGACGAGGTCGGCCAGGCGGCCACGGTGTTCAACCAGGTCATGGAGAATTTCTCCAACCTGGTGCGCCAGGTGAGCCAATCCGCTTCCCAGGTTTCCGCCAAGGCCCACGCCCTTTCCCAGAGCGCCACTCAGGTGGCCCAAGGCTCACACCAGCAGAACGAGAAGTCCCTGCACGCCGCCTCCGCCGTGGAACAGATGGTGTCCTCCATCGCCGCCATCTCCCAGAGCGCCGAGCATGTGCAGCACCAGTCCCAGGAAAGCCTGAAGCGGGCCGAAGAAGGCAACAAGAGCCTGTCCCACCTGCTCGGGGAAATGACCAATGTGGAGCAGACGGTGAAGACCATGGCCGACTCTGTGAACGAGTTTGTGCGCAACACCGATGCCATCAACAAGATGACCCAGGAAGTGAAGGACATCGCCGAGCAGACCAACCTGCTGGCCCTCAATGCGGCCATCGAAGCCGCCCGGGCCGGGGAACAGGGCCGGGGCTTCGCCGTGGTGGCCGACGAGGTGCGCAAGCTGGCCGAGAAGTCCTCCCGCTCCGCCAGCGAGATCGATGCCATCACCGAAACCCTGGCCGCCCAATCGGTGGCCGTGCGCCGCGCCATCGAGGAAGGCCTGGGCCACCTCAACTCCAGCCAGAGTTCGGTGGCCAGCGTCGCCGACATCCTGCAGGCAGCCAACGGCTCGGTCACGGAAGTGGGCCACGGCCTGGACGCCATCGCCGGCGCTACCGACGAGCAACGCCGGGTGAGCAGCGAAGTGGCCGACAGCATCGAGTCCATCGCCGCCATGGCCCGGGACAACAACGACGCGGTGGAACAGACCGCCGCCGCCGCCCAGTCCCTGGAATCCCTGGCTGACAGTCTGCAGAGCACCGTCGGGCGCTTCAAGGTTTAAGCCCGATAGACGCCACTCCCAAAGGGCGCCGCATCACGCGGCGCCCTTTTTCTTTACCCCGGGGGCAAAAATTTACACAGCCCCCTTGAAATGCAAAATATCGCCCCCAGTTAGGGCGAAGTTTTCCCGGAGATCCAAGACATGCAAGAACAGAACACGCCCCAGGACCCCATCCCGGTCAGCGGCGATGCCAACGCTCCCGAATCCGTCACCAACGCCGAGGGCGCGGTGGATTCCACCCCCAGCCTGGAGGAACTGCTGCGCCAGGCCGAACTGAATGCCCAGGAGCACCACGACGCCTGGCTGCGCGCCAAGGCCGAAACCGAGAACATGCGGCGCCGGGCCCAGGAAGACATCGCCAAGGCTTCCAAATTCGCCATCGAGAAATTCGCCGAAGCCCTGCTGCCGGTGAAGGACACCCTGGAAATGGCACTGGCCGACACCAACCCGGACACCCTGCGCACCGGCGTGGATATGACCCTGAAGAATCTTCTCTCCGCCTTCGAGAAGTCCGGCGTCAAGGAAGAAAACCCCGTGGGCCAGAAATTCGATCCCAACAAGCACCAGGCCATCGGCATGGTGGAAGCGGACCAGGAGGCCAACACGGTGGTCAATGTGCTGCAAAAGGGCTACCTGATCGCCGACCGGGTCCTGCGCCCGGCCATGGTGATGGTCGCCAAGGCCAAGGACGCTTGAAATAACCCACTCCATCCCCACTTAGGGACCAGAAACCAATTGTATTGACCGAGGCAGGTGCGCCGGGCTGAAAGCTCCCACCGCCTCCCACCCTGAAAGGACTCGCACTATGGGCAAGATCATCGGCATCGACCTGGGTACCACCAACTCCTGCGTCGCCATCATGGAAGGCGGCCAGCCCAAGGTTATCGAAAACTCCGAAGGCACCCGCACCACCCCCTCCATCGTCGCCTATGCTGAAGACGGCGAAGTGCTGTGCGGTGCCCCGGCCAAGCGCCAGGCTGTCACCAACCCGCGCAACACGCTGTTCGCAGTGAAGCGCCTGATCGGCCGCCGCTTCGAGGAAAAGGAAGTGCAGAAGGACATCGCCATGATGCCCTACAAGATCGTCAAGGCCGACAACGGCGACGCCTGGGTGGATGTGCGCGACAAGAAGATCGCCCCGCCCCAGGTTTCCGCCGAAGTGCTGCGCAAGATGAAGAAGACCGCCGAGGACTACCTGGGCGAGGAAGTGACCGAAGCCGTCATCACCGTGCCCGCCTACTTCAACGACAGCCAGCGCCAGGCTACCAAGGACGCCGGCCGAATCGCCGGTCTGGAAGTGAAGCGCATCATCAACGAACCCACCGCCGCGGCCCTGGCCTTCGGCATGGACAAGAAGCAGGGCGACAAAAAAATCGCCGTGTATGACCTGGGTGGTGGCACTTTCGACATCTCCATCATCGAAATCGCCGAAATCGACGGCGAGCACCAGTTCGAAGTGCTGTCCACCAACGGCGACACTTTCCTGGGCGGCGAAGACTTCGACCAACGCCTGATCGACTACATCGTTTCCGAATTCAAGAAGGAACAGGGCGCCGACCTGTCCAAGGACGTGCTGGCCCTGCAGCGTCTGAAGGAAGCCGCCGAAAAGGCCAAGATCGAGCTTTCCTCCTCCCAGCAGACCGAAATCAACCTGCCCTACATCACCGCCGACGCTTCCGGTCCCAAGCACCTGGCCCTGAAGATCACCCGTGCCAAATTCGAGTCCCTGGTGGACGAGCTGGTGGAACGCACCATCGCCCCCTGCGCCACCGCCCTCAAGGATGCCGGCGTCAAGATCGGCGACATCGACGACGTGATCCTGGTGGGCGGCATGACCCGCATGCCCAAGGTCCAGGACAAGGTGAAGGAGTTCTTCGGCAAGGAACCGCGCAAGGACGTTAACCCGGACGAAGCCGTAGCCGTGGGCGCTGCCATCCAGGGCGGCGTGCTGCAAGGTGAAGTGAAGGACGTGCTGCTGCTGGACGTAACCCCCCTGTCCCTGGGTATCGAAACCCTGGGCGGCATCATGACCAAGCTGATCCAGAAGAACACCACCATCCCGACCAAGGCCAGCCAAGTCTTCTCCACCGCCGACGACAACCAGAACGCCGTAACCATCCACGTGCTGCAGGGTGAGCGGGAAGTGGCTTCCGGCAACAAGAGCCTGGGCCAGTTCAACCTGTCCGACATCCCGCCGGCCCCCCGCGGTATGCCCCAGATCGAAGTGACCTTCGACATCGACGCCAACGGCATCCTGCACGTTTCCGCCAAGGACAAGGCCACTGGCAAGGAAAACAAGATCAAGATCCAGGCTTCCTCCGGTCTGTCCGAGGACGAAGTGCAGCGCATGGTGAAGGATGCCGAGCTGCATGCCGAAGAGGACAAGAAGGTGCACGAACTGGCGGACGCCCGTAACCAGGCCGACACCATGGTGCACATGACCAAGAAATCCCTGACCGAGTACGGCAAGGAACTGTCCGACGAGGAAAAGGCCGCCATCGAAGCCGCCATCAAGGACGTGGAAGAAGCCATTCGCGGCACCGACAAGGCCGAGATCGAAGCCAAGACCCAGGCCCTGGGCACGGCCGCCCAGAAGCTGGGGGAGAAGATGTACGCCCAGCAGCAGGCTGCGGCCGGCGGTGCTGAAGCTGGCGCCGGCGCTGCTCCCGGCGGCGAAAAGCCGGTGGAAGGCGATGTGGTGGATGCTGAATTCACCGAGGTGAAGGACAAGAAGTAATCCCCTCTTCCTGTCCGACCACGGGTCGCAAGGACGTGCAAGGCAAGGCTACCCGGCCCCCTTTGCACGCTTTGCGACCGTGCCTTTTAGAGAGCTGAAATGGCAAAAAAAGATTTTTACGAAGTCCTGGGCGTCAATCGTGACGCCAGCGACGACGAAATCAAGAAGGCCTACCGCAAGCTGGCCATGAAATACCACCCGGACCGCAATCCGGATAACCCCAAGGCTGAAGACCACTTCAAGGAAGCCAAGGAAGCTTACGAGATACTCTCCGACGCCCAGAAGCGCGCCGCCTACGACCAGTACGGCCATGCCGGGGTGGATCCCCAGGCCGGCGGCTTCGGCGGCGGTGGCTTTGGTGGTGGCGGCGGCTTCGGTGATGCCTTCGCCGACATCTTCGGCGACATCTTCGGTGGCCGTAGCGGTGGCGGCGGCGGTGGCCGCTCCAACATCTACCGGGGCGCCGACCTGCGTTATAACCTGGAAATCAGCCTGGAGCAGGCAGCCAAGGGGACGGAAACCAAGATCCGCATTCCCACCATGGAAGTCTGCGACACCTGCAGCGGCTCCGGTGCCAAGGCCGGCACCCAGCCCAAGACCTGTCCCACCTGCCAGGGCAGCGGCCAGGTGCGGCTGCAGCAGGGCTTCTTCTCCATCCAGCAGACCTGCCCCAAGTGCCACGGTACGGGCCGCATCATTCCCGATCCCTGCGGCTCCTGCCATGGCGCCGGCCGGGTGAAGCAGCACAAGACCCTGGCGGTGAAGATTCCGGCAGGGGTGGACGAGGGCGATCGCATCCGTCTCGCCGGCGAGGGCGAGCACGGCGTCAATGGAGGCCCCCCGGGGGATCTCTATGTGCAGATTCACCTCAAGGCCCACCCGGTATTCCAGCGGGACCACAACGACCTGCATTGCGAAATGCCCATAAGTTTCACCACCGCCGCCCTGGGCGGGGAAATCGAAATCCCCACCCTGGATGGCGCCGCCAATATCAAGATCCCGGCGGAAACCCAGTCAGGCAAGGTCTTCCGCCTGCGCGGCAAGGGCATCAAGGGAGTGCGCAGCCACGCCCACGGGGACCTGCTGTGCCATGTCGTGGTGGAAACCCCGGTGAGCCTGACCGAGCGCCAGAAGGAACTGCTGCGGGAGCTGGAAGTCATCAGCGGCGGCAACACCGCCAAGCACAACCCCCGCGCCAATTCCTGGATGGACAAGGTGAAGGAGTTTTTCGGCCAGTAAGCCCTTGGCTGGAGAGGCCTTTCTCCAGGGTCTCCCGGTAAACTCGTAGCCTCAGCGGCGGCCTCCGGGCCGCCGTATTTTTTTGAGCGAACGACAACTCAAAACACCGGCGCCCAGCTTGCAATCCAGGGCCACCAATGCCATAGTCCTTCCCCATAACTTGTACCTACAACAATAGTTATTCCGCAAGGAGGGGAAATGAAGCCATTCCGCAATCGCCTGCTGTCGCTGCTGCTGGCGTGCTGTGCCCTGGGGGCCCAAGCCGAAACTGGAGTCACCGACAACACCATCACCCTGGGCATGTCCGCCCCGCTCTCTGGCCCCAACGGTGTCTATGGCACCGAAATGAAAGAGAGCATCACCACCTACTTCGAACAAATCAATAAAGCCGGTGGCATCAACGGCCGCAAGCTCGAACTGATTTCCTACGACGACGGCTATGAAACCGAAAGGGCAGTCGCCAACACCAAGAAGCTGATCAACGAGGACAAGGCCTTCGCCCTCCTCGCCTTCTACGGCTCCTCCCCCACCACTGCGGCCATGGAAGTTTTCTCCGGCGCCAAGGTACCCCTGGTTGGCACCATCTCCGGCGCCGACACCCTGCGCACACCGGTGAACCGCTACATGTTCAACGTCCGGGCCAGCTACGCCAATGAAACCGAGGCCATCATCAGCCAGCTGGTTTCCCTGGGCCTGAAGAACATCGCCGTGTTCTACCAGAACGACGGTTTCGGCAAATCAGGCCTGGATGGCGTCACCGCCGCCCTGAAGAAGCATGGCCTGGCGCCCTCCGCCGTCGGCACGGTGGAACGCAACTCCCTGGACGTCACCAAGGCCGTGCAGACCATCTCCAAGGTCACCCCCCAGGCGGTGGTCATGGTGACCCTGTACAAGCCGACAGCGGAGTTCGTACGCCAGATGCGCAAGGCTGGCCAGAATCCCCAATTCATGACCCTTTCCCCGGTGGGCGCCGACCTGCTGGTGAAGGAACTGGGTAACGATGCCCGGGGCATCGGCATCTCCCAGGTCATGCCCTACCCCTGGAACGACAGCAATCCTCTGGTGCGGGAATACCGCAAGGTCATGGCCGCCGCCGGCAAGAAGGGCCAGTCGCCCTACTACGGCGTCGAAGGCTATGCCATGGCCAAGGTGATGGTCGAGGCCATGCGCAAGACTGGTAAGGATCTGACCCGGGAAAAACTGGTGACCACCCTGGAGTCCATGAACAACTTTGACCTGGGCGGCTACCGGGTCACCTTCACCCCCAACGACCACAATGGCTCCCGCTATGTGGACCTGACGGTGATCGGCAGCGGCGGTCGGGTGCTGCGTTAAAGCGCCCCTCGCGCCCAATAAAAAACCCGCCGTATGGCGGGTTTTTTATTGGCTCCCGCTCCAGGCGGGAAGCGCTGACGACAGCCTGATCAGGCGCGACGCCAGGTGGTCCCCTGGGCCGTGTCCTCCAGGATGACGCCGGCAGCCAGCAGTTCGGCCCGCAGCCGATCGGCTTCGGCAAAATTCTTGGCCTTTTTGGCCGCCACCCGGTCGGCAATGCGGGCTTCGATAGACTCGGCCGACAGGCCTTCCTGGCCGGCCTCACCGCCCCCCGGCTCGCCCTGCAAAAAGGCCTGGGGATCCCGCGCCAGCAGGCCCAGCACCCCGGCCAGGCCCTTGAGCTGCCCGGCCAGGCGCGGCGAGCGCGTCTTGTTCACCTCGTTGGCCAGATCGAACAGCACGGCCATGGCTTCCGCGGTATTGAAGTCATCGTCCATGGATGCCTTGAAACGGGCAGCGTAGTCGTCGCTCCAATCCACTCCCGCATCATCCGCCGCCACTGCCTTGAGGGCGGTGTAGAGGCGGGTCAGGGCCTGGCGGGCATCGTCCAGGTGGGCGTCGGAATAGTTCAATGGGCTGCGGTAATGGGCGCGCAGGATAAAGAAGCGCACCACCTCGGCATCATATTTCTTCAGCACGTCACGGATGGTGAAGAAGTTGCCCAGGGACTTGGACATCTTCTCGTCATCGACCCGGACGAAGCCGTTGTGCATCCAGTAATTGACGAAGGTATTGCCGTGGGCGCCCTCGGACTGGGCGATTTCGTTCTCGTGGTGGGGGAACTGCAGGTCCTGACCACCGCCGTGGATGTCGAAATGCTGACCCAGGAGATCGGAACTCATGGCCGAGCACTCGATGTGCCAGCCCGGGCGGCCCTGGCCCCAGGGAGAATCCCAGGCCGGTTCGCCTTCCTTGGCATGCTTCCACAAAACGAAGTCCAGAGGGTCCTGCTTGGCCGAATCCACCTCGACCCGCTCCCCGGCACGGAGATCGTCCAGGGACTTGCCGGAAAGACGGCCATAGCCGTCGAACTTGCGCACCGAGAAATTGACGTCGCCGTCCCCCGCCTTATAGGCCAGGCCCCGGGCTTCCAGCTTCCCGATCAGGCTCAGCATCTGGTCCACGTAGCGGGTGGCACGGGGCTCGAAGGTCGGCTTCTGCACTCCCAGGGCGGCCGCATCCTCGTCCATGTAGGCGATGAAGCGGTCCGTCAGCTGGCCGATGGATTCCTGGTTCTCCAGGGCCCGGCGGATGATCTTGTCGTCGATATCGGTGATATTGCGGACATAGGTCACATCCAGGCCACTGGCCCGCAGCCAGCGATAGACCGCGTCGAACACCACCATCACCCGCGCATGGCCCAGGTGGCAGTAGTCATAGACGGTCATGCCGCAGACGTACATCTTGACCTTGCCCGGCTCGATGGGCACGAATTCCTGCTTTTCCCGAGTGATGGTGTTGTAGATTTTCAGCATGGCGAATGAATGGAAACGGGGAAGCGGCAGGAACGCTCAACGCCTGCCTGGCAGGCCGATGGAGCGGCAGCAAAGGAGGGTTCCAGAAGCCGGAAGGGCGCAGCGAGATTTCGTTCCGGCCCGCTTCTTGTTAGAATCTGAAGGTTTGGCAAAAAGCCGATAAACAGTCCGAGAGAGTATAACATAACGATGGTTTCCCACTTTTCGCCGTCCCCCCGCTCGCCGCAACGTCCGAAGCTCCTCCCGGCCCTGTTGCTGGGCGCCTTTCTCGGTCTTTCCGTCAGCGGTGCAGCCCTCTCTGCCGAAGCCTCCCTGCCCGAGGTTCAGAAGCTGGTAAAACAGGGGCAGTTTCCCCAAGCCCTGACCCAGGCCGATGCCTATATCGCCACCCATCCCAAGGATGCCCAGGGGCGCTTCCTCAAGGGGCTGATCCTCACCGAATTGAACCGGGGGCCCGAGGCCATCGTCGTCTTCACCAAGCTCACTGAGGACTATCCGGAACTGCCGGAACCCTACAACAACCTGGCCGTGCTCTACGCCCAGCAGAAGCAGTATGACAAGGCCCGCAGCGCCCTGGAAATGGCCATCCGTACCCATCCGTCCTACGCCGTCGCCCACGAAAACCTGGGCGACGTCTATGCCAAGCTAGCCAGCCAGGCCTACGACAAGGCCCTGCAACTGGACTCCTCCAATACGGCGGCCCAGAGCAAACTTTCCCTGATCCGGGAACTCATCACCACCCGTCCCAGCGGCAAGCCTGCGGCAACCACCGCGGCCCCGACGACTGCAGCTGCTCCGGCTGCCGCACCGGCTCCCGCGCCGGTACCGGCTGCAGCCCCCGCCAAACCGACGGCCGAACCGGCCAAGGTCACGGTAGTGGAGAGCAAATCCTCGGCCGCCGCCAAGCCTGCCGTGGAAAAAGCGGCGGAACCGGCCAAGGCCGAGAAGAACGACAAGCAACCGGCCCCAACCGCCAAGTCGGATGGGGATGAAGCCAATGTCACCAAGGCCGTGAATGCCTGGGCCAGCGCCTGGTCGCGCAAGGACGTGAAGGGCTATCTCAGCTATTACGCCCCCGAATTCCAGGTTCCCGGCGGCGCCTCGCGCAAAGCCTGGGAAAACGAGCGGGCCAGCCGCATCGACAAGCCGGGCAAGCTGCAGGTGGCGGTCAGCGACATCACGGTCAACCTGAACGGCGACAAGGCCACGGTGCGCTTTAAACAGCACTACACCTCGGCCTCCCTCAAGTCCTCCACGGGCAAGACCCTGGTACTAATTAAATCCGGAAGCAAATGGCTGATCCAGCAGGAAAAAGTGGGCGGCTGATGACCCATAAGCAACACCTGGGTGGCGCCCCGCGCCTCGCCCGTAATGCATCCCTGCTGCTTTGCCTGATCGCCACTGGCTCAGCCTGGGCCTGGGGCAGCCGCCCGCCGGCCAAGCCGGCAGCCACTGTCCAGAATCGTCCCGCTGCGCCCCTCTATTCCGATGCCGGCCTGGAGCCCATGCTCGCCGGCATTTTTACCGAGATCGAGCAGAACCGGCTAGACGTGGCCCTGCAGCACACGGAAGCCCTGCTCACCTACTACCCCAACTTCCGCCTCGGCCACCTGATCAAGGGTGACCTGCTGCTGGCCCGCACCCGCCCCCTGGAAACCTTCGGCAATGCCCCCGGGGCACCGGAAGACAAGCTGGCAGACCTGCGCGCCGAAGCCATGGTGCGGCTGCGGGCCTACAAGGACAAACCGGCGGCCGACACCGTGCCGCGCTACCTGCTTCAGATGCAGCCGGACCAGAAATATGCCGTGGTGGTGGACACCAAGAAGTCCCGGCTCTACCTCTACGCCAACGATGCCAAGGCCGGCCGGCCCCGGTTCGTCGCCGACTACTACATCACCCAGGGCAAGCTGGGGGCGGAAAAGAGCAAGGAAGGGGACAAGAAAACCCCGATCGGCGTATACCATGTCACCTCCAGCCTCTCCCGCGAAAAGCTGGGCGACTTCTACGGTAGCGGTGCCTTCCCCATCAACTACCCGAACGAATGGGATCGGCGCCAGGGCCGTAACGGCCATGGCATCTGGTTGCACGGGGTACCGTCCAATACTTTCTCCCGTCCGCCCAAGGCCTCCGACGGCTGCGTCGTGCTCGCCAACCCGGATCTGGATGCCCTGGCGAAGAACCTGCAGATCGGCCTGACCCCGGTGATCATCAGCAATTCGGTGGAATGGCTCTCCCTGGACGACTGGAACAAGGAACGCACGGCCCTCAACCAGCAGATCGAATCCTGGCGCGCCGACTGGGAAAGCCGGGACTCGGAACGCTACCTGAGCCACTACTCGCGCAAGTTCCAGTCCGGCAACCAAAGCTTCGAGGAATTCGCCAAGCAGAAACGGGCCGTCAATTCCGGTAAGGACTGGATCAAGGTCAAGCTGTCCAACATCTCCATGCTCCGCTCCCCGGATAAGGAGGACTACGTGGTAGTGACCTTCGAACAGAGCTACCGCAGCAGCGGCCTGAACAACGACATGAAAAAGCGCCAGTACTGGATCCGCGAAGACGGTACCTGGAAGATTCTCTACGAAGGAGCTGCATGATGTTCAAATCGCTGCAAAAATTTGCCGCCATCATCGCCGGCGTCTGCCTCTCCGCCGCTGCCTGGGCTGCCAATCCCCAGGTGGAAATGCAGACCAACCAGGGCAAGATCGTCATCGAGCTGTTCGCCGACAAGGCCCCCAAGTCGGTGGAAAACTTCCTGCGCTACACCAAGGACGGTTTCTACGACGGCACCATTTTCCACCGCGTCATCGACGGCTTCATGATCCAGGGCGGCGGCTTCACCCCGGACATGACCCAGAAGAACACCCGGCCCCCGATCCAGAACGAGGCCAAGAACGGTCTGCGCAACAGCATCGGCACCATCGCCATGGCCCGCCGCGGCGACCCCCACTCCGCCACCGCCCAGTTCTTCATCAACCTGGTGGATAACGACAACCTGGATTACCCCTCCTTCGACGGCTGGGGCTACGCCGTGTTCGGCCGCGTCATCCGCGGCATGGACGTGGTCAAGGAAATCGGCAAGGTTTCCACCGGTAACAAGGGAGGCTTCCAGGACGTTCCCGCCTCCCCGGTCATCATCCAGTCGGTGAAGCTCATCACCGACAAGAAATAACTACTGAAAGGTTCCCCATGATCAAGCTGCACACCAACTTCGGCATCATCGCCCTGGAACTGGACGCCGAGAAGGCCCCGGAAACCGTCAAGAACTTCATTTCCTACGTGGAAGCCGGTCACTACAACAACACCATCTTCCACCGCGTCATCAACGGTTTCATGATCCAGGGCGGCGGCTTCGAGCCCGGCATGAAGCAGAAGGACACCCAGGCTCCGATCAAGAACGAAGCCGACAACGGGCTGAAGAACGACAACTACACCATCGCCATGGCCCGTACCAACGATCCCCATTCCGCCACGGCCCAGTTCTTCATCAACGTGAAGAACAACGACTTCCTCAACCACTCCTCCCCCACCCCCAGCGGCTGGGGCTACTGCGTCTTTGGCAAGGTCGTCGAAGGCACCGAGGTGGTGGACAAGATCAAGGGCGTGAAGACCGGCCGTAGCGGCTTCCACCAGGACGTGCCGGTGGAAGACGTGATCATCGAACGCGCCGAAGTCGTCTAAGCCTCACCCAAGCAGACCCTGGGGCGCGAGCCACCTTTTTCCGTTCGCGCCCCATGCTCTACTTCATCTCCGACCTGCACCTCTCCCCCGCCGTACCGGGCATTACCGCCCTCTTCCTCGACTTCCTGGCATCCCTGCCCGAACGCGAAGCCAGCGGCCTCTACATCCTCGGCGACTTCTTCGACCACTGGGTCGGCGACGACGACTGCCAGGACCCCTACAACGCCCGCATCATCGCCGCCCTGCGGCAGGTAAGCGACCAGGGTATCGAAGTTTTCCTGCTGCACGGCAACCGGGACTTTCTCCTCGGCCCTGAATTCGCAGCCGCGGCCGGCCTGCGCCTGCTATCCGATCCCTATGTGCTGTCTGTGGTCACCTGGCAGTTCGTGCTTAGCCACGGCGACGTCCTATGCACTGACGACCTGGACTACCAGGCCTTCCGCAGCCAGGTGCGGGGCAATGACTGGCAGGCCGAATTCCTGGCCAAGCCCCTGGCCGAGCGCAAGGCCATCGCCGCCGGCCTGCGCCAGCGCTCCGAGGCCATCAAGGCGGAAAAGCGGGAAGGGGCCGACAGCCTTATGGACGTCAACGCTGGCACGGTGGAAGACTTCCTGCGCGACAACGGCTACGCTACCCTGATCCACGGCCACACCCACCGCCCCGGCACCCACGACCACATCGTGGACGGCATCCACTGCGAACGCTGGGTGCTCGCCGACTGGCGCCAGGACCAGAGCCACGCCTGGGGCGACTGCCTGCGCTGGGATGGGGACATCCTGACCCGGGAAGCCCTGGACCTCCCCCTGGCCTGATCTGCCCCAAGGTCGGCAACTCCGTAAAAACCACAATCCTCCCAGGGTTGACCAATCGCCCCATCCGCCGTAAATTGAATCCCGCGATCCCACGAAGGGGAGTAGCTGAACCGCCGGAAGTCGTCAGTACGGGAATGAGAATTCCCCGGCCCGGTGGGTGGTTCCAGAGGCGCAACATCGAGAGGCGCCGACGCAACCCAAGCGAGACCTTTGCCGCCAACGGCAAAGGTTTTTTGCGTTTACGGGCGGCGAGGATCGGGTCATTCACCCCATCTGCGAAGGAAACACCATGAAAAAGCTGCTCGCCACCCTGCTCTTCAAGTTCCGTCTGGTCCTCCTGGCCGGTATCGGTCGCTTCATCATCCTTCCTATCATCAAGGCAGTGTTCCGCCGCATGGCGCCCCAGGCCGAAGCCACGGGTCCGGCCCAAGCCGAGCCAGCCTATGCCCGGGCCTACAGCATGGATAGCACGCCCCGCCAGCCCGTTACCCTCGATGGCGAGTGGCGCCGGGTCAATGACCGTCGCCAGAACTGGTAAGGGGCCGCGGCCATGAACGAAAGCATCGGCAATGTCTGGCTATGGAGCGGCTTCATCGTCTTCGTCGTCATCGCCATCACCCTGGACCTGCTGGCCCTGGA